>NZ_JBFUKM010000003.1:0-512238 GCF_056400825.1 Allobosea sp. P4_H5 | reverse complement strand
GGCCTCGGCGATGTGCTCGCGCTCGAGCTCGGCCGGGGCGTCGCGATAGTCGATCCATTTCAGGCCGTGGGTGGCGATCTCCCAGCCGGCCTCCTGCATCGACGAAACGATCTCGGGATAGCGCTGCAGGGCCGAGGCCACCGCGAAGACTGTGACCGGCAGGTTGCGCTGCGTGAACATCCGCCAGAGCCGCCAATAGCCGGCGCGCGAGCCGTATTCGTAGATCGACTCCATGTTCATGTGGCGCTGGCCGGGCCAGGGCGCGGCGCCGACGATCTCGGAGAGGAAGGCCTCCGAGGCGGCATCGCCGTGCAGGATATTGTTCTCGCCGCCCTCCTCGTAATTGACCACGAACTGCACCGCGATCCGGGCCTGCCCCGGCCAATGCGGGTGCGGGGCGCTCCGGCCATAGCCGACAAGGTCGCGCGGATAAGTCGTGCTCATCAGGTGATTCAAGTCCATGCGAGGGTGAGTCAGGGGCGGCCGCCAAGCCGTTGGCGACAGGTCCGTTTTTCAGCTGCCGCGATAGGTCGAATAGCTCCATGGCGAAGCGAGGAGGGGCACGTGGTAATGCCCATTCGGCTCGGCGATGGCGAAGCGGATCGGTACGAGGTCGAGGAAGGCCGGCTCGGGCAGCTTCGTTCCGAGATGCCGGAAATAGTCGCCGATCGCGAAGGTCAGCTCATAGCTGCCGACCGGCAGCTTGCCGGTGAGCAGGGGCGCATCGGTACGGCCATCGGCGTTGGTCACCACATCGGCGATGCGGCTGCGGCTGCCGTCCGGCAGCAGCGCGTCGAGCGCGATCGCGACGCCCACGGCCGGCTTGCCGTTGACCGTGTCGAGCACATGCGTCGACAGACGCCCCATGGCCTATAACCTCTCGTTGAAGCTGCGCTGAGCAGCTGGAATGCTGCTTGCCTTCCAAGGCTGCGAACCTAGTCTGGACTGCGATGCAAGTTCCCTCCCGGATTCCGCCCTGTCAATTCGCGCGCATGCGGCCCCGATCGGAGCCCGCCCGTGCTTGAGGCCTATTTGATGGAATGGGGCAGCCAGCTCTTGCGCTGGCTGCATGTGATCGCGGCGATCGCCTGGATCGGCTCGTCCTTCTTCTTCATCCACCTGGACGCCTCGCTCAGGGCCGCGCCCGATGCGCCGAAGACCGAATCCGGCCAGCCGACGCAGTTCCTCGCCTGGCAGGTTCATGGCGGCGGTTTCTATGCGATGCGCAAATACCTGGTCGCGCCGGAGGTGCTGCCGAAGGAGCTGACCTGGCACAAATGGCAGGCTTACTGGACCTGGATCTCCGGCTTCTTCCTCCTGGTCTGGGTCTATTACGCCCAGTCCGAGCTCTACCTGATCGACCCGGCGGTGATGGCGCTCTCGCCCTTCGCGGCGGGCGCGATCGGCATCGCCGCATTGGCCGGCGGCTGGCTGTTCTACGACCTGCTCTGCAAATCACCGCTCGGCAAGAACGATGTCGTGCTCGGCGTGCTCGGCTTCGGCTATGTGGTTGCCGCCAGTTGGGCCTTCGCCTCGGTCTTTTCCGGGCGCGGCGCGCTGATCCACACCGGCGCGCTGATGGCGACGATCATGTCGGCCAACGTCTTCTTCGTGATCATGCCGGGCCAGCGCAAGACCATCGCCGCGATGGTCGCCGGCGAGACGCCCGATCCGAAATACGGCAAGCAGGCCAAGCAGCGCTCGCTGCACAACAACTACATCACCCTGCCGGTGCTGTTCCTGATGCTGGCGAACCATTACCCGGTGACCTACGCCAATTCGGCGGTGATCCCGGCGCTCGTCGCGCTGATCATCGTCGCCGGCGCGCTGATCCGGCATTTCTACAATGTCCGCCATGCCGACCATGCCAAATCGCCCTGGTGGACCTGGGCCGTGGCAGCGCTTGCGCTCTGGCTCGCCTTCTGGGTGGCGATGGCGTCCTCGCCCGGCGGCCGCGAGCGGCTCGGCCTGAAGCCGCTTGATCCGGTGAAGCCGGTGATGCTCGCCGGTCTGGTGCCGCCTTCGCCGGAGGTCGCCAACATCGTCACCGGCCGCTGCGCCATGTGCCATGCGCCCGAGCCGTCCTGGCCAGGCATCGGGATCGCGCCCAAGGGCGTCTTCCTGCACGAACCCGAGCTGATCGCCCGCCAGCGCCGCGCCATCGGCGTGCAGGCGGTGCTGACCCATGCCATGCCGCCAAACAACCTCTCGGGGATGACCGCGGACGAGCGGCGCGTCCTCGCCGCCTGGGTAGCGCAGAAGCGCTGATTCCGCCGCGCCGGCGCGGCATGGTGACGCTGCCACGCCACAGTCGGGCGCCTGATCCACAGCGTTCAGTTTCATTCAGTTTCGGTTCATCGCGGAACCATCATCGTCGAACGTGATCACATCGGCGTGATCGGCGCGTGATCATGCGCGCCGGGTGCGCCAGGGGCCTTGGGGGTCCAGTTGAAAGCGGTTTGGAGATCGGGCTCCAGCTACTGGCTGGCGGCTGCGCTGTTCTGTTGCGCCTGGGTGGCGCTGTGCTGGCCCTGGCTGTCGGGGGCGGTGACGATTCCGTTCGACGCCAAGGCGCATTTCCAGGCGCAGATCCAGTTCCTGGCGCAGGCGCTGCATTCGGGGCAGTCGCCGTTCTGGACGCACAACGTCTTCGCCGGCTCGCCGCAGGTCGCCGACCCGCAATCGCTGATCTTCTCGCCGGCGATCCTGCTGGCGCTGTTCAACCCCTCGCCGAGCTTCCGCGCGGTCGATGCCTATGTGCTGGCGCATCTGCTGGTCGGCGGGCTCGCCATGCTGATGTTCTTCCGAGACCGCGACTGGCATCCGGCCGGCGCGCTGCTCGCGGCGCTGGTCTTCGCCTTCGGCGCTTCGGCCGCCTGGCGGGTCCAGCATGTCGGGCAGATCGCCAGCTTTGCCTTCTTCGGACTGTCGTTCTGGCTGACGGCGCGGATGCTGCAGCGCGCCTCGCTGCGCTATGGGCTGCTCGCCGGCTTTTCCGCCGGCATGATGGTGCTCGAGCCCGACCAGGTCGCGCTGCTCGGCGCCTATATCCTGATCGGCATGGTGGTGGCCTACTGGCTCTGCGAGGGCTGGACGGGTTTGCGCGAGAGTCTCGCGCCGATCGCGGCCGCCTGCTTTGCCGGTATCGTCACCATCGCGGTGCCGCTGCTCTGGACCTGGCTCTTCGCCGAGGCGACGACGCGTCCCGCCATCGATCTCGTCGAAGCCGGCAGGGGCTCGCTGCACCCGGCCTCGCTGCTGACCGCCTTCGTCGGCGACCTGTTCGGCGTGCGTGACCCGTCCGTCGAATTCTGGGGACCTTACGCCCCGGACTGGAACGCCAAGGAACTCTTCCTCTCGAAGAATATGGGGCAGGTCTATCTGGGAGCGCTGCCTTTCCTATTGCTGATCGTGCCGGGCCTGACGCGCGGCTGGCTCTGGGACAGGGCGATCCGGCCCTTCACCATCCTGTTCGTGTTGATGGTGCTGTTCGCGCTCGGCCGCTACACGCCGGTCTTCCACCTGGCCTATGACTATCTGCCGGGCGTCAAAGTGTTCCGCCGGCCGGCCGATGCGACCTTCCTGATCGGCGGGCTCGGAGCCGTGCTCTCGGGCTATCTGCTGCATCGCATGCTCAGCGAGGAGAAGCAGGGCGCGATCTGGCGCGATCTCGGCATCGGCGCCGGCGCGATCGCCATACTGATCGGCGTTGCCCTGCTGGTAGCGCGTCAGGCCGGACATCTCGGCCAGGCCTGGCTGCCGAGCGCCACCGCCGCCGCCTGGTTCGCCAGTGCGCTCCTGCTCCTCGTCGTGCTGACGCGCTGGCGCGGCGCTGCGACCCCGCTTGCCGCAAGCCTGTTTATCACGGGCGTCGTCGCTGCCGACCTTGCCGCCAATAACGGCCCGAACGAGGCTACGGCGCTGGCGCCCGAGGTCTACGACGTGCTCAGGCCGGAGACCAAGAACGAGACCGTCGCCGTGCTGAAGAAGCTCACGGCGCAGCCGTTGGATTCAGCCCGGCGCGACCGGGTCGAGCTGCTCGGCATGGGGTTCGAATGGCCCAATGCCGGCATGATCCACGGCTTCGACCACACGCTGGGCTACAATCCGCTGCGCCTGGCAGACTTTTCGGACGCGGTCGGCACGCGCGATTCGATCGCGGCGCCGGGCGAGCGCGTGTTCACGCCGCTGTTCCCGTCCTATCGCTGCCGCCTCGCCGACTTCCTCGGCCTGCGCTACATCGCGACGCGGGTGCCGATCGGCCAGGTCGACCGCTCGCTGCGCGAGGGCGACCTCAAGCTCGTCGCCTACACCAAGGACGGCTACATCTACGAGAACCCGCGGGCGCTGCCGCGCGTGATGTTCGTCGGCGGCTGGGAGCTCGCCGATTTCGATGGAATGAAGTCGGCCGGCAAGTGGCCGGACGCCGATCCGCAGCGCGTCGTCCTGCTCGACCAGGAGCCGGAGCCCGGCGTGCCGGAGGGGCCGGTCGCGAGCAATGCCGAGGTCAAGCTCAAGCGCTACCGCAACACAGTGGTCGAGATCGAGGTGACGAGCGCGCAAGCGGGCTTCGTCGTACTGAACGACATCTGGCATCCCTGGTGGAAGGCCGAGCTCGACGGCCAGGAGGTCGAGATCCTCAAGGCCAATGTCCTGTTCCGGGCCGTGCAGGTCCCGGCGGGCACGCACAAGATCCGCTTCAGCTTCCACCCTCTGGAGGGCGCGATCGCCGAACTGCGCGACCGCGTGACGCCGCCGGAGGAGGAGGGCGTGGTCGCGGAGGCGCCGACGCATAGCGGTCCCTCGGGCTCGCCGGCGACGCGCATCCAGCCGGTGCCGCGGGAGCCGGTCTCGCGCCCGGCGCACGACATGGCCGCACATGAGATGCTGCCGTCCGCGTCGGCGATATCGGTGGTGCGGTAGACCCACGACGCGACTTCCCTTCTCCCCCTGCGGGAGAAGATGGCCCGAAGGGCCGGATGAGGGGTCGCGCAGGTCTTCGAAGGTCTGGATGCTGGGTTCGCGATTCCTGTCGCGCGACCCCTCACCCTAGCCCTCTCCCGCAAGGGGAGAGGGGACGGCGCGAGCCTCAAACCACGCCGAGCTTCTTCTGCAGGGCGCTCGACGAGGTCGTGTACTGGAAGGTCAGCCGCTTCTCCGGATAGACGTAGCGGTGGACCTTCTGGGCGGCGAGTGCGGCCTCGTGGAAGCCCGACAGGATCAGCTTCAGCTTGCCGGGATAGGTGTTGATGTCGCCGATGGCGAAGATGCCAGGCACATTGGTCTCGAACTTCTCGGTGTCGGCCGGGATCAGGTTCTCGTGGAGGTTCAGGCCCCAGTCGGCGATCGGGCCGAGCTTCATCGTCAACCCGAAGAAGGGCAGCATCGTATTGCAGGCGATCTCGAACTCGGCGCTGGCATTGTCGCGGCAGATCGCGCCGTGCAGGTCGTTGCCTTCGCCCTTGAGGCCCAGGACCTGGCCGAGCCGCAGATCCATCGCGCCGGAGGCGACGAGGGCGCGCATCTGCTCGACCGAATGCGGCGCGGCGCGGAAATCGTCGCGCCGATGCATCAGCGTCACCCGCTTGGCGATCGGCTGCAGGTTCAGCGTCCAGTCGAGCGCCGAATCGCCGCCGCCGACGATCAGGATCTCGCGGTCGCGGAAGACCTCCATCTTGCGGACGGCATAGTGTACGCCGCCGCCGTCATGACGGCCCTCATAGGCCTCGATGCCGGGAATCGGCGGCTTCTTGGGCAGGAAGGAGCCGCCGCCCGCAGCGATCAGCACCGTCTTGGCCTCGAACACCGTGCCGCCATCGGTGCGCAGGCGGAAACGCGGGGCCTCGGCTGAGCCGAGCACCTCGATCTGCTCGATCATCTGGTTGAGATGGAAGGTCGCGCCGAAGGGCTTGATCTGCTCCAGCAGGTTGTCGACCAGCCCCTGGCCGGTGACGAGCGGAAAGCCGGGGATGTCGTAGATCGGCTTCTCCGGATAGAGCTCGGCGCATTGGCCGCCGACCTTGGGCAGGATGTCGACAAGATGAGCCTTGATGTCGAGCAGGCCGAGCTCGAACACGGCGAACAGGCCGCAGGGGCCGGCGCCGATGATCAGCGCGTCGGTCTCGACGGTCTCGCCCTCGATGATGGCGGCGATGTTCATGGGTCTTCGTTCCTCAGGACGGCTTCAAGGGCCGCCGGTCGCCCCCCGTTGCCGGAAATCCGCCGGCCTTGCAATGCGACATGGCGCAAGGCCGGGCGGGCCGGGCCGCATGCGGGTGGAGGCGCTCAGCCGCCGGTTTCGGCGGTGAGGCCGGCTGCGGCGATGCCGGCGAGTGCCGCCGCCTCGTCATTGTCCGAGGTGTCACCGGAGATGCCGACGACGCCGATGAGATTGCCGCCGGCATCGCGGATCAGAGCGCCGCCGGGCACAGGCACGACCGGGCCGCCGACCGAGAGAGCGACGCCGTTGATGAAGTGCGGGCGCTCCATCGCCATCTTGTTGAGCGTGCGCGGGCCGACGCCGAGCGCGATCGCGCCATTGGCCTTGCCGAGTGCGATCTCGCCGCGCTTCAGGCTGGTGCCGTCCTGGGCGAGGAAGAATTTCTGCACGCCGCGCGCGTCGAGGACCGCGATGGCGAGCGGCTTCAGCCCGTTCTCGCGGGCATATTTCAAGGCGCCATCGACGATCACGCTGGCCTGTTCGAGGGTAAGAGCAGTCATGGCTGGCCTTTCACGGTGTCGGCATCGTTAGGCTCCGTTCTGCCAGCGCCGGCGACGCGAGGGAAGGGCGAGCAGCAGGTTTCGTCTTGCAGTTGTCGTTCCAAATGGGCTTGATGGATTGCCCGTCCGGGAATGTGTTCCGCAAGGTGACGCCACTTTTGCGACTAGAACATGCTCCAAGGCTGTCGGGTTGCGTGAAGTCCTAGCGTTCGACCAATCCTGGTCGAACGGAAGGCGCGCCAGGAGAGCATGCTATGGGTCTGTTCAACTTCATCAAGGAAGCCGGCGCCAAGATCTTCGGGTCGAGCCCGGCCAATGCGGCGACGGCAGATCAGTTGCAGAAGGAACTGGCCGGCCACGGCCTGCCGTCCGACGTCAAGATCGACGTCTCGGGCGACAAGGTGAAGGTCTCGGGCAAGGCGTTGAGCACCGAGGAGGCGGAGAAGATCATCCTGGCGATCGGCAACACCGCCGGTGTCGGCTCGGTCGAATCGGAGCTGATCGTCAACAAGGAGGCCGCCGCCGCCGTGTTCTACACGGTGAAGAAGGGCGACACCCTCTGGAAGATCGCCGAGGAGAACTACGGCAAGGGCAAGGGCGCCAAGTACACCGAGATCGTCAAGGCCAACACGCCGCCGGTGAAGGATCCCGACCTGATCCAGCCGGGCTGGGTGCTGCGCATTCCGCCGCTGGCCTGAGCCGGCGCGGCGTCTCCGCCGCTTGCCAATTGGTTGCAAATGAAACTATTATGACCGGGAGGCCGTCGACGACGGCCTCCCGGCTTGCGTTCAGGCCGGTTTCCACCTCAATAGTGCAAGACGCGAGACGGGACGGGCGGCCAGGCCGCCGAAGACCCGCGGCAGGGCGAACGCAACAACCGAGATCTTCCGGGGAGGGACAGATGACTTTTGACCGCCGCAGATTCCTGACGCTCGCCGGCTCGGCCGTGGCTGCGCCCGCCGTGCTGCGCGCCACGCGCGCCAATGCCCAGGAAGTGACGCTGCGCATGCACCATTTCCTGCCGCCGGTGGCGAACGGGCATTCCAAGTTCCTGAAGCCCTGGGCCGACAAGGTCGGCGCCGAATCGAACGGCCGGATCAAGATCGACATCTTCCCGTCGATGCAGCTCGGCGGCACCCCGCCCCAGCTCTACGATCAGGCCCGCGACGGCGTCGTCGACATCGTCTGGACCTTGCCCGGCAACACGCCCGGCCGCTTCACCGGCATCGAGGCGTTCGAACTGCCGTTCGTGCCGAACAAGCGGGCGCTGGTGAACTCGCTGGCGCTGACCGACTACGCCGCCGAGCACCTCAAGGACGAGTTCAAGGACATCCATCCGATCTGCTTCTGGGCGCATGATCACGGGCTGATCCACGCCAACAAGCCGGTGAAGACGATGGAGGACCTGAAGGGCCTCAAGCTGCGCTTCCCGACCCGACTCGCCGGCGAGGCGCTGCGTGCACTCGGTGCCAACGCCATCGGCATGCCGATCCCGCAGGTGCCGGAATCGCTGGCGCAACGCGTCATCGACGGCTGCGTCGTGCCCTGGGAAGTGGTGCCGTCGATCAAGGTGCAGGAGCTGGTCAAGAATCACACCGAAATCCCGGGCTCGCCGACCTTCTATGTCGCGACCTTCGTGCTCGCGATGAACAAGGCCAAGTACGAGGGCCTGGCGCCCGATCTCAAGGCGATCATCGACAAGAACTCGGGCGCTGCCGCTGCAGCCATGGCCGGGAAGGTCTGGGACGAGCAGGCCGTCGTCGTCTCCGAGATGGTGAAGAAGCGCGGCAACACCATCATCACGCTGGAGCAGGCCGAGGCCGAGCGCTGGCACAAGGCGACCGCGCCGGTGATCGATGGTTGGCTCAAGACCGCCAAGGACAAGGGCCTCGACGGTGAGAAGCTGCTCGCCGCTGCTCGCGCCGCGCTGACCAAGCACCAGAACGCCGCCTGACGCGATGACCGACAGGGCAGGGGAAGAGAGGCCGCCATCGCGCATCGACGCGGTGGCGGAGGCGGTCGCGCTCATCGGCGGAGCGCTGCTGATTGTGGTCGCGACCATGGTCGTGGTCAGCGTGACCTTGCGCAGCGATCTTATCGGCGCCGCCGGCGTGCCCGGCGATTTCGAGCTGGTGCAGATGGCGACCGCGGTCGCCGCCTTCTGCTTCCTGCCGCTGTGCCAGTTGAAGCGTGGCAACATCTTCGTCGATACCTTCACGCTGAAGCTGCCGCAGCGCTGGCGCGACGGCATCGATGCGCTCTGGGACGTGGTCTATGGCCTCGCCATGGCGCTGATCGCCTGGCGGCTCGGCGTCGGTGCGCGCTCGGCGCTCGCCAGCGGCGAGAACACCATGGTGCTGCAGCTGCCGGCCTATCTGCCGATCGCGATCTGCGCGGTGCTCGCCGGTTTCGTCGCGCTCGCGGCCTTCGTCAGCGCCAGCCGCCTCATGAGGCAGCCCCGATGAGCGGCTTTTCTCTCGCGATCACCGGCTTTGCTGTCATGCTGGCGCTGATGGCGCTGCGCCTGCCGATCGGCCTCGCCATGCTGGTCGTCGGCAGCGCCGGCTATATCCAGCTCAACGGGCTCGAGCCCTTCCTCAATTACATCCGCACCACGCCCTATCAAATCTTCGCCAATTACACGCTCTCGGTGATCCCGCTCTTCGTGCTGATGGGTGCCTTCGCCGAGCGCTCAGGATTGGCGGGCGACCTATTCAAGGCGGCCTCGGCCTTCGTCGGCCATCGCCGCGGCGGCCTCGGCATGGCGATGATCGGCGCCTGCACCGGCTTCGGCGCGATCTGCGGCTCCTCGGTCGCGACCACCGCGACCTTCGCCCGCGCTGCGTTGCCGCAACTGCGCAGCTACCGCTATGATCCCGGCTTCGCCTGCGGCGTCACCGCGGTCGGCGGAACGCTCGGCATCCTGATCCCGCCCTCGGTGATCCTCGTCGTCTACGCGATCTCGACCGAGCAGAACATCGCCAAGCTGTTCCAAGCGGCGCTGATCCCCGGCCTGATGGCGGCGACGTTCTACTGCATCACCATCTGGATCATGTCGCGGGTCGACGGCACGCTCGCGCCCGCCCATCAGCGCACGCCCTGGCGCGAGCGCTGGCCGCTGCTGCTCGGTGTCATCCCGGCTCTGGCGGTCGCGGTGATCGTGGTCGGCGGCATCTATGGCGGCGTCTTCACGCCGACGGAAGGGGCATCCGTCGGCGCCTTCATCATGCTGGCGATTGGCCTGTTCCGGCGCACGCTCGGCTTCGACGGCGTCAAGCAGGCGATCCTGCAGACGGCCGAGACCTCGGCGATGATCTTCGCGATCCTGCTCGGCGCCGAGGTGTTCAACGCCTTCCTGGCGCTGACGCAGGTGCCGACTGCGGCCGCGGAGATGATCGCGGCCTCCGGCTGGGCGCCCTATACGGTGCTGGTCGGCCTGCTGCTGTTCTATATCGTGCTCGGCGGCGTGATGGACGAGCTCGCCATGATCCTTTTGACGCTGCCGGTGTTCTTCCCGATCGTGACGGCGCTCGATTTCGGCATGCCGGTCGACGACATCGCGATCTGGTTCGGCATCCTCGTGCTGATCGTGGTCGGCATTGGCATGACCTGCCCGCCGATCGGGCTCAACGTCTTCGTCGTCGCCTCGCTGGCGCGCGATGTGCCGGTGACGCGGATCTATCGCGGCGTTCTGCCTTTCGTCGCCTCCGACGTGATCCGGCTCGGCATCTGCGTGGCATTCCCGGCGCTGAGCCTCTATCTGGTGAAGCTCCTGAACTGAGCGACCGCGAGAGCAGCAGCATGATTGTTGCGGTACCCGATGGATGCCGCAGGGGGTGTCTGTAACACACTGTGATATATAGGTAATTGCTCGAAACGTGCCGCATCAATCTGTGATTGTAACCCGAACTGCTTCCTCAGTTTTCTGCTCATGATTTCGAGGGGTTTGCTGAGGCAAACAACAGGTACAAAAAAGCCTCCGAGAACCGGAGGCTTCAGGATTCCAAATTGACCGGCGAATAGAACGACTATTTGGCGAGCTCGGCGATGCAATGCGCGACGACGGTCCGTTCATAAAATCTGGCTTGGACCTTCTGTCGGTCTAAAGCGGGTTCTATTCCTTTCTCTCGGAATTTGTCTTCCATTTTCCGGAAGGAAACGCCGGACTCCCTTGCCAGGGCATGAAGTGAAGCGAAGCGAAGTGAAAAACAGTCCATGTCTTCCATCGATACGACGCGTTGCTTCCAATGTGTTGTTGAATTTATAACAGATTTAGCAGGAATTATTCCAAGATCAACGAGGTTTACGACAACTTTATAGTTGGTTTTCAATTTTTGCGTGACTTCTCTCAGCGAAAGAATCCCGTCGTTTGTCTTGTCGAGAAGCGAGCAAATCTCATCTGGGTCAACGAAGATTGCTGGGAATCCCGAAATCTCTGGTCGAAATCGAATCCGCTTAAGTTTGCCGCTTAGAATGAGGTCGACAATCTGAACAGCAGTGCAAGCACCTCGGGTCGCTGCACCGCTAATTGGCAGAAACCCCTTTTCGCCTGGCTTAATCTCGAAAGCGTCCTTCATCAGGCTTTCAACGAACAGATCGAGGTCTCGCTTGGCGAAAGCATGATTGAACGAGCGGTCGATACCGCCGACCATGAAGGGGCGCAGGTGCCCTGCTTGAAAGAGTTGCCGTTCAGTATGATTGGGAATATTCAAATATTTCCCCGCTTCCTGTAGCGACATCTCCTCTGAAATAAGACCGAGCAGATCACGGGCGGCGTTGGCGTCGAAAAAAATGGCCTCGTCAGTTAGAGCGAGCTGAGCTGTCGAAATATGACCGGCCGCATGAAGCAGCTTTCGCAGGCGTCCCGTGTGGGCTCCCGTCTCCCGCCCGGCGGATCGTACTGAATGCAGACGGCGGATCGTCACCTCTCGGCCGAAGATCACGTCTCCTGGTCCAAAGGGGAGCGTCTCGATAACATGCTGCCTAAAAACTTCCTGAACCGGATCATAGGCGGGATCGCCCATTTGCAGGCGCAGCCACCTGTACACGCGCCCAAAGAGAGACTGAAGGCTCCACTTGCCATTTAGCGGTCCAGCCTGCTCTTGCAAGCTGGTAAGAAGGCCTCGCACACCTTTCTCTCCTATCGCCGCTATCTCATACCCAGCGCTCCCCGCGTCGTGCCACTCGGCGTCAGTAAGCGAGTTCATACTGACGCGCTTCCCCGAAACAGCAACCGCCCCAAACACTTCGCAGGTCTTCGCCGCAGCATAGAAGGGCAGGGTGTTTAGGAATGACGCCTCGTGCTGATTCTTACCGCTCAGCCGGTTGGACAGGTAGTTTTGAAGTAACGACGGCAGGCGCCGAGGAGCTTCCCCAACCCAATGGCTCAGATCAGATAGCGCCGGCTGCACATGCCATGCGAAGTCGTGCAGCCGCGCGGAACGCCTGTCGTCTGCGATGGTCACGAGCCCAACTCCGTGCTCTGGGCAGGTTCGAAGCGGCTCAATGAGCCAGTTCAGTCTGCCAAATGGCCGGGTGGAATTTGGGCCTCGGCCTGTCTCAATGTCGAGAGCGAGGCAGTGGGGGCAAACCCGGACTGCCGCTCGACACAGCGATTCTCGCGTCAAGATTTGATCGCCGATCGCGTAGTCGCGGCCGCTGACTTTCACGGTGGCGGCTGCGCGGAGTGCGGTAGAATCCGCTCGGCAACGGTAGGCTAGGCGATCAAGGGAAGGCGGGACGCCATCGACAATGTCCTGGAACGCAAATCCAGCATCCTTGCAGAAGTCGCGCGCCGTTCTACCAACCAGCAGGGCATTGCGAGAGCACAGGCTTGCGGGCGTTTCATTGTTGCCCAGAGCAACGGTCATTCTAGGGGGAAGCTGAGTCACTTGTTTCTCGTATCGCGGGGAGCTTTGAATTTCGCCGGGATGGCGCTTGCGTCCGGGCTTTCGCCTAGAATTTCGCGCTTGAGGACCTTTCGCGGGTCGATCAGATGCCATTCGGTGATTGCCGCGTTGAACACGTTATCACCGGGTAGACATCCGGTTCGTGCGGCGAACGCCGCCGCGAAATGCTCCATCGCGAGCGATCGCGACTCTTGCAGAAGCCCGCTCCAGATGGCGTCCTGCACGAACTCTATCGCGATGCCGAGGCGATAGATGGAGGCATGAAGGAGGCGAGCGATGAACTCATCGCTCTCCAGGCTTTCGATGGAAAGTGCGGCCTTTTCACCGCCGAACGACTTAAGCAAATGTCGAATGAGCGGAGCATCCTTCGCCAGGTTCAGATCCTCGAACACGACGAAACGCGTGCGCCGCCAGACCTGCTGATCACCGTCCTCGCCTGCATCTTCATCGCCAGAGAGCATTGAAGTGATTGACGGCAGACCAGATAGGATCAACCAGACCGGCCATCGCGGGCTTTGCATCAAGCCCTTCAGCGAGTCCTGCACCTTTCCTATTTCAACGACATTCCGCGACTGTTGGACGTGCTGTAGCTCGTCGATATGCAGGAAGCGGATGCCACGGAGCTGGAGCTGATGGTGAACCAGCTCCCAGACAACGTTCTCCCTGAGCTCCCTGCTTGTCGTGTAACGGAGCGCGTTCAGAATGCTCACCCCGAGTAACCTTAGCGTGCAGGGGGACGGGGTTGTGAGCGAGATCAACATGCAGTCGGAGTCTGGGTCACCGTAGCCGGCGAACTCCTCACGCTTCAGAAAATGTCGATCGAGAGTCCGCGACTTGCCGGTGCCCGAACCTCCAATGATGGCTAGGGCGCGCCCCTCCTTTAGGCGCCCCACGCAGCGGGCTGAGCCCGCTATGGAGGCACCCTCGGCCAGGAGGAAACTATCGATATGTTGGTCGACCTCGGCATCCACCACTCGGTCACGCGCAGTGACGAAATAGGCAGATGAGATGCCGGCCATGACCTCCGCACTGTGTGTGCGCCGCCCCGATTGGAGGCGGCGCATACGGCTGACAGGATCTTCATGCAGATCGGTTGTGATCGTGGTTTCGCCCATGATCAAATCAATCCTCCATGAAGAAGCTATCGCCGCCGGGGAGAACGTCCGACGCGCGTGCAGAGTCATCGGCTGCCGCCGGCGGCTCGAGTTCATCCATCGCGTCGAAAATGGCGGGGGCGGCGCCTGCATCCGATGCGATTTCGAAGTCGCGGAAACGCGCCTTCTCGAACTTGGCAATCTCGGCTGAACCAAGAATTGGAGATGCGATGCCCGCTCGACGCGCAGCCTGATCTGCAGTCTCCTGGACGTCCCGAACGGCCTGCTGCACCACCGGCAGAGCCAGGGCAGCCATGCTCGCATTCGTCCGTCGCAGGAGGCTCTCGGCTTCAAGCCAGCGCGTCACCGAAATGCCATCGAAGCCCGACTTCACGCAAGGCACTTCGCACCACCCCACCTGGGTACGAACGGAGATCTTGCCCAGATCGGCGGGATTGACGCGGACGAGTACCGGCTTCTGCCGGAAATCAGCACGCAGCCGCTGAAGCTGGAGGCTCTGGTAGCGCAGTCCCAGAACACGGATGCCTTCATTGCCGATGCGGCGCTCAAGTGTAATGCCAAATATATGGCGATTTACGTCGGGGTCTGGGTTCGGAAGGACAGGAAAATCGCGGGTGAGCCGCAGCCAGGCGTTCCGCGGGGTTTCGCCTCCGAGGCCCGAATGGGGCCTATTGTGGTACACGTCCACGATCCACCGAACGATCATCCGGCCGATTTCAGCGATGTCAAGGGTTGCGCGGGCTTCGGCATCGTAGTCCCCCTTCGCGACCACATTCGCAAACGTCTGCCCGTCCATCCGCGAGAAGAGGCCATTCAAGGTGCGGAAGCCGCGCTCCTTCCGGCCGCGCATCTGTGGCAAGCCTGCAGGAGGAAAGAGCAGTTCCGCGCCCAGATCGGTGACGGCTGCGCAATACTCGTGACTGAGGAATTGCGAACCAGAGTCCTGTACGACGCATTCGGGCGACCCGTACATGTCCCATGGCGTCAGGCACCCGGCGGCCGCCGCGTAGGCCGACTTGTCGTTAACTGCCATCTCGAGCGTGGCCACGGCGGTTGACGCTGAGAGATTTTCCACGAGTAGAGCTGCAGTGTAGCAGCGCGTTGCAGCATCGATCGCTGCAGAGAGCCAATAGCGCCCGCGCTTGATCTCGTCCTTCAGCTTCGGCGAAAGGGTTTCCCAGATTCCCGCATCGATCAGGATTGCCTGCAGCGGGATGAGGGTTTCGTCGAGTTCTAGACGCTCGAACGGCCGGGTAACCTCCAGTCCACCGCGCACGATGAAGAACTTCTTCCGAGCAGCTTCCGGAGAGGTTCGGCCTGCTTCGACTTCGAAAGGATCCAGCGCGTTGATGACACGCTCAAACGCCTTTCGGCTGGGCTTGAAGAGAGGGCGCAGGCCTTGCTTTTTGCGGTCCTCGTTCTGCAGATCAATTTCTGCGTGGAGATCGTGCAGCAGGTCTGACCTCTTTGGCTTGCGATTACTCTTGTACATCTCGGCATATTTGGCCATGAGGGCGCGCTCCTCAGCTCCGAAGCGCACGCTCCTGCGGTCGCCGCACCGACTCCAACCGTCGGAGAACGCCATTGCGTTGTAGTGGCACGCTTCATATTTGCGGAGCCAACGACGCAACGTCCGAGGGCTGGGCGGTCGCTTCACGGACACGTCGGCGGAGCCGCAACGGCCGTTAGCGAACTCTCTCGTGAGGAGTTCGGCGACAATCTGGGCGACTGCCAGCTTCAGCGACTTGTCCGAGCGACTAACCTTGCCCTCGGCCTCCAGTTTCAGAATGCGATCGCAGATCGTTTTGCGCCAAAGCACCTTTATCTGCGTCTTGGGGCTGAGATCGGTGATCCGCGACGTACCGCGTGGGAGGCGCAGCTTCGCCGTTGTCTTCTTGTAGAAGCCAGGATCGATACTCAGGCGGCCAGCCTGCCGCAAAGCGTGAAATTCTTCGTGGGTGAAGGATTCGTGCAGATCGGGGTTGTCGACACGCCGGAGGACATGACCGATCCAATCATATGTTGCTGGCGAATATTCGGTGCCGTCGATGGTGATCTTGTCTTGATGCGAGAGGTTCCACCGCGGAGCGGTGCTCGAGTGCACAAGACGCGTGGGGTTCAAAGCATTGGTCATGTCATCTTCTTTCAGAAATGGGTTTCGGAGGTGCAGGAAAGGCGCACGAAGCTAGTTCGGGAGATGCGCCCGGGGCCGAGGTGCTGCAGCACGCCATCGGCGATGAGGCAGAGAAGGGCCATGAAGCCGAAGCCATCGTTGCGGGTGACCGAGAGCACGTCGCGGATCGTCATCGAGCCGCGGAGCGTCCTGGCAAATTCGAGGACCGTCTCGATGTCGTCACTGTCCCTGGATCGTAAAGCTCGGTGCAGCAAACGTGCGTCTGCCGAACGATCACGGGTGATGTGTTGCTCAGTGCGGATATGAAAATGGCCCGCGACATGGGGCTGCTGGTCCCGGATCAGGGCGACAGTTTTGCGAATGCCGCTGGGTTCAACCCTTTTTGCGGGCTTCACAAAGAAGGCTGTGCTCGTGCCCGCCTTCATGTCTGCGACGAGGTCGATGGTGTGCTGGTGGATCTCGCCGTTTTCGTCGACGTATTCGACCGGGCCGACTTGTTCGCGCAGGTTCGCCACGGATGGCGTAGTCAGCGCAATATAGGCCAGATCGCGCTCTGGGATGCTCTCGAAAACAATCTCGCGATTTGTGCGAGGGTTTACGAGCGATCCTCGGAATGAGGCCCGCGACTTCTTGGCTGGCCGTCTACTCGCGACAGATGCTCTTGGCGGAATCCAAACTCTGTCGAGCCTATCCCGCTTGAGTTCGCGATTTTGGTCGAGAGTGAGCGGGGGGTGAGCTTCCGCGCTTGGCGTAGCCGGCTGTTGGGTCTTGGCCTGTTCATAAATATTCTTAGCGTACGGCGGCGGAGGAATTGGATATTTCGGTAGTTTCGTGAATGAGATCATTTGGGTTTCTATGCGATAGACACACTACCGCGTTCCCAATATCTCGCGAACACTGCTTGCGTTCGTACGCAAGCTCGTGTATAAACGAGAAACTGAGTTCGGCAGCTGCCGGATTTGGTTTAGGCTTGCTCTGAGGTTGTGAGGCCTGGAGGAGCTTGCCGCTGAAGGGGGCGTCCTGATTGCAGTCAGGGTGCCCCTTTTGCTTGGGCGTGTTGATTACGTGTCTACATATGCGGCTCCTTGTCGTTTTCGGGCCGGTGGCACACGATCACCGGAAATTCGATTATCGTTGCAGTTCGGGCCGGCTTCGCTTCCGCCTCGGCTGCTTCCACCCGCCTTCGTCTTCCGTCGCGCCGCGTTGCGCGCAAGGATCTGCTGCGGTCGCAATTGGATATCTCGCGCATGACTTGAGCCAGGATGGCATCTATTTGGTCTTCAGTACGACTGGCTTTTAGCTCGGCGTTCTTTCGTTCGACGCGCGTGACGGTCTGCCATCGAAAGTAAATCTTGGGTGCCTAAGATTCCACTATGCACCGGATAATAGTTCTGAGTTGCGCTGTGGTTCATTGATCAGAGCACCGATTTGGGCGCGAGCCGGCGGTCTCGACAAAGCGAATCCCTTGCGCGAACGTGGGTGCGCGCGTATGGGAGACGCGTAGTCGAGTAGCGGCTTCGGTCATTACAAGGCACCGATCGGATGTCCGTGGGTTCTCAGGCCTCTGGGGACACCGATCGAACGGATAGCAAAAACGGCATCATGCTTGCAGGCATGATGTCCTTTTTGCTTTTACTCATCTTTCTCTTGCGAGATGAGGACTAGGGGCACAATTGCGCAAGCGGGTCTGGCTGCGTTTGCTGCTCGCTGCTCGGCAAGCTCAAGCACAAACCGCGCAACAGCGATCGAGGCCGCATGCGATGCTTGCTCGAAGGCGGTGTCGCCGAACTCGACTTTGATGGTCACCAGTCTAAGAGCGATCCCTGCTAAGCACGTCATGTTGCACCCCTCCGATTGTTGCAAAGGCCATGGCGATGCGTTCTCGCGGTCCAGCGCGAGGCGAATTTCATCTACATTCTCGTTCCTCTTCCTCACAGTTCACTGGCTTTGAGAGCGGGATCGGTTTTCCGATCGCCTCACAGCTTTTCTATTCCGTTCTGGAATTGGGGGGTGATTAGCCCTCGGCGAACTGATTCGCTCGACAAGTATGTTTCTGCCGGATGATTGGTTTCCTTTGCAAGTGGAATAAAATCGGCCTAAAAACCAATAAATCGGCCTAAAAATAGCGCTATGTGAAGCGGATTATTTTTCGCGTTGACGGGATTTTTTTGCGTTGCTAACGGAGACTGATTCGAATACGCAAATTCGCTGCCGAAAGATATCTTTCGGCAGACCGGTCCCCTTTTGCGCTGATCGCGGCGCCGGTATAATTAAATTGAAAATTCAGTTAGGGTTTTTAAGGCTGTAAGCCGTATTTTTCGCGCGTCGAAAGAAGCTATCTTTGGATTTATTCTTGCGGCTGTAATGCGACATATAGCCGCGATTCTTGACTGGAATTCACGATATTTTGCAATATCGACAACGACGGTCGAATTTCGCTTTCCCCAACCTGCGTAAGCCGAGCAAATACTGACCGGCCACGATTGGTAGACGAAAATTGCGCGTGGCGTTGCGCCGAAGTTTCGCGCCCTCGGTCTACGCGACTCTTCCTCTTGGAATGGCTGACTGGGGAAGAGCGCGCTCTTGACCTGGCTCCGTGGCGCCAGTCGCCGCAGAAGCACTCTCTCTGCTATGGCTGATTAAAAATTCGCAAGAGCACCGGCACCTCGCAGCCGATTTCATCGAATTCCTCATCGAGGATCGATGCGTCGTCCATGGGGTTTCCGCCCGGCCAGCGGCGGGCGGAATATGGACGTTGCCAGTCTGAACTCGAGATTGGCGCGGAACGCATCGCAGCTCGTGCCTGCGTTGGAGTGGGGCGCACAACGTGGATCATTGAAGTCCTCATGGTAGGGAGAAGTTCAGGGTAGCCAGTAGGCGCGGGCGGATTTCTCCATGCGTCTGCACTGCGGTGGCGTCCGCCGACGGTTGCAAGCGCGAGCAACGATAAAATTATACATAATTAATAAAATATTGCACTGATGGTTTGGAAATATGGTTAACGGGCGGCCTGGCTCGCCGATTGAATGGTCGTCGTCTTGAGCTCTGGCTCGGTATAGACCACAACCCCTATCACGGACTCGCCGCAGACAAAATTAGCTCCGGCGTCTTCTAGGGCCCGTCTAATTCGGTTGTTCAGCGCGATTTTCGGCTCGATGAAGCCGCTTTCGAAATCGTTGATCGTTTTCCGCGAGACTGCGGAATTCTCCCAGAGCCAGGCCTGCGCCTTGTCGAGCAGCAGGCGAGCGGCCTTGCACACGAAACCCGGAATTGGCGCATTCGGGGGGAGAGGGAAAAGCGGTTGGCCGGTGAAAACGGCCGGTCCCGATTCATTTAGGTGGAATAATTTTATAGAACTTGTATAATAGCGTCTGTCGCTGAACGGCCTCTCAGCGCTGGGCGGCTTCTCCTTCGGCGATCGGGTTTTGGGCGGAGATGTCATTCGGGCTGCTGCGCTCTTCACCAAATTTCTCAATGAAGCCCTGACATCGGACTTAGATCCACCGATCGCGGTGAGCCGTGCAAGGCGAGCTTAGGGCTGTCGGTCGAGTCGGATTCTGTCGTTCGTCAAACATGACAAATGCGCTGCCGCCGGTCGAGGCCAGCGGTGCGCGAATTTCCAACTAACCACCGCTGACCGCGCTCCGGCGCTAGTCAGTGGACTTAGCACTGGCCTGAAGTGCGCAGCCGAGTTCCCGGTTGCGCGCCGACGCCTCGCTATCGCTGGCGAGGACACTCACTCCAGAACGAGGATTGTCATGATCGAAGCGAGCTTCGAAGAACGCGCCCGCGTGAGCGCGCCGGCGATGCGGACATTCTTAAACATTGGGCGCCGATGGAATTTATCCGAAGAGCAGCAGTCAAGGCTGCTGGCGTGCGACGTCGCGACGTTACGCGAATGGGCTGAAATCGCTCAACAGCACAAGTCGCTTGCCCTCGAAACAGATACGTTGATGCGTGTTTCTGTTGCCCTTGGGGTGTTTGCTGACCTCCGTCTGCTCTTTATGCCGATCGCGGGTGCACGCGAGGAGCGTAGGTGGCTGTCGCGCCCGCGTCAGCTTGCTCCTTTCCACGGCCGCGCTCCGCTCGAGCTCCTTTACGGCTCATTCGAGGAACAGATGACGGTTCGTCGGCACCTCTCTGCAGGGGGAGAGGGTGCAAGCCCGCGGACCGAGATCGCCCTAGATGCGACGGCCCATACGGAGAGTGACATCGTTTGGACGGGCGCCCAATCTGATGGGATCAAGGCCATTTGCTTTGATGCGTTCGGCACCGTTGTCGAGATCGCCGACAAGCGCCGCCCGTTTCACACGCTTCTGCAGAACGAGCCTTCGACGCTTGCCGTCAGAGCACTCACACAATCTGTCGGGTTGCGGGAACTCTCGCGAGACATGGCCGCGCCAGAAAGTGACGAGCGGCTAGCGGGACTCGAAGCAGATGTTGCGGCGGAATGCGCTTCGGTCCAACTGCGACCGGGCATGGAGCAAATATGGGCAGCCTTGCGCCGGGCAGGGCTCAAGATCGCCGTTTGCTCAAACTTGGCGGTGCCCTACGAACAGGCGCTGCTCGCGCAGCTTCCGGGGGAGCCGGATGCGCTCGTGCTGTCATTTCAAGTGGGTCTGATGAAGCCTCAGCGTGAGATCTATCAACTGGTCTGCAACCAGCTCGCGCTGCAGCCGCCCGAAGTCTTGTTTACGGGGGATAGTCTGGAGGCCGATATCGTCGGCCCGACCGATGCGGGCGCTTTCGCGATGCCAATCCCGGAATTCGAAGCCTCGTTCGCGGCGCGCGCATCCATTTATGCACCGCCTGCCATCGCTCAGCTGTTCGAGCGAATTGCCGCGGCAAAGGCAGGCTGACTGCCGTAGGTCATACCTGTTCGAGTTTCCTCAATCTCAATCGATTGGAGGCTGTATGCGCTTGCTCGTCATTTCTGATTTGCACCTCGAATTCGGCCCGTTCAAATTTTCTTCGGCTCTACCGGACTTCGATGTTGCAGTGTTCGCCGGCGACATTGGCAAGCCCGTCACCGCCGCGATCGAGTGGATTCAATCCGAACGGCAGAAAACCCTGAAGGATCGCCCGGTGATCTATATCCCCGGGAACCACGAATTCTACGGGAGCGAAATGAAGTCGGCCCTTGCCAACGGTCGTGCGGCAGCGGAGTTGGCCGGTATAGAACTCCTTGCCCGCCAGTCGGTTGTCATCGACGGAGTGCGATTTATCGGCTGCATTCTGTGGACGGATTATCGGCTGCATGGAAGGCCCAAGATGTCGATGATCGTGGCCGGGCAGGAGCTCAACGATCATCGGCTGATCCGATACCGTGAGCATGATGGCCACTATAGCCGATTTATGCCGTGGCACGCTGCCGCCGAGCATCGGCTCGACCTAGCATTCATCCGCAGCGAACTCGCGGCTGTCCACGATGGGCCGACTGTCGTCGTCACTCATCATGCACCGCATCCAGGATCTGTGCAGCCCCGACACCAGGGAAGTTCACTTTCGCCCGCCTTCGCATCAGACCTTGGTACGCTCATCGAGGAGTTTCAGCCGGAAATCTGGATTCACGGTCACAACCATGGATCACATGACTATAGAATCGGCCGTACGCGGATCTTCGCAAATCAGGCTGGCTATCCAAACCTGCATGGTGACCGAGAAAATCCCGGGTTTGATCCGCATTGCGTCATAGAGGTTTGAACCCGCGCTGATGGCAACGTTCTCCTCCTTCAGCGCCAGCGAAGCTCGTGTGCAGAAGCGCGATATTGATGGCCCCTCCACCGTCGCCTTGAACTTCGGCAGCAAGCTTTCCGGGGCGTGAGGCTTCGGAAAGCTGATTCCGTGGACAACGACATCTCGGCGGCCGACCTTGCCGGGCAGGGGAATGGCTGCCGCTGAACCTTTGAAAAACGCGACGCTGTCGGGAAAAACAAGTTCCCTGGCGATCCGCGACTCGGCATCGTGATTGCCGCGAATTCCGAATGTCCGAATTTCGGCTTCATCGAGCCGGCGGAGCTGCGCGGCGATAGAGCCGGCCGTTTTCATGGACGTCTGATCGCCGTCGTAGAGGTCGCCCGCGATCAGCAGCGCATCGACTTTCTCATCGAGGCACAGATCAATCGTCGCGACGAACGCCTTTCGCGTCGCGCTCGCCACTAGCTCAGCGAGCTCGGGGTTCCGCAGCGCCAGTGACTTTAGCGGGGCGTTTATGTGCAGATCCGCGCAATGGACGAAGCGAAAACCGGAAATGACGCTCAAGCCTCCATCCGTAAGCAAGTTCCCAAGCAGCATAATGGGTGCGTGGCATGGTCCGATAGAAACGCTACTGAGCTTGTCCGCAACAAAATCAGCCTGCAAGGCAAGCCCAGAGGCTTGTCACCATAGTCGGCGGGCTACTCCGGCTTGGCAGTATGAGATTCGCATCCGCCCCCTGAAGCGGTTGCTCTCACATTCGTGCGTGGACTTTTTCAAGGTCCGCGGCGTGCCTCTAGAAAAAAAGGGGGCGCAAACAGACAATCAGGCGAGCCCGGGCGATAATTTGCCTTGATCTGCTCGAAAACATTAGACGCTGTATCGAAATGGATTCTCTGCAGAGAAGCCGCCGGAGTTTGAGATGTCAGAAGCCAACGCGGAAACCATCGATCTCGTTGCCCATATCGTATCGGCCTACGTGTCGAATAACAGCGTTCCAGCGGCGGAGCTTCCCGCACTGATCGCCACCATTCATTCGGCGATCACGGCCTTGGGCAAAGAGCCGGCCTTGCCGACGCCCGCCGAGAAGCCCGCGCCGGCAGTCTCGATCAAAAAGTCGATCACGGCCGACTTCCTGATCTGCTTGGAGGATGGGAAGAAGTTCAAGTCGCTCAAGCGCCACCTGCGCACGGCCTACGACATGACGCCCGATGAGTATCGCGCGAAATGGGGCCTGCCGCCGGACTATCCGATGGTTGCTCCTGCCTATGCCGAAGCTCGCTCGAACCTGGCCAAGTCCATGGGTCTGGGGCAGCAGCGCAGGAAGAGTCCGCGCGGCAAGGCGGCCTAGCATCGGAGCGGGCCTGCGCTCGCCGACGCTTGGACTGTGTCCGCTTCGAGAGCGAGCACGATCCCGACTTTCTTGTTTTGGCGCCGACGGACAGACGGCCGGCGAAGGAAGTGACGGCTGCACAATGAAGTCAGTATCCACCCAGATCGACCTGTTCGACGACGCACCCGGCTACAGGGAGGCGCCTCGACCGGCCCCGCGAAAGCGTGGGGCCAGTGCGCCGGCGCTTTCAGCAGGTTGGAATGAGGAAGAAGCTGCGCAGCGGCTGGAGCAGGGCGGTCGCTACAGGGTTCTGCGCAAACTCGTGCCGCGCGCGGTGATCCCGCGCGCGGAAAGCGCGTTTCCAAACCTTGCGGTCCTGGTCGATACGGAGACGACAGGTCTCAACCACGCCAAGGACGAGATCATAGAAATTGGAGCTGTCGCCTTCACCTACGACGAGGGATCGATCGGCGACGTCGTGGGCATCTATAGCGGCCTGCGTCAGCCCTCGGCCCCGATTCCGGCAGAAATTACGCGGCTGACGGGCATTACTGACGAGATGGTTGCTGGGCGCGATATCGATGTTACAGCGCTAGATGCATTGATCGAGCCTGCCGATCTCGTGATCGCCCATAATGCAGCGTTCGACCGGCCGTTCTGCGAAAAGCTCTCGTGGTCCTTCGTATCGAAAGCCTGGGCGTGTTCGGTCAAGGAGATTCGGTGGGCGGATCTTGGCTTCGAGGGAAACAAACTCGGATACCTCGTGGGCCAAACTGGCCTGTTCCATGAGGGCCACCGCGCGACGGATGATTGTAATGCGCTTTTGGAGGTACTGGCGAGGCCGGCGGGGGAGGGTGGTGCGCCGCCATTCTCGCAGCTCTTACGGTCAAGCGAGCGTAGCCGCGTCCGCATCTATGCGGAGAACGCGCCATTCGACATGAAGGACCACCTCAAAGGCAGAGGCTATCGCTGGTCGGATGGAAGCGACGGCAGGCCGAGAGCTTGGTGGACGGAGATCGATGACGCGCTCGAGGAGGAAGAGGTCCGCTACCTCCGCACTGAGATTTACTGCTGGGAGGATGCGGAGCCATTGATACTGCGGCTTACAGCGCATGATCGATACCGTGCCTAACGGACGGCCATCACTCTGACAGAAGCTGGCCCTTAGCCGAAGTTGGGAGCGTCGGGTTTGGGGCAGTGCAGTCAGCGATTGCACAAGTCGCTGGCCCGGATTTCCGCCAGTGTCAACCTCGCTCTTCTTCATCGGAATGCCCCGGCGGCCAAGACCCGAGCATGTCAACATGTTCGTCTGCCTGCGCGTAGAGCGGCCGACCGACAGCCCTATCCGACCGTTTCGGGGCTTCCTAAGCACTGCCGCAAGATTTCATATTTTTCCGGGATCGAGCCGCCCATTAGACCAATGCCGTAACGCGTCCCCCGGGGCGGGGCGCGAAAAAATCGGCAAGGGCGGACAATGTCAGTTGAGAAGATAGACACGCTCGTCATCGGTGCCGGCCAGGCGGGGCTTGCCATGAGCGAGCATCTTGGCCGCAGCAGCGTGCCGCATCTCGTGCTGGAGCGGCATCGCATCGCCGAGCGCTGGCGCTCTGAACGCTGGGACTCGCTCGTCGCCAACGGTCCGGCCTGGCATGACCGCTTTCCCGGCATGACCTTCGCCGATGTCGAAAGCAGCGTCGGGCCGGACGATTTTCCGGGCAAGGAAACCGTCGCCGATTATTTCGTCGCCTTTGCCAAGAAAATCGCGGCCCCCATCCGCTGCGGCGTCGAGGTGCTGAAGGTCGAGCGCAACCCGGGCCGCCCCGGCTTCCGGGTCGAGACCTCGGAAGGCGTGATCGAGGCCGAGCGCATCGTCGCCGCGACCGGGCCCTTCCAGACGCCCATCATCCCCGCCGCGGTTCCCGAGCGGGCCGGGCTGCTGCAGATGCACTCCACCGGCTACCGCAATCCCGCGCAATTGCCTGATGGTGCGGTGCTGGTCGTCGGTTCCGGCTCGTCCGGCACCCAGATCGCCGAAGAGCTGATGCAGGCGGGACGGCGCGTCTATCTCTCGGTCGGCCCGCACGACCGGCCGCCGCGGGGCTATCGCGGCCGTGATTTCTGCTGGTGGCTGGGAGTGCTCGGCAAATGGGACGCAGCAACCCGTGAAGCGGGCAAGGAGCATGTCACCATCGCCGTCAGCGGCGCGCATGGCGGCCATACCATCGATTTTCGCCGCCTCGCCGCCCAGGGCATGATCCTGGTCGGGCGTACGGAATCCTGCACGGACGGCGTCGTCCGCTTCGCGCCCGATCTCGTCGAGAACCTGCGGGCAGGCGATGAGAACCATGACGCCCTGCTCGACGAGGCCGACGCCTATGTCGCCCGCAACGGCCTCGACCTGCCCGAGGAGCCTAACGCCCGCGACCGCGTCCCGGATGCCGACTGCATCGCCCGGCCGATCCTGTCGCTCGATCTCGCGGAGGCCGGCATCGGCACGATCATCTGGGCGACGGGTTTTCTCGCCGATTACGGCTGGATGCAGGTCGACGCCTTCGACGAGAGCGGCAAGCCCAAGCATCAGCGCGGCGTCTCCTCTGAACCCGGCATCTACTTCCTCGGCCTGCCCTGGCAGTCGCGGCGCGGCTCCAGCTTCATCTGGGGCGTCTGGCACGATGCGAAATACGTCGCCGACCAGATCGTGATCCAGCGCCAGTACATGGCCTATCACGCCGCCGCCCGGGGCGAGCTCGAACTGGCCTGACCCGACACACTTCAACAGACCCGACGGAGGCCGAGATGGCGCATACCCGCATCCGCAAGTTCAATACCAAGGACACCTATCCCGAGCAGAAGCTCGACAATGACCTCGCCCAGGCGGTGGTGACCCAGGGCGGCAAGATCGTCTGGCTGCGCGGCCAGTGCCCGCAGAACCTCGACGATGCCAAGAACCTCGACAGCCACGACCCGGCCGAGCAGACCCACAAGGTCATGCAGAACATCAAGCAGCTGATCGAAGAGGCCGGCGGCTCGATGGAGCATCTGGTCAAGGTCGTCGTCTACATCACCGACGTTCGCCATCGCGAGGCGGTCTATCGCACCATGGGCGAATACCTCAAGGGCGTGCATCCGGTCTCGACCGGCCTCGTGGTGCAGGCGCTTGCTCGGCCGGAATGGCTGGTCGAGATCGACGGCACCGCCGTGATCCCGGAGTGATCGCGTGACCTTCTCTCTGGTCGCCCGCTGCGCCCGGACCGGCATGTTCGGGGTCGCGATCTCCTCGTCCTCGCCGGCCGTCGCGGCGCGCTGCTCCTACGCGCGCGCCGGCGTCGGAGCCGTCGCCTCGCAGAACGTCACCGACCCGACGCTGGGCCCGCTGGCGCTCGACCTGATGGAAGGCGGTATGAGCGCTGCCGCGGCGATAGCCGAGGTCCGCCGGCGCGGCAAGTTCATCGAATACCGCCAGGTCCTGGCGGTTGACCGCGACGGCGAGACCGCGATCCATTCCGGCCCGAATTCGCTGGGAATCTGGACGCAGGCGCAAGCACGGGACGTCGCCTCCGGCGGCAATCTCCTGGCCAATGACGGCGTGCCGCAGGCGATCGTCGACGGTTTCCTCTCCTCTTCCGGCGATCTCGGCGACCGGCTGATCGCGGCGATGCGTGCCGGCCTGGCGGCTGGCGGTGAAGCCGGGCCGGTGCGTTCGGCGGGGCTCAAGATCGTCGACAAGGTCAGCTGGCCGGTCGCCGATCTGCGCTGCGACTGGACGGAAGACTGCCCGATCGAGGCGGTGGCGACGGCCTGGGAGGTCTACAAGCCCCAGCTCGACGCCTACATCCAGCGCGCGATCGATCCGCGGCAGGCGCCGTCCTATGGCGTTCCTGGAGACGAGTGAGCCACGAGTTGCCGCTCCGCTGGTCGCAGTGAGGTCAAGCCTCGACGCGCGTCCGGTCCGTCATGACCGGAGCGATCATGCCGGGGATGTAGGCGCGCGAAATGCGCGCTTCGCAATGCGCCTGGAAGGCCTCGATCAGCTTCGACTTGGCGAGCGACGCCAGCGTCGCGACGCCGATCGTCATCGGGCGATGCTGGCCGGCGAGCCGGATCGAGACCAGCTTACGCCCATCGAGCGACTGATCAGAGCGCGGCCGCACGTTGAACAGCGCATAGCCGGCGCCGTTGGCGACCATCGCCCGCACCACGTCCGGATAGGCCGAGCGCGCCGCGATCGTCGGTACGACGCCCGCAGTCATGAACAAGGCCAGGAAATATTCGCGGCTCAGCGGAAGGTCGAGCAGCACGAGCGGCTGTTCCGCCAGTTCCTCGAGCGTGGCCGCGCTCTGCTGCGCCAGCGGGTGCGTATCCGCCACGACGATATGGGGCGGCAAGTTGACCAGCGGTACGAACGCGATGTCGTCGGGCACCTGCAGATCGTAGGTCAAAGCCACATCGACCTCGGAACGGCGCAGCCCCCTCAGAAGATCCTCCTGGTTGCCCTCGACATGGCGGATCGTGGTCTCTGGGAAAGCCGCGACGAAACCATTGCTGAGCTCCGGGACCAGCATCGGCGCCAGCGTCACCATGCAGCCGAGCGAGAGCGTGCCACGCACGGTGCCAATCGTGTCCGCAGCGACGGTGTAGAGGCTTTCGGCCTGGCCGACGACCCGTTTCGCCTCGCTCAGCAGCGCCCGGCCGACCGGCGTCAGCGACAGGCCCTGGGCGTGATGGCGGATGAAGAGCTGCACATTCAGCTCCCGCTCCAGATGCGAGATCGCGGTCGAGATGGAAGGCTGCGAGATATGGATCATCTCGGAGGCGAGGGTGATGCTGCCCGTCTCGCCGGCCGCGATGAAATATTCGAGTTGGCGCAAGGAGAACCGCATCTGGCCAGCATAAAGCACGATAGAAGCGGGCCGGCAAAGCGGAGGATCAGGCCGCGATCCTGTCGAGCAGCCGGTCCATCATCCGGTCGCAGGCCGCGAGTTGGACGAGCGCGATGAACTCGTCCGCCTTGTGCCCCTGCTCCATCGAGCCCGGCCCGCAGACCAACACCGGGATTCCCAGCCGCTGGGAGAACAGCCCGCCCTCGGTGCCGAAGGCCACTTTGCACAGGGCGCTTTCGTCGAGGATCCCGCGCAGGAAGGCGACGGCCTCGGAGGAAACCGGCATCGCCAGCCCCGGATAGTCGTTCAGGCGCTCGAAACCGATCCCGGCATCCGGAAAGCGCTCGCGCCGCGCTGCGACGAGGGCGGCCGCCTCGTCCATCAGCCGGGCCAGGACCGCCTCGGGGTCGTCCTCGGCGACGTTGCGGATCTCGAAATCGATCGTGCAGCGCTCCGGTACGATGTTGAGTGCGGTCCCGCCCGCGATGCGCCCCGCATGCAGCGTGGTGTAGGGGATGTCGTAATCGGTGTCGCGCGAGCCGTCCCGCTCGATCTCGCTCTGCAGCCCGCGCAGCGCGCCGATGAAATCGCAGGCGAGATGGATGGCGTTCAGCGTGTTCGGCGCCAAAGCGGAGTGCCCGGTGACGCCGCAGCAGGTCGCCCGCGCCGCGAGCTTGCCCTTGTGCCCGGTCGCGATCGCCATCGCCGTCGGCTCGCCGATGATGGCGAGCTTCGGCCGCAGCGGCCGGCCAGCCAGCCGCTCGATCAGCGAGCGCACGCCGACGCAGCCGATCTCCTCGTCATGGCTGAAGGCGAGATGGAGCGGCGTCTCGAGCTTGCGCGCCGAGGCCCGCGCGGCCAGCGCGAGCGCCGAGGCGACGAAGCCCTTCATGTCGGCTGTGCCGCGTCCATAGGCGCGACCGTCCGCGATCCTCAACCGGAACGGGTCGTGGCTCCAGTCCTGGCCGTCCACGGGCACGACGTCGGTGTGGCCGGAGAGCATGACGCCCGGCCGGTCCTTGGGGCCGATGGTGGCGAACAGATTGGCCTTGCGCCCATCCTCGGCCTCGATGATCTCGCTCTCGATGCCATGCCCGGCGAGGAAGTTGCGCACGAAATCGATCAGCGGCCGGTTCGGATCACGGCTGACCGTGGCGAAACCCACCAGCCTGTCGAGGATCGTCAGCGTGTCCATCGCCGCGTTTGCCTGGGCTTAGAGATACAAATGCCGCACGGCATCGCTGCCGAGCAGCTCGGCGGCGTTTCCCGCCGCCACGACCCGCCCCTTGGTGAGCAGGATGCCGCGATGGGCGATGGAGAGCGCCATCTCGGCATTCTGCTCGATCAGCAGCACGGTCGTGCCGTTGCGGTTCACGGCCGCGACCGTGTCGAAATACTCGTCGATCAGCTTCGGCGAGAGGCCGAGCGACGGCTCGTCCATGATCACGAATTTCGGCTTGCCGACGAGCGCGCGCGCCAGCGCCACCATCGCCTGCTCGCCGCCCGAAAGCGTGCCGGCGCGCTGGCGGATGCGTTCGCGAACGCGCGGAAACAGCTCCAGCATCTCCTCCAGCCGGTCCTCGAACCCGGCCTGGTGCCCCTGCGCCTCGTAGCCCAGGCGGATGTTGTCGCGCACCGAAATGTCGCCGAAGAGGCGCCGGCCCTCCGGCACGAAGCCGACGCCGAGCGCGCTCAGCGCCTCGGTCCGCGAGCCCTTGAGGTCCTGCCCCATGATCGCGATGCGGCCGCGCGCCAGCGGCAGAAGCGCCGAGATCGCCCGGAAGATCGTGGTCTTTCCGGCGCCGTTGGGCCCGAGGATGCAGACCAGCTCGCCCGGCTCGACGCTGAGCGAGACGTCGCGCAGCATCGCCACCACGCCGTAATTGGTGTCGACGTTCTCAAGCCTGAGCATGCTGCGCCCCCTTGCGGCCGAGATAGGCCTCCTGCACACGCGGGATCAGGCGGACCTCCTCGAAGGTGCCCTCGGCGAGCTTCTGGCCGTAGTCGAGGACCAGCACCCGCTGCGGCAGCGATGCGATCAACCGCATGTCGTGCTCGATGATCATCAGGGCGAGGTCCGGCCGCTCGGCGCAGACCGAGCGGATATCGTCCATCAGCGCGTCGGTGTCGGCATCGTCCATGCCGGAGGAAGGTTCGTCGAGCAGCAGCACCTTGGGCTCGCTCGCCAGCGCGCGGGCGATCTCGAGGCGCCTGCGGTCGGCCTGCGGCAGCTCGCCCGCCGGCCTGTGGCGCTGGGCGTGGAGCTCGCGCGAGACCGCCTTCAGCAGGCGCTCGGCGATCTCGGCTGCGGCGTCGAGCTCGGCATCGGCCTTGCGGCGGTTGAAGATCGCATCGAACACCCCGGTCTTCATGTGGGTGTGGCGGCCGATGATGACGTTGTCGAGCACCGAAAGGTCCGCGAAGAGCCGGCTCGACTGGAAGGTGCGCGCGATCCCCTTGGCGACGATGCGATGCGCTGGCTGGCCGTTGAGCAATTCGCCTTCCAGCCGGACCTCGCCGGAGGACGGCACGTAGAGCCCTGTGATGATGTTGAGCAGGGTCGACTTGCCGGCCCCGTTCGGCCCGATGATGCCGAGAACCTCGCCCTTGCGCAGCGAGAAGTCGACCTCGGCCATGGCGACCAGGCCGCCGAAGCGCATGGTCAGGTCCTGGCCTTGCAGGATGATCGCGGAATCCATGGTCAGCCTCCGTAGCGGCGCAGCCGCTGCGGGAAGATTCCCTGCGGGCGGATCATCAGGAAGGCGATCACGGTGATGCCGAAGAACAGGATGCGGTAGTCGGAGAAGGCGCGCAGCTTCTCGGGCAGCAGCGTCAGCAGGAAGGCGCCGACGATCACGCCGAGCGTGTTGTCCATGCCGCCTGCGATGACCATGGTCATGATCGTCACCGAGACCAGGAAGGTGAAGTTGTCGGGCGAGATGAAGCCGACATAGAAGGCGTAGATCGTGCCCGCAAAGCCGGCCAGGAACGCGTCCACTGCGAAGGCAAGCACCTTGTACCAGGTCGTGTTGATGCCCTGGCAGCGAGCGGCGAGCTCGTCCGCCCGCAGCGCGTTCCAGGCCAGGCCGATCCGCGAATGGTGCAGCCGCCCGGCGAACAGGATCGCCACGCCGACGAGCAGCGCCGAGAGGTAGTAGAAATTCGCCTGGGACGGCAGCGAATGCCCGAAGATCACGAGGGGCGAGGCGAAGGAGTGGCCGAAGAGCTCCGGCGCCGGGATTCCCACCAGCCCGTTGGGGCCGCCGGTAAATTCCAGATTGTTGAGGAGCTGGTGCACGACGACGCCGAAGGCGATCGTCACCAGCGCCAGATAGCTGTCCCGCGTGCGCATCGAGGGGATGCCGAGCAGAAAGCCGAAGATGGTAGCGACCACCGCCGAGGCCGGCAGCGCCAGCCAGAAGCTGACGTCCCAGTGCAGAGCGAGCAGGGCCGAGGCATAGGCGCCGATGCCGTATGAGGCGCCGGTGGCGAAGTTCGGGATGTTGGCGCTGCCGAGCTGGAAGTTCAGCGCCAATGCCAGCACGGCATAGAGCTGCGCGATGATCAGCAGATGCAGCGCATAGGAGCTGTTCTGCAGCACGAAGGGAAAGGCGAGCACGATCGCGATGCCGAGCAGCGCCGCGAAGCGCCGGTTAGCGCCGAAAGCCTGCTCGATGCCGGCCTCGATCGCCGGCAGGCGCTGCATCGCGACGAGCGCGCCGCCGAACAAAGCGAGCAGGCCGACCACCGCGCGCCAGTCGTCGACCAGCAGGAACTGGCGCAGGAAGGCGGCGCCCGCGATCTCCGTCAGCGCGACGAGCACGAGGCCACTGGCGGCGCCGAGCGTCGCGCGGGCGGGGACTGTCACATCCGTCATCGGTTCAGACCTTTTCGACGACGGTGCGGCCGAAGAGGCCGGCCGGCCGGAACACCAGCACGCCGATCACCAGCAGGAAGACGAAGACCAGGCGATAGGCCGCGCCGTTCGGCACCACCGCCTGCACCAGCGTGTCGAGGCCGGCGATCACCAGGCTGCCGATGATCGCGCCGGGCATCGAGCCCAACCCGCCGACCACCGCCGCGGAAAAGCCGATCAGCCCGACATCGATGCTGAAGTCGAAGCGGACGATGCCGGCATAGCCTGCGAAGAACAGGCCGCCGACGGCGCCGACCGCCGAGGCGATGAAGAAGGTGATCCGGAAGATCTTTCCGGGCGCGATCGAGAGCAGGCGCGCGGCGTCGCGGTCCTGCGAGACGGCCTTGATGTGAAGGCCGAGTCGGGTGTTGCCGAGCAGGAAGAAGAGCCCGCTCACACACAGCACCGAAACCGCGATTGCGACGAGGTTGAAGACCGGCACCGTCACGCCGAGCGCATTGATGCTGCCCTGGACGAGACGCGGCACCGCATGCGGATTCGAGCCGTTGGGGAAGAGATGGCGGATCAGCTCGCGCAGCACGATGCCGAGCGCGACGGTGGCGACCAGGGCCATCATCGCGGGCGCGTTGCGGAAGCGCTGGATGACGAGGAAGTCGAGCAGGATGCCGAGCAGCCCCGTCAGCGCGATGGCGAGCGCGACGGCGAGCAGCATGGTGCCCGGCGTCGCTGCCGCCCCGAGCGCCGCCGCGAAGGTCTGTATCAGCGCGAGCGCCAGGAACGGTGCGATCAACGCCACGTCGCCATGGGAGAAATGGATGATGTTCAGCACGCCGAAGAGCAGGCTGAAGCCGACCGCAATCAGGGCATAGATCGAGCCGAGCGTGATCCAGTTCAGGATCTGTTGCAGGAGCTGCTCGGCCATTCCGTTCCCCTCTTTGTCTTGGCAGTCGCCTTGTGGCCGCTTGCCCGGCTGTGCACCAGCCCGCATGCGGACAGGAGTCGTAATTTCGGAATCTCTGCTTTGATTGTCTTGAGGCAGCAGCCGGATGGGTTCGTTCCGCTCCCGGCCAGTTGCTTAGGGAAACCGGGGCCCGGGGTTCGAAATATCCGATTTGCTTCGCGTTTCCGGAACGGCGGATTGTCCCGCCGAAGCATCTTCGGGACCGGCATGGCCGACCGTTGGAGCTCGACATACATCCTGGAGGGGATCATGACTTTCAAGTTCGGCGCCGGCACCGGCTCATTTTCGGCATTGCTGCGCGCCTCGACGATCGCCGCGGCGATGGCATGGAGCGCTGCGACGGCCTACGCCCAGGAAACCGTCAAGATCGGCTTCATCGGCCCGCTGAGCGGCGGCAACGCCCAGCAAGGCCTTTCGGCCCGCAACGGCTTCCAGCTCGCCATCGATCAGGCGAACAAGGCAGGCCTGCCCTTCAAGCTGGAGGCCGTCATCCTCGACGACGCCGCCAACCCGCAGACCGGCGTCGCCGCAGCGCTGAAGCTCACCAATGATCCGCAGGTGGCAGCCGCGACCGGCCACTGGAACAGCGGCGTCGCACTGGCGACCATCCAGGTCTTCCAGCGCGCCGGTGTGCCCTTCATCGTCTGGGGCGCGATCTCGCCCAAGATCACCGAGCGGAACAACCCGATGATCTCGCGGGTCGTGACGACGCTGGTCAACACCAACGAGCCCTTGGCCAAATGGGCCGCCGAGTCGGTCGGCAAGAAGGTCGCGATCGTTTCCGATACGAGCGACTACGGCTTCGCCAACTCCCAGAACTTCTCGAGGTTCTACAAGGCCGCGGGCGGCTCCATCGTGGCCGCCGAAGCCGTGCCGGTCGGCACGACCGACTTCCGCGCTCTGCTGACCAAGGTCAAAGGCAGCGCCCCCGACGCGATCTATTTCGGCGGTGTCGTCACCGAAGCAGGGCTGGTGCGCCAGCAGATGGTCGAGCTCGGCATGGCCATACCGATGATCGGCGTCGACGGCTTCCATGACGCGGAGTTCATCAAGATCGCCGGCGCGGCTGCCGAAGGCACCGTCTCCGGCATCGTCAAGGAGAAGGGCAATCCGCAGCTGGAGAAGCTGACCAAGGATTATCAGGCTGCGAACTTCGCCGAGCCGGCGACGACCTACACCAAGAATGCCTTCGATTCCGCCAACATCCTCATCGAGGCGATCAAGAAGGCCGGCACCAAGGACAAGGCCGCCATCGCCAAGGCGATCCGTGAGACGCAGTACGACGGCGCGATGGGCCACACCAGCTTCGACGAGAACGGCCAGACCAAGCTGCCGGTCGAACTCGAGTTGCGCACGGTGAAGAACGGCGCCTGGACGACGCGCTGACAGCCCTATCCTGAGCAGCCGCTTTCGGAAGCGGGTCGGCGGACGACGCGGACCCGCTTCATTCGCATCTGGGCGCTTGGATACGCGACAATACGGCCGGCTCCTCGATGGCCGAGTCGCCTTGATAGGCCTCGATCCCGCGCTCTACGGGACGCACAGCCTTCGGCGGACGAAAGTTGCGTTGATCTGCTAGAGAACCGGAAACCTTCGGGCCTGTCAGTTGCTACTGGGCCATTCCAAGCTGGAAAGCACCGTCCGTTACCTTGGCATCGAAGTTGATGATGCCCTGATCCTGTCGGAGCAAACGGACCTATAGCTCCACCACCGCCACTGGGGGCCTCGCGCTGGACTCCCTAGCCCGCGGCTCGCCAATCTCGCCGCGGTGCTTGTGCATGTCCGCAAAGAGTCGGAAGCGGATGGAGATAGCTCGGGCTGCCAACTTCCGCTTTCGGGCTTACCTCGAATGTCGGCTCCTGGCGCATTTGGCCAGCGACCGGCCGACAATTGCACGATGTGGCCCAGCTTCGTCCGTTTCAAGCCGCAGCTGGGACCTTGGTTCAGATCCGGTTGTCCCACACCTGGAACTGGTGATCCTGGAGCATGTCCTCGATCACCTTCGACAGGACATGGGCACTTGCACGCCAAGCTCAATGATCGGCGTGCTTCTTGTCACCGAACAATTTCACCAACGGTCGGACCTGAGCGCATTCGCGAAGCGCCGGCTGCCAGAGCGAGGGCGACTATAAGAAGTAGCGCCGCAGCGAGAAACGGGATTTGCGGCGATATCTGATGTAGGGCCGCCCCGGCAAGCGGACCTATCGCCAGGCCCATTCCCTGGCCGACCACATTGAAGCCCGCAGCCTTTCCCTGGGCATCCACTCCCGCCCGCAGACTGAGTGAAGCAAGGTTGCCGGGCAGCATCAACCCGAGCGCAGCGCCGAGCAGAACGAGCGCGCCGAACAGCTCGGTGTAGCTTCGCGCGAATGCAGCCAGCAGCAGGGCCACGGCCGCCAGCAGCGCACCTGTGCCAAGCAGCGTCTCCGGCTTGAAGGCAAGCATGCGCAACACCACTCCCTGCACGATAATCATCGCCAAGGCTGTTGCCATCAGCGCCAGTCCTGCCTTGGCGATAGAGGCGTCCGACGTGAAACCGAACGCATCTTGCAGGCGGAGCGCCACGGTCTGCTGCACGATGCTGTGGGCGGATATGGAAACGAGCGTGATGGCGAAGAACGGCCAGATCCGGGAGAGATTGAGCCCGGTAGTCGGAGTGGCGGCCTCCTGATCGTCGTGCCTCGGTTCCGGGGCCATGAGTGTGACGCTCATGAGCGCCAGCCCGGCGAGACCCGAAACGAGCAGAAGGGCCAGGACCGCATCGCTGCCTCCGATGCGCCATGCAAGAGCCGACCCGATGATCGCCCCGAGTCCGTAGGCTGCGCCGAGGATGCCCATACCACCAGCGCGCGCCTCCGGCGCCGTGATGTCCGCGACATAGGCCTGAGATGCAGGGAGGAGTCCCCCAGACAGTAGCGTCTGCGCCGATCGCGCCGCGAAGAACAGGCCGAGCGCCAGGACGGCGCTTATCGTCCCGTCCAGCCGCCGCCCGACGATGAAGCCGAACGCCAAGGGAGCCAGCACCGCGCCGGCAAGGGCGATCATGATGACGGGGCGGCGTCCGATGCGCTCGCTCAGATAACCCCAGACCGGCGCCGCGATCATCAGCAAGAGCGCGGAGGCTGAAAGGATCGCTCCCGTCTGTATGTCGGTGAATCCGAGGCGGCGCCCGAGCGGTGGCAGCACGACGAGCAGAAAGGACTGGCCTGCCGCGTTGGCCATGAGGGCGAGGAACAACGCGGCCTGTGCCAGGCTATGTCGGGATGGCGGCATGGTGTCCTCGAAACGGGATATGCAGAGCGAGCTTGGAGCCTTACCGGCCGTTGCCGGAGAACCGACACGCGATCAATCGGATCCATCTCCTTCCGCGAAGCGGCGGAGCGCTCCGGGGTTGATGATGGTGATCGAGCGGTAGGTGTTGCTGAGCCATCCGGCCGCAGAGAAGCGCTTGATGGCGGCGTTGACCTGTTTGCGCGAGGCGTTCGCCATGACACCGATCTCGCTCTGGGTCAGCGGGATCGGCGCCTCTCCGATCCAGGTCGTGCGCTGAAGCACCGAAGCGATCCTGCGATCCGCCTCGGGCTTCTGGAGATCGTGGATCACGCGAAACAGGAACTCGACGTTCATCATCAGCATGACCGCGACATGGCGCACCACCGCCGGATCGCGCGCGGCCAACTGATCGAGCGCATCGAGGGGAAGATGCAGCATGGTCGTTTCGACCAGCGCCCTCAGCTCGCCGCGACGCGGCTGCCGCGTGAGAAAGCAGCCTTCGCCAGTCCAATAGCCGGGAGCGCCCAAGAGAATCAGGCGCGGCGTCGCACCCGCTGGGGCAAGGCTGATGCTGACGGTCCCCGCCACAAGCCCGTAGACCCCTCCCGCGGGATCATCGAGGCGAAACACGGTCTCGCCTGGGGCAAATTGCTGCAAGACCGAGCGCTGCAGTACCGCGGTTTGAAAGGCTTTTGGTAACAACGGCAGCCAGCCACGCTCGCCCATGATCGTATCGGCTTCAACCCGACTGATCTGCCTCATAAAAAAAGCTCCGGCATTGTCCGATTTCGGACAAATACGGATTTTGGGGTGTCTACACTAGCACGAAGGTTGCGCAGCCCCCGTTTTTCTTGGTGCTACCCATAACTTGCTGCGCTCATTGAGCAGAACGAACGGGGCGTATTGCAACGGTGTGAGGATAGATCGTGGCCGTTGGCCACGAAGTCTCGGAACAATCGAGGGAGAGGCAATGGCCATGCCGGAAAGTCAGACGCGTCGAGAGCCTGAGCTGCTAATGGTTGGCGCCTTGACTGTCATCGCCTTTCTGGCAGCGACGCCGGCTTCTGCCCTGCCGATCGCAATGCCCATCCATGATCCGGGGTTAGTGACGCCCGCCGCGACGGTGGTTCGCTCGGGCATGGTTCGAGGGCCGCGTGGCGGTGTCGCAACCGGACGTAGCGTCGTGACGACGCGCCCGGTCCGCCCGCCGCGGCCGGCCGTGCGCCCGCTGCCTCCTCCCGTCCGATGGGTCAGGCCGGCATCCTATTGGTGGCGCCCAGGCATGGCAGTCGCAACCGGCGCAGCCATCGGCTTCGTCTCCGCTGCCGCCGCCGCGAGCTGGGCCGGGTCCCCGCCGGCATCCGGTTACTGTTGGTACTACACCGACGCTGATCGGACGAAGGGGTTCTGGGATGTCTGCCCGAAATAAGCTCGTCGCCGGGCGCTGCGGCCAGCTCCTTCCAAGCCATATTAAGAGTAGGAATTCATGAAGCGGATTCTCGCCGTCTCAGCGATCCTGGCCTGCAGCCTGCCGGCAGCCGCCGCGGATCTCGCGCCTGCTGTGAAAGCCCCGTCCTCGTTCGCCCCGGTCGTCGCTCCGAGCTTCTCCTTCACCGGTTATGGCTGGGCCTCGGCCCTTCATGGGCGCGCCTCGACGCTGCCGCCGCTGCCCGCCGCCAAGGTCGACCTCAGCTTTGGTGACATCCTGAAGGACTTCAACGGCGGGCTGATGGGCGTAGCCGAGATGCGGATGGGCAACTGGGGCTTCATCGCCGACGCCATGCTCAGTCAGGTGACGTCGGGAGCAGCGCTGCCGGGGCCGTATTTCTCCAGCGTGAAGCTGCGCTCGCAGACACTCACCTTGCAGGCCACTGTCCTGTACCGGCTCTACAGTGACGCCAGCTTCGACGTCGACCTCGGCGCGGGCCTGCGCTTCTGGAATCTCGACAACCGCCTGACGATCGGCCCCGGCGCGCTGAACCTTGCCATCCAGCATTCCGAAGGGGAGAGCTGGCTCGATCCGGTGGTGGCCGCCCGCCTGGTCGCTCGCCTGGGCGGGCCATGGAGCGTGACCTTGATGGGGGATGTCGGAGGCTTTGATGCGGGCTCCCGGCTGACCTGGCAGGCGCTCGGCACGGTGAACTACCAGTGGAATGAGAACTGGCTGTTCCACGCCGGTTATCGCGCCCTGCATGTCGACTACCGCAAGGGGCGCTTCCTCTACGGCACGACCATGCACGGCCCGATCCTGGCCGCGACCTACCGGTTCTGACGGGGCTCCGGAGACGATCATGTCCGTGCTCGATATCTTCGCCTGGCTCGTCCTGGTCGTGCTGCTGTTCAGCTCGGTCACCGTCGTGGTCCTGCTTGCAATGCTTCCCGGCCTGATCGCGCGGCGGCGCGGCCACCCCTGGGCCACCGCCGTCGCCGTCGGCGGCTGGGTCACGCTTTTCCTCGGCTTCGTGCTGTGGCCCGTGGTGCTGGTCTGGGCCTATGTCGACGTGCCGTTGCGGCCGGCCGATGATGCGGAGGCCGTGCGATGATCATCGTCCTCCTCAACGTCTATCTCGTCCTGCTCTTCCTGCTGGTGAAGCTTGGGATCGTGCGCTTCAACCTGTTCTGGAAGGTCTCGCCGGTCCTCGTTCTGCTGCTCCTGCTCATCGGTCTCTTCATCCCGATGAACTGGGGCGCTCCCCAGGGCGCCGCGCTCGTCGTGCGCAACTCCGTGGCCATCGTACCATCGGTCGCGGGCGAGGTGATCGACGTTCCCGTCGAGGCGAATCAGCCGCTCAAGGAGGGAGACGTCCTGTTCAGGATCGACCCGGTGCCGTTCGAGGCCAGCGTCAAGGCGCTCAAAGCCCAGCTGACCTTTGCCGAATTGCGACTTGAACAGATGAACCAGCTCCAGAGCCGCGGCACCGGCAGGAGCTTCGATGTCGAGCAGCGCGAGGCGGAGGTTGGGCAGTTGCGCGCGCAGATCGAGGCCGCGCAATGGAACCTCGACAAGACGACTGTCCGCGCTCCGGCCGATGGTTATGTAACGAATGTCGCCCTGCGGAAGGGGGCACGGGTGGCCAGCCTGCCACTCGCCCCGGTGATGGCCTTCATCGACACATCGAAGACCATGATCGGCGTCTCGATCGATCAAAATGCCGTTCGCTATGTGAAACCGGGACAGCCCGTCGAGCTGACGTTCAAGCCACGGCCTGGCGTCGTTGTGACCGGGCGGGTCGAGAGCGTCCTGCAGGCGATCGCGACCGGTCAGGCCCAGGCTTCGGGGAGCGCGATCGCGCCCCGCGCCGTCGTTGCAGCGCCCTTCGTCGTCCGGGTCAAGCTCGATGACGCTGGCTTTGCCGACGCGCTTCCCGCAGGGGCCGTCGGCGATGCCGCGATCCTCACCGAGCGGGTCAAGCCCGCTCATCTGATCCGCCGTGTGATCCTCCGGCAGATCGCGATCGTCAACTACGTCAATCCGTTCTGAGCCGTTCGGACCTCGGCTGGGAGAATAACATCATGGCAGGCACCGTTTACATCAACAGACGGGCTCTGCTCGCGTCGGTCGCGAGCATCGGTGCGGGGAGCTTGCTCGGCCCGACCGCAAACCCGTCGGGGGCCGCGGCGAGCGAAGCCGAGACGTTGCGCGCGATCGCGAAGGAGGCGACGATCTGGGGCTTCCCGCTCGTCGATAACTACCGCATCCAGTATTCGTACTTTGCGGACCGCGGTGGCCCCGAGTTCAAGGCGCCCTGGAACGTGATCGCCAACACGGCGCGCGTCTATACGCCCGAAGACAAGGCGATCCAGACGCCGAACTCGGACACGCCCTATTCCTATATCGGCGCCGACCTGCGTGCGGAGCCGCTGGTGATCTCCGTTCCCGCGGTGGATGCCGGGCGCTACTACTCGCTGCAATTCATCGACCAGTACACCTTCAACTTCGCCTATGTCGGCAGCCGCGCTACCGGCAACGAGGCTGGCAGCTTCCTGCTCGCCGGGCCGAGCTGGAAGGGGCGCAAGCCTGCGGGCGTGAAGAGCGTGATCCGCTGCGAAACCGATTTCGCCTTCGTGCTCTATCGAACCCAACTCTTCGAGGCGGCCGACATCGAGAAGGTCAAGGCGATCCAGGCGGGCTACAAGGTGCAACCGCTCTCGCAATTCCTCGGCAAGCCGGCGCCGAAAGCAGCTCCCGCCATCGACTTTCCCAAGCCGCTGTCACCCGAGCAGCAGCGCAGCTCGGCCGAGTTCTTCCAGATCCTGAACTTCATCCTGCGCTTCTGCCCGACGCACCCTTCCGAGCGCGACTTGCGCCGACGCTTCGCACGCATCGGCGTCGGACCGGGCAAGGCGCTGCATATCGCCAAGCTCACGCCTGAACGGCGCAAGGCTCTTGAGGACGGCATGGCCGATGCCTGGAAGGCGTTCGCCGCCTTCAAGGCCGCTGAACTCGACACCGGCAAGCGCGCGCCGGCAGAGGGCTTCGGCACCCGCGCTTTCATGAAGAACGACTATATGGCCCGGATGGCGGGGACCGCGCTGGGCATCTACGGAAATTCCAAGCAAGAGGCGCTCTATCCCGTCTACTACACAGACTCCGCTGCCAAGCCGTTCGATGGCAAGAATGGCCGCTACACGATGCGGATCGATCCCACGAAGGACCTGCCTGTCAACGCCTTCTGGTCGCTCACCGTCTACGAACTGCCGCAGAGCCTGCTGTTCGCGAACCGGCTGAACCGATACCTGATCAACTCGCCCATGCTGCCTTCGCTGAAGAAGGACCCGGATGGGATGGTGACGCTCTATCTCCAGCACGAATCTCCCGGACCTAATCTCGAGGCCAATTGGCTTCCTGTGCCGCCTGGGTCGTTCTGGGCGATCCTGCGGCTTTACTGGCCCAAGCCGGAAGCGCTCGCGCAAAGCTGGAAACAGCCGCCGCTGGTCCGCGCGAACTGACGATAAAGGAAACAATCATGCGAAAGACGCTTGCCCTTTCCGCTGCGATCGTCCTCTCGGCCGTCAGCATCGCTCGAGCCCAGGCGCCCGAGCCCAAGGCAAACCCCGTGACGGTCGAGAATTTTGCTCGCGCCGAATCCGATCTCTACTTCGGAGGCATCGTCAGGAACGGGGGCTTCGGCAAGTTCGATCACACCCGCGAACCCGCGCCGCTCGACAAGCAGACGATTATCCGTCTCAACCGGGACACGCTCTACTCGTCAGCGGTGTTCGACCTCGATGCCGGGCAGGTCACGATCACGATTCCCGAAGCCGGCAAGCGCTTCGTCTCGATGCAGGTCTTCGACGAGGACCAGTACACGCACCAGGTCGCCTATAAGCCGGGCAGCTATACGCTAACGCGCGGCGCCATTGGCACTCGCTATGCCGCCGTGGCCTTCCGTACGCTGGCCGACCCGGCGAACCGGCAAGACATGGCACAGGCCCACGCCGCGCAGGACGCGATCAAGGTCGAGCAGCCGGGTGGGCCGGGCAGGTTCGAAGTGCCGGCCTGGGATCAAGCCAGTCAGAAGAAGGTCCGCGATTTGCTGATCGCTCTCAGCGATACGCTGCCTGACAAGAACCGGATGTTCGGCACCCGAGCGGAAGTCGATCCAGTGCGCTTCCTGCTGGGGGCGGCCTCCGGCTGGGGCGGCAATCCCGAGAAGGAAGCCACCTATCTCAATGTTTTTCCGGAGAAGAACGACGGCAAGACCGCCTATGGTCTGAAGGTGCCGGCGACGGTGCCGGTCGACGGCTTCTGGTCCGTCACGGTCTACAACGCGGAAGGCTTCTTCACCCCGAATGAGCTCAACGCCTACTCGCTCAACAATATCACCGCGAGGAAGAGCGCCGACGGCAGCTTCGATATCCAGTTTGGCGGGTGCGACGGCAAGATAGCCAATTGCCTGCCGATCACCAACGGTTGGAACTACATGATCCGTCTGTACCGGCCCCGTGCAGAGATCTTGAGCGGCAGCTGGGCGTTTCCGGTTGCCGCGGCGAAGTAGGTCGCATTTCGATGCCTGATCCCCGTTCTTCCTCCCCGGCCTCGACGCGGTCATTCTTCCGTCTGCTCTGCGCTGTCGGCGTCCTGTGCGGCGGAGCTTCGCATGCTGCAGCCCAGATGCGAGATGGCGTGCCCGAGCTCGCTCCCGGGGTCCCGGCAGGCTATCGGAAGAAGGAGCAGCGGCTCGCGGGCGCCGCGCTCTTGCCAGCGCCGCCGACCTCCGGCTCGGCCGCCGCGGCCTTCGATGCGCAGATGCATGCCAGAGCTGCCACACTGCGCGGCACGCCGCGTTGGCATCTGGCGATCCGCGATGCGAGCCTGGATCCGGACAAGCTGACAGGCGTTTTCGCGTGCCCCGTGGGCGTTGCAATCACGCGAAAGGATATGCCCCGGCTCTATCAGCTGTTGCAGCGGATCGCAGTCGATACGGGCCTGTCGACGGAAGACACCAAGCATCGCTACAGGGCGATCCGCCCCTTCGTCGCCTATGGCGAGACGAATTGTACGCCCGACGAGGATGCGGAATTGCGCGCGGATGGCTCCTACCCGTCGGGCCACACGGCCCTCGGCTGGGGGATGGCTCTGGCGCTCGCCACCGTCGATCCTGAAAGTGCCCAATCCGTCCTCGCGCGCGGCCGCGCCTTCGGCGAGAGCCGTATGGTCTGCAATGTGCACTGGCAGAGCGACATCATCGCTGGGCGCTTCATGGCCTCCGCGACGATTGCGCTGCTCCATGCAGTGCCGGAGTTCCGCGAGGATATCGCGATCGCGCGCGTTGAGTTGGCGGCCGCGAGACAGAGGAGCACCAAGCCAAACGAGGATTGCGAAGCGCAGGCCAAGGCTCTCGCAATTGGCCTGCCCGGCGCGCAATAGCCAAGGCTTCGACGCATACGTTCGCGAGTTCCGAGGATAGCTATCAACGAAACGCTGGGGGTATCGGCCCCGATTTATAGGTAGGGAGCTTCACCAACCCTGCGAGGAATGCCCGCTTTCGGGCGGCGAGCCAATGTCCGATTGTGGCGCAGCACGGTCGCGAGGCTGCCTGCTTCCAATGTTCTCGCAGAAGCCGGATCAGAACCGCATCTCGACGCGCCCCTTGAGGGCGTGATCGCGGGAGCGTTCGCCGATGGCGGCGGAGTAGGTCAGGCCGAGCGCGGTGGCTTGCGAGATCCGCCAGTCGAGCCCGGCTTCGGCGGTGAGGGCGTCGCGGTCGATCCTGGCGGCGAAGACCGTGGCCGGGGTGGTGCCGGCGACGAAGGCCGTCCTGGCCTGCGGGGTGAGCTCGCCAAAACCGTGGCGCCAGCCGAGCATGGCCCGGGCGAACAGCGGCATCGCCCCGATTTGCGCCTCGGCCCGCAGGCCCAGCGTGGTGAAGCCCAGCGTCTGGTCGGAGGAGAGCACGCGCAAGGCCGCCGCCCCGCCGCGCTCGGTGCCGGCATCCGTGCTGACGCGGATCAAGGCGAGTTGCGCGAAGGGCTCGAGCGCAAAGCCCTGGAAGGCGAAGCCATAGCCGAGCTCGGCGAAGCCTTGCGTCACCGAGCCCGGACGCTGCAGCCGCAGCAGGTCGCCGAAGCCGCGGATCTGAACCTGGCGGCGGATGTCGCTCTCGGACCAGGAATAGGCCGCGCCGGCGTCGAAGCGCAGGTTGCCGAAACGCGCCCCGGCATAGAGCGCGGCATGGCCGCTCTCGAGCTTACCCGAGGACAGGCGGGCATCGAGATCGAAGCGCGACTGGCTGTAGCCGCCGGCGACGCCGAGCTTCAGCGACGAGCCCGGCGCGTCATAGAGCATCAGATCGGCGCCGAGCAGCGCGCCGCCGCTGCGGCGGCTCATGCTCGCGGCGTTGCCGTCGCCATCGCTGTTGCCGGTGCTGCCGAAGGCGGTGCCCCAGAGCGCATAGCGCGGCTGCGGCACCGGCGCGGGCATCACGACGCCGCCCTTGCGGCCGGGCAGATCGGCGCTGAAGCTCGCCGCGACCTGAGCGGGCGCCTGCGTCAGCAGCGGGCCGCGCAGATGGCCGAGGATGGTGTCACGCACCAGCCGGCTCTCGTCGATCATCACCGAGACCGCCTGGGCATGGGCTTCGCCCGAGAGCAGGTCGAAGCCGGCGCGGGCTTCGGCCGCCGTCGCCGAGACCAGCGCGTCATAGACCGCATTGCCGACCCCGAGCCGCTCCGCCGCCACCGCGATGAAGCCCTGATTGCGGGTCGCGGCGATGTAATTGCCGCCCGTGCTGCCGGAACTGCTGCCCCCCGAGCTGCCACCGTTGCCCGGTCCGAACGAGGTGTCGTTGCGGGTCATGGTCAGCGTGACGTTCTGACTGTCATAAGCCAGCGACGGTGTCAGGAAGGCGAGGTTCGAGGTCACCGCCGAAAACCGGCCGGAGACCCCGCCGCTTGCCGTCAGGATGGTGTAGTTGGTCGAGGCCGCGTAATTGCCGTTCTCGGCCAGCACCTGCACCGTACCGCCGCTGATGCTGGCACTGCCGGAGGCGACGATCCTGTCGCCCTGGCCGGCGGCGTTGACCTCGACCTGGTAGGTTGAGCCTGAGGCGAAGGCGACGTTGCCCGAGACGGTCAGCGTCCCGATCGAGTTGCCGGGCGCAACCGTGCCGCCGCTGGCGACGCTCACCCCGCCGATCGTGCCGGAACCACCGAGCGTCGCCCCGCTCATCACGGTGACCGCCGAGGAGGCGAGCGATCCGTTGACCGAGAGCTTGCCGACCTCGACCGTGGTCGAGCCGACCAGCGCGCTCGTGCCTGTCAGGTCGAGATTGCCCGCACCGCGCTTGGTGAAGGAGCCGGTTCCGTTGATCGCGTTGGCGAAGCTTGCATCCGTCAACTGGTCGATGACGAGTACGCCGCTATTCATGATCTGGCCGACGCCGAAGCTGCTGGCCGAGCCGATCAGCGTGCCCTGCGCGATCAATGTTCCGCCGGAATAGGTGTTGGCGCCGGTCAGGGTCAGCGATCCGGCCCCGCGCTTCTGCACGTCGCCCATGCCCGAGATCGCGCCGGCGAAGGAGATGTCGTCCGAGCGGTTGAAGGCGAGCGTGCGGTTGTTGACGACAGCGCCTGTGATCGAGCCCGAGGTGCCGCCATCGCCGATCTGCAGGACGCCGTCGGTGATCGTGGTCCCGCCGGCATAGGTGTTTGTTCCGGTGAGCACCAGCGTACCGTTCCCGGTCTTCGCGAGGGCGCCGCTGCCGCTGATGCCACCCGACCAGGACAGGTCGGCGTCGGCCTGGAAGATGCCGCCTGCGGCATTGAGTACGACATTGCGGGTAGAGGAGAAGCTTGCCGTCGTCCTCAGCGTGCCACCGTTCAGACTCAGGCCGCCAGAGATCGCGCCGAGATTGGCATCGGCCGAAACCTGCAGCGTGCCGCCATCGATCGCCGTTCCGCCGGTGTAGCTGTTGTTGCCCGAGAGAATGAGCCTGCCGCCGCCGACCTTGACGATGGCCGTGCCGCTGCCATCGACAATGGTCGAGGCGATACTGGCGACGACGCCGTTGTCGACATTGAAGGTACCGGCCCCTCCACTCGCGGGCGCGATCGAGAGCGTGCCGCCGCTTAGCACATAGCCGCTGGTCGAGAATTGCAGCGTGTCGAAGCTCACCGTGCCTGACACGCTCACCGCACCGCCCGCGGCACCGGCGAAGATGCCAACCGAACCGCCCCAGCCCCCATTGGTGCTGCCGGTGCTGTCGGTCCAATTGGTGCCGAACGCCGACCAGGTACCGGCGCCACCGTTGACGGTGCCGTTGGCCGTGGTGTTCGCGCCGTCCCAGAATTGCATGGTCTGGCCGGTGCCGAGCACGACGAGATTGACCTGTCCCGCCACGGCCGTATCGACTTGCGCGCTGGCGATGGCGAAGCCGCCGCGGGTCGAGGTCACGCTCTGGCTGTCGAAGCTGCCGGTGAGCGTGCCGCCATAGTCGAACAGGCGATAATAGCCGGCCGCCGCAGCGCGCGCGTCGAGCGCGCCGCCGAGCGTGAGGTTGCCCGTAACTTCGACGAGGTCGTTGCCGGTGACGGGGTCGCTACCGCCGACCACTCCCGGCGTGTTCAGCTCGAAGACCGAGGTCGAGCCGCTGTTGAGCGTCAGCGATCCGACCGTCAGCGTGCCTGGGCTGTGGCCCGCCGACAGAGTGCCGTCCACGGTCACGGCCCCGGCGATGCTGCCGGCCCCGGACAGGGTCGCGCCGGCTGCGACCGTCACCGCGCCGAGTCCGGTCAGCGCGCCATCGACCCGCAACTCGCCGGCGGAAACCGTCGTGGTGCCGCCATAGCTGCTGGCCCCGCTCAGCGTCTGCCGGCCGCTGCCCTGCTTGACGATGCCGCCGGTGCCGCCGATCGAGCCGGCGAAGACCTGGTTCGTCGCATTGCCGAAGGCCAGCGTATTGGCGCCGAGCGTGATGGTGCTGCCGGCGCCGCCAGACAAGGAGCCGGTGGTCCGGTTGCCGGATGCCCCACTGATGTCGAACCCGGCGCCGGTACCGGAGAGGCTGAGGCTGCCGCTCGACGCGAGGCTGCCCGCGCCGCTCAGCGCGAGCGTGCCGTCGTTGATCCTGGTGCCGCCGGTGTAGGTGTTGGCGCCCGTCAGCGTCTGTCGGCCGCTGCCCTGTTTGACGATGCCGCCGGTGCCGCCGATCGAGCCGGCGAAGGTCTGGCTCGTCGCGTCGCCGAAGGTCAGTGTATTGGCGCCGACCCAGATGGTGCTGCCGGCGACGCCGGACAGCCCGCCGATGGTTCGGTCGCCGGATGCGCCACTGATGTCGAACTCAGCGCCCGCCGCGGCGAGGGTGAGGCGGCCGCTCGCTGCGAGGCTGCCCCCACCGCTCAGGGCGAGCATGCCGGCATTGACCGTGGTGCCGCCCGCGTAGGTATTGATGCCCGTCAAGATCAGGGTGCCCGTGCCCTCCTTATTGAGCCCACCATCGTTGCCCGAGATCGCACCACTGAAGGTGGAGCTCGCATTTTGCGAGCCAACGGTCAGACCCGCGCCGGGACCAAGCACTATCAGCCCACTGCCGCTGAGATCGTTCACCGCCAAAGAAGAGTTCAGTTGGTGCGCACCGTCTATCTGGAGATTGCTGGAGCTTTCCACTGCCGCGGGGTTGCTGGTCGTCAACGTCACGCCGGGGCGAACCTCGAGAGTACCGATGCTGGCGCCGGTGCCGGTCCAGGTGCTGTCCCCGGAGAAAATGAGGCGCGACGCTCCTGTTATACTGGTCGAAAATGTTCCTCCGCCGATCGTAAGTGGTTGTCCGGCAATGCCGATCTGGCCATTGCCCTCAAGACGGGAGATCGTGGTCGCGTCACTCGAGAGATAGACTGTCGCATTGTTGTTGATCGTGAGGGATTTAGCCTGGCTCAACACGGCGCTGAGTGAATGAACGACGACGCCACCGGGCGGTACGAGCATAGACGTCAATGTCCCGCCGTCCACGACAATATTGAGATCGATTCCTCCTGCCCCTTCCCAGCCATTGAAGTTGATATTGCCCGTATCCGAGGCCGACCCGAAATAGACAGTCGCTCCTGTCAGGAAACCGTGGAAGTAGACATTCATGGAATGTCCGGCAACCGCAGATATTCGACCGACTGACCCTGTATCCGCGATTATTCTGCTACCAAGGCTGAGATCGTCGAGAGCGCGGATATGGCCCGCCGTTCCCACGAACATAACCCTGTCGTAGGGGAATGGGTTATCAGTCGAAACTTCGGCCAGGCCTCCAATGTTGCCAACAGTTTGGGAGATCGCAAATTTACAGTCGGCGTTCTGAATTAATAGAACTAAGAACGTGAGAAGAATTCGTTCTTTGTACGTTGAGCGTTTTGATTTCGCTGATTGAGCGGTACTGCCAGCCTGTGGCCGGATGCCTGCTGGATCCCCCGGGCGAGTAGCGGTCTTTCGCATGGCAGGCTATGAATCGGCTCAGTCGATTGTCGTCGGGGCAGACGCATCAAGCCATGCCGACCTTGCGTTGCAAAGTCCAAAATCCGCACGCATCCGGCCATGCATGATGCTCCGGAACCGGCTGCGCGCGCCGATTTGCTCCACCGCTCAATCGCGCTCCATGTCGACAGAGGTCCATGGCCCTATGCCGCCAGCCTGATCCACCACCGCGGGTTCCGCGATGCGCTACGCTTATATTGCGCTGCAGTGATCCAGCGACCGGAGATGCCCTGGCCGGCGGATAAATTCTTCGGCCAGAGGCTGCGCTATCTTGTGTCTTTTTCTCTGATCGGTCTCGATGCGCGCTGGCGCCGGGGGGGCGGCGAGGCGCCGACGCTCGCTACACTCCAGCGTGTCGCGCCAGCCAGCGCTCGGCAGATCGCAGAGCTAGTCGTCACGCTCAGGCTGGGCGGTTACGTCACCGCGCAGCGACTGCCCGCAGACCGTCGAGCTTTGCGGTTGAGCCCCTCGATGACACTGCTTCAGGAAATCGGCCGCTCACCCCTGGCTTTTCTGGAGGCCTCCGAACGCTTGGTTCCGGCTGCGTCGCCGATGGTTGCGAAGCTTCGGTTGGATGCTGCTGCGTTAGCGGATTGGCTCGGAGCCTCCTATGAGATGTTCCTGCAGGAGGACGTCTACTTCGGTCCCTTTTGCAACGTAGTCGAATTCACCGGTCAGGATTGTGGGTACTCCGTGCTGTCGGCCGTGCTGGCCACACACTATGCCGCGCTGTCGGGCGTCGCCGCCCCGGCGCCCCTATCCTACAGCGGATTGGCCGAGCGATTTCGAGTCTCACGTCAGCACATCGGCAATATCCTCTCGAGCGCGGAACGACGCGGATGCTTCAGCGTCGGCCGCGGCGGTCGCAGCGTTGCCATTTCGGCAGACTTCTTGTCGGAGTTTGAGACTTGGGCAGCAGGGCAGATGGCACATTACCGCGTGCTCGCCGAGCGTGTATGACGGGTGCGGGCAATGTATTCGGTGTAGTCGCCGCCATAAGCAGTGAGCTAGGTGGGCTTACAGGCCCGCCGTGAACGTAGGTGTACGTCTGCTTTCGGGCAGAGTCTCAAGGTCGGCTCCTGGCGCATCAGACGAGCGACAGATGCAGCATGATGCGCTTCGGATGCGGCATCCCGATGGAGGATGCGTCATGCTTGTCGAAGCTCAGCAGACCCATCAGCGTCCGGCTTGGAATACCGGCCGCATCATAGGTCCAAAGCCGCCCCTGAAGCCGCGTCATATCTGGGCGATCAGGACACGGCTTCAGCACGACCGACGCGTGCGAGATTTGGCGATGTTTAATCTCGCCATCGACAGCAAGCTACGTGGTTGTGATCTCGTCCGGCTTCGTGTGGGCGATGTCATGCTCGGCGGAACCGTGCGGCTGCGAACATCGATCATTCAGCAGAAGACCGGCCGGCCAGTGCCTTTCGAGCTGACGGATCCGACCCGAGAGACGTTGACAGCCTGGCTTAGGAGACGACCAACGGCAACCGGCGATTGGCTCTTCCCGAGCCGCAGCCGACCCGGCGATCACTTGACGACGAGGCAATACGGCCGGCTTCTCGATGGCTGGGTCGCCTTGATCGGCCTCGATCCCGCGCTCTATGGAACGCACAGCCTGCGGCGGACAAAAGTTGCGTTGATCTACAAGCGAACCGGCAACCTTCGTGCCTGTCAGCTGCTATTGGGCCATTCCAAGCTCGAAAGCACGGTCCGATACCTCGGCATAGAAGTTGATGATGCCCTGCTCCTTTCCGAGCAGACGGATCTATGAGCTTTCCAGTCTAGCAAAAGAAGCCCTGCCGCTTGCGGAATTCCAATGGTGGCCCTGCGGTGAACATGGGCGAGGCGGCTTTGATTGCCGCCTCGCCCATGCATGTCAGCCCCCGACGAATGTCAGGATGTCCCTGTTCACGACATCCGCATGGGTCGTCGCCATGCCGTGGGGCAGCTTGTTGTAGATGTTCAGCGTCGCTCGCTTGAGCAGCTTGGCGGTGAGCGGAGCGCTGTCGCCGATCGGGACGACCTGATCGTCATCACCATGCATCACCAGCACCGGGGCCTCGATCGCCTTGAGGTCATCGGTGAAGTCGGTCTCCGAAAAGGCCTTGATGCCGTCATGGTGAGCCTTGGCTGCGCCCATCATGCCCTGGCGCCACCAGTTCTGGACGAGGCTCGGATCCGCTTCGACGCCCGGTCGGTTGAAACCGTAGAACGGTCCCGCAGCGAGATCGGTGTAGAACCTGCTGCGATTGGCCGCGATGCTCTTGCGAAACCCGTCGAATACCTCGATCGGCAGGCCGCCGGGGTTACGGTCGGTCTTGACCATGATCGGCGGCACTGCGCCGATCAGGACGAGCTTTGCCGTGCGCTTTTTGCCGTGACGGGCGACATAGCGCGTGGCCTCGCCGCCACCGGTCGAATGGCCAACATGGACGGCATTGCGCAGGTCGAGATGCTCGACCACGGCCGCGACGTCGGCAGCGTAATGGTCCATGTCATGACCGTCGGAGACCTGGCTGGAACGGCCATGCCCACGCCGGTCATGCGCGACGACCCGGAAGCCCTGCGCCAGGAAGAACAGCATCTGCGCGTCCCAGTCATCGGCGCTGAGCGGCCAGCCATGGTGGAAGACGAATGGCTGCGCCGATTTCGGGCCCCAATCCTTGTAGAAGATCTCGACGCCATCACGGGTCGTCATATAGTTCATGCGTTGGCTCCTTCTGCTATTCCGAGGGGAAACGGCGGCGGGTTGTGCGAAAGACGAGAGCGGGAGCGTGCCAGCCGCCGCCACGCAAGCGCCGCCGCACAAGAGGCCGCGCCGGCTGCAATCAGTTGGGCTGGACGATGGATCGTTCGGCATTGGCGCCTCCGAGGCGCGGCTATGGGGTTGCAATCGACGCCTCCGGGCGATGCTTGGCTGAGCATCTCCTGAAGAGCCGGCATTGAGGCCGCTACAAATATTTCGAGAATCTTGCGGCTTATCGAAGCTCTTCAAGCTTGGACCAAGCATATTTTCAATCAATAAGCTCGGCGTCGGTTCATTCTATGCTAACGTATAGGTCATATCGACTTTTGAATATTTGTTTTCAACAAGCCTCGCCTCAATCTCGGATCTCTTCAGATGGAGATCCGCATGAACAAACTCTCGAACAAGGTCGCTGTGATCACCGGCGGCAATAGTGGCATCGGTTTCGCGACGGCGCGCGCCTTCCTGGCGGAAGGCGCGAATGTCTTGATCGTCGGGCGCCGCCAGGAAGCGGTCGATCGAGCCGTGGAGGCCCTCGGGCAAGGGGCGATCGGTCTTGCCGGCGACGTTGCCGATCTCTCCACGCATGAACGCGTCGCCGCCTTCGTGGCGCAACGGTTCGGCAAGGCCGATATCTACATGGCGAATGCCGGCGGCATCCGGGTCCAGCCGAGCCTGGCGGTGACGCCACAGGATTACGACGTGCAATTTCTCGCCAATGCGCGCGGCACCTTCTTCGGCGTGCAGAAGATCGCCCCGGTGCTGCGCGATGGCGGAGCTATCCTGCTGACCAGCTCGATCGCCAGCCGCAAGGTGCTCGACGGCCACGCCGTCTATGCCGGCAGCAAGGCTGCGATCGAGGCATTCGCCCGCAACTGGGCTTTGGAGTTCAAGGATCAGCGTATCCGCGTCAACGTGCTCAGCCCCGGTCCGACCGCGACGCCGATCATCGGAAAGCTCGGCATCCCGGCCGAGGCGCTGTCACAGGTCGAGAACGTGGCCGCACAGGCGATCCCGTTTGGCCGGATGGGCGAGGCCGACGAGCTCGCTCAAGCCGCGCTTTTCCTGTGTTCAGCGCAGAGTGACTTCGTGACGGGCGTCAATCTCACCGTCGATGGCGGCATGGCGCTGACTTGACCGCAGGCAGAGCGCTCGTTCTTGCGCATCGGGCGCGGTGATCGGACTGCCGCGCTTGGAGCCTGCTCCATGCCGTTGTTCATCCCACCGCGCCACCGCGACCACTTCCGGTTTCGCTCAAAGGTCCTACGCGGCGTTGGTCGCGCGCATTCTCACCGGCAGGGCTTCCCAGGCCCGGATGAGTTCGCCGATCGAGGCGACCTCCATCTTCCGCATCAGATTGCCTCTGTGCAGCTTGACCGTGACCTCGCTGATGCCGAGGTCGAAGGCGATCTGCTTGTTGAGACGTCCCCGCGTCACCTCATGCATGATTTCGCGCTCCCGCGGCGTCAGTGTCTGCACCCGCTCGACATAGCCCTTGATCTTGGCGGCTTCCGCGCGTCGTACCGCATCCAGCCCGATCGCAGCGTTGACCGCGTCCAGCAGCGTCTGATCGCGGACCGGTTTCGTCAGAAAATCGACGGCGCCGGCCTTCATGGCCTGGACGGTCATCGGGATATCGCCATGCGCCGTCAGGAAGATGATCGGCTTGGGATTTCCGCTCGACGTCAGATGCCGCTGCAGATCGAGCCCGCTCGAACCGGGCATGCGGACGTCGAGGATCAGGCAGCCCGGCTGATCGAGGGCGCTGGTCTCAAGCAGGGCTTTGGTCGAGTTGAACGAAATCGCCTCGAAGCCGGCCGACAGCATCAACTCGCACAGCGCCTCACGAACCGAAGCGTCGTCATCGACGATGATGACGAGGGGATGCTTCGCCCCGTCCTGGCGTTGTGCCGGCAGCGACCTCGACCTTGGCGAGAGTGAGCGATCAATGATCATGTTCCAACTTCCACATCTCTCAGAAGCATTGTCTGCGCCGGTCGCTCTTGTTCACGCGAACCGGCGCTCATTTCGCTGGAAGACGCACTATCGACGCAGGGCACGCGCGATCGCCGCGAGCAGCGCCTGGCCGTCGAAGGGCTTGCAGAAGAAGCTCTCCACGGCACGCGCCCTGATCTGGTCGGCGATCTCATGGCGCCCGGTGATCAGAAAGACCGGCAGTTCCGGGCGCTCCCTGTTCACGAGCTCGCGCAGCTCGAAGCCATCCAGGCCCGGCATGCCGATATCGGTGATGAGGAGGTCCAGCCCGGAGAGACCGGCTTGGGTCAAGGCTGCCGCCGACGGGAAGCTGCGAACCGCATAGCCGGCGGATTCGAGCAGATCTTCGAGCGATTCCAGCAACCGCGGATCATCATCGACGACAGCCACGATGTATTTGTGCGTGCACAAGCCTAGATTCCTCCCATCCGGCGCGAATGCTGGATCGGGATTTCCAACCGTTCGGCAATTCGCACCAGGTCGGCGAGCGATGGCGCCGCCATTTTTTGCATGACGTTTCTTCTGTGGATCTGCAGGGTGACTTCGCTGATGCCGAGCTCGGCCGCGGCCTGCTTGTTGAGCAGCCCGCTCACCACCAGAGGCAGGACTTCACGCTCGCGCGGAGACAGCTCCTGATAACGCTGGCGCAGCAGCGCGACCTCGGCACGTTTCGTCCTCGTTTCCCGGTCCTGCGCGATCGCCGAGCCGATCGCCGCCATAAGCGCGGTATCGCTGAACGGCTTGGTCAGGAAGTCGACGGCACCATGCTTGATGGCGCGCACCGATGAGGGAATGTCGCCATGGCCGGTGATGAACACGATGGGCGGATGGTCATCCCGCGCGATCTGTCTTTGCAGTTCGAGCCCGTTGATATCGGGAAGCTCAACGTCGAGGATGAGGCAGGCGGGAAGGTCCGGCTTGTCGGCGCCGATATATTCACCGGCGGATTGGAACAGCGCCGACCGGACTCCGTTGGCCTCGAGCAATTCGCCCAGCGCCTCGCGCAGAGCCTCGTCATCGTCGACGATGAACACGATGGTGTCGTCAACGATCATGGTCCGCTTTCGCTTCGACAGGCAGGGTGAAAATGAAGATCGCCCCTCTGGGCTGATTGTCCTCGGCCCAGAGACGCCCGCCATGGGATTCGATGATGGTGCGCGATATCGCGAGCCCCATGCCCATGCCCTTGGATTTGGTCGAGAAGAACGGCTCGAAGACCTTCTCGATGGCGCTGATACCCGCGCCCGTATCGCGGACTTCGGTGCGGATGAGATCGTCGGTACGCATCGACCGGATATGAAGCGCCCCGCGCTGTGTCGGCTCCATCGCCTCGATACCGTTGCGGATCAAATTGACCAGAACCTGCTGGATCTGGATGCGGTCCAGGGCCAGCGGTGGCAGCCCTGGCTCGACATCGATCTCGATGCGGATCCGCCGCCGGGTCGCCTCTTCCAGCATCAGGTCCCTGGCCTCGCGGAGGATGGTGTCGAGCTGCCAGAAGCTCCGCGCCTCGACCGTCTGCCTGAACAAGGCGCGGACCCTGCCGACCACGTCGGCGGCGGAATTCGCGTCCCGGATGATGCGCTCGACGGTCTTCTGCGCTCGCTCCAGATTGGGCGGGTCCGAGGTGAGCCAGCGTTGGCAGGCATGCGAGTTGGCGACGACGGCCGCGAGGGGCTGGTTGACCTCATGGGCGATCGAGGCGGAGAGCTCTGCCAGGCTCGCGGCCTGTGCTGCGCGCGCGAGCCGTTCCTGCGTCAGGGTCAGCGCTTCCTGCGCCCGCACCTGATCTTCGATCTCGAAGCAGATGCCGTTCCACTGGACGATCTCGCCCTCGGCATTCCGCATCGCGGCGGTTCGCGTCTCGACCCAACGGTATGCGCCGTCGGCTCGCCTGAGGCGATGCTTCATCGCGTAAGGGATGCCCATCGCCAGTGAATGCGCATATCGCTCTTTGACGTCGGGGAGATCGTCGGGGTGGATGATCGCGTCGAGGGTGCCGGTCAGACGCGTCTTGCCCTCCTCGTCCTTGTCACCGAGCCCGAAGCCAAGAAATTCCCGCAGCTTCTCGCTGCGATAGATCGGCTCCCCGTTCGGTGCGGCGCAGTAGATGAGGGCCGGCAGCGTCTCGACCAATTGGCGCAGCGAACGCTCGCTTTCCCGGAGAGCCTCCTCCACCCGCAATTGATCATCAACGTCGTGTGACAGGCCGTGCCACTGGATGATGCTGCCGTCCTCGTCCAGGAGCGGCTCTGCGCGCCCATCCATCCAGCGATAGACGCCATCGTGGCGGCGCAGGCGATAACGCATGGCGAAAGGTCGGCCGCTGCTTAGACAAGCCTTGAGACCGGCCCACACGCGCGCGGCATCGTCCGGATGGACCGCAGCCTTCAGCGCTGCCGCATATTGCTCCGTCTGGGGCTGTTCGAGGCTGCCTTCGTCGAGGCCCAGGAAATCGATGAAGCGGCGGTTGAAGAAGTTCGGCGCCCCAGTTGGAGTCAGCCGCCAAAGGAAGCTCGGCACCAGATCGACGAGCCGCGTCAATTCCTGCTTGCGCAGATGCAGCTCCGTCTGCGTGGTGATCAGATCGTGGATATCGACCGATACGCCGTACCACCGGATGATCTGGCCCGCCTCGTCGCGCAGGGCCTCAGCTCGCGTTTCAGTCCAGCGATAGGTGCCGTCGGCGCGGTGCTGAAGGTATTTGATCGCGTACGGCGCACCCGTTGCGACGGATCGGGCGAATGTCCGCTCCGCCTGCTCCAGAAAATCGGGATGGATCATCCTCTTGAGCGTGAGTGACCCATCAGTTGCCGTAACGGTCTCGGTCGTGGCGCCCGTTACCTCCATCATCCGCCTATTGAGATAGACGGGATGGCCTGCCCCGGTCATGCTCCAGATCATGGCCGGGACCGTGTCGATCAACTGCTCGAGATGTTGCTCTCTGGCGCGCAGGGCAGCCTCGGTCTTCTTGTAGACGTCGATGTCGATCGAGGTGCCGAACCAGCCTGTGATCTGGCCATTGTCATCCCGCGTCGGCCGCGCCGAGATGCGGTGCCAGACATATTGCCCGGTCGCGCGCAGCATCCGGTATTCAATGTTCCACGGCTCGCCAGTCTTCAGGCAGTGACGCAGGGTGGAGGCTGCCCTCTCGACATCGTCGGGATGGACGCCGCGCATCCAGCCGGCTTCGCCGCCGTCGATGAATTCGCGTTCGCCGAGGCGGCGATTGAGGTCCTCCAGGGCCATGTCGATCGCGACCTGGGCAGCCGGCGTGACATAGGTGAACCTGCCCATCGCATCGAAGGCCCAGGCCTTGCCATGCAGGCTCTCGAGCACCTTGGCTGCCTTGACCGCCTCCATGGTCGTTCCTAGGGATTCCGCGACGCTCCACCGATCATCCGGTCGGGAGACCATCGCGTCGACGTCGACGCTCACGCCATAGCCCGGCTCGGCGCGCAACTCCGTCCAGTGGTAGCTGCCGTCCGGCTGGCGCAGCCGGTAGCCCGTCACCTGCGGCACACCCGTCCAGAATGCGTAGGCCGCGGCATGCGCGATCGCGGCCCGATCATCGGGGTGGATCGCGCCGTGCGCCGGAACTGGCCCGAACCCCTCCGGCTGCCCCAGTTCTGGTCGCCGCGGCACAGCGGAATGGTTGCCGCGGCGAAGCGGGGCGGGGACAAGCAGCAGGCCGATACAAGCGGCGACAGCGACAAGCGCCCCGAGCGAAAGCGCAGCTTCCCTTATGGCTCCCGGATAGAACAGGGCAGCTAAGGCCGACGCGGCGAAGGCGATCAGCAGCCCGATCCAGACCGCCAGGATCCAATAGCCCCGAGCATAGAGAAACACCGCGCCCAGCGGAGCCAGGACGCCGAAGAGTGTCCCGGTTGACCAGCATGCCGCGAGACCGACAGCCAGCGAGACGATCATCAACGCCGGCGGCGTTCGGCGAAGCGCTGATACCATGATCGGCTGTCCCTTTCGGAGACGGAATGCCTGGAAACCGTCACAGCTTCGTCTAGCACCAGTCTTCCAAGGCGCGACTGGCTAGCTCACCAGAAACTAGCGCCGGGACGCCGCAGCCGCACTTATGGAAATCCATGACTTGCCGGAAAATCGAGTCGTGAAGAATGAGGCCTAGGCCGGCTCGGCCAGCGAAAGGCCGCTTGCTGCGCAGCAATCATGGATAAGGTCGATGATCTCGTTCCTAGCGGAGGTCCCCGAGGCGAGGCTCGCGATGCGAAACTGCAGTTCCACCTCGATCGCCTTCGCGTCGATACCCTTCAGGGCGACGGCCGGCGGCGGCTCCTTGACGATCCGGGTGCTGGCTTCCAGCACGGATTGCATGGCGCCCTCGACGATGCGCGGCCTTTGCCCGGCGGTAAAGCGAACGCCCAATGTGATGAGATGGGACTCGTCGGGACGGCTCAGGCTGGTCAGGCTCTGCTTGGCCAGCAGGCTGTTCGGCAGCACGACGATGTTGTTCAACCCGGTCAGAAGATTGGTGGAGCGCCAGTTGGTTTCGGTGACGCGACCAGCCGTGCCGTCGCTGAGCTGCACCCAGTCGCCGATTGCATAGGCCTTGCCGAGCGTCAGCGCGATGCCGGAAAAGACGTCGCCGAGCGTATTCTGCAACGCCAGGCCCAGGATGAGCGCGACGACGCCGGAGGTCGTCACCAGGGTGGCGATCGGCAGGCCGAAGACGAAGCCCATCACCGACAGCGCCACGCCGAGATAAATGGCCGCAACTGCCATATCCAGGATCAGGTGCGCCTCCCGCGGCTTGCGGTTCAGCCTGACATAGATGTGGATGAAGCCGATGATCGTCCAGGCGAGATGGGTCCACCAGAGAATCCTGGCGGATTTGGAGAGCAACGCGGTCAGGCCTTCGGCATAGGCATCGTCGGGCTGATGCGGAGCGATGCCGCCCAGGTAGAGCACGAGGCTCATGCCGGCGAAGAACATGATCTGGACAATCAGGCGGCCTGTCGGGCGGTCGCAACCCTGGATGTGCCAGATGACGATGCCGGCAAGTCCCAGGACGTTGATCAGGACAAGCGGGATGGTGTGGTCATCGCCGAACATGAAGGGAGGCCTCGATCACGATCGCCCGCGCTGAGAAGGGCGGTGCCGGGTCGAAACCCGGCTTGCTCGTCTACTTTTTGAGCGGGAACGTGAGTTCCTGCTGGGCGGTATCGACGACGAAGACGGCCAGCAGCTTTGCCGGCTGCGTCCTGCTGGCGTTCTCGCTAACGCCGTGGCGGTCGCCCGGCAGTTCCGAGAAGCTTTCGCCGGCCTTGTAGACCGTGGCGGGCCCGTCATTGACCTGGCTGCGGATCGCCCCTTCGAGCACGGTCGCATAGATGAAGGCCGAAGTCGGGTGCGTGTGGCCCTCCGAAAAGCCGCCAGGTGCGTACTCGACCAGCACACCCCTCATGCTCTTGCCCGGTACGTTCGGCAGTTCGTGGTCGTAGACCACTGTGACCTTCGCACCTTCGCCGCCACCAGGCGTGTCATGCGCCAGAGCCGGGGCAGACAGGAGAGCCGTCAACGCAACGGCACGTACCAATGATCTGATCATGCTTATCGTCCTTTCATGAAGGAACCGATGAGCCGGTTCGGGGCCGGCTCGTCTGCAGGCCGTTACTTCCGGAGAGCCGTCGCGAACCAGCGATCGAAATCGATGCGGCCGATACGGGGGTTGTTGTCGGAGACGAGCGAGCCGGCCTCCAGCCTGGTCCCGAAATAGCGGGCCTTCGGATCGGGGACGACGGTGCGAGAATCTCCGATCGCCTTGAGGTAGCGCGCGACGAAATCGCAGAGGCGCGCGCGTTCGGGGCCGGCGATTTCGACGATGCCATCGGTCGGTGCGGCCAACGCTGCCTCAGCCACGAAATCGGCGACGTCGTCGGAGGCGATCGGCTGCAGATTGCCTGTCGACAGATGGGTGGTCCCGCCAACCGTTCCCGCCTGGGCGATGCCGCCGAGGAACTCCATGAACTGGGTCGACCGCAATATGGTGTAGGGAATGCCGGCCTCGCCAACGATTCTTTCCTGCGCCACCTTGGCACGAAGATAGCCGCTTTCCGGCAGCCGGTCGGTGCCGACGATGGAGAGCGCGACATGGTGCTTCACGCCCGCCTTCTTCTCAGCCGCCATCAGATTCCGGCCCGATGTCTGGAAGAATTCGAGCACGGCCTTGTCCTCGAAGGAGGGCGAGTTCGCGAGGTCGATCACGACCTTGGCATCCTTCAGCGCTTCCGCCAGGCCCTCGCCCGTGATCGTGTTGACGCCGGTATTGGGGGCGGCGGCAACGACGTCATGCCCTTTCTGGCGCAGGCGCTCCGCAGTCTTGGAACCGATCAGGCCGGTTCCGCCGATAATCACGATTTTCATCTGATGTCTCCGTTCGCTGCTATCCCTGCGGCACGCCGTTCGTCAGGCTTGCGGACGAACAGCGCCGATGGGGACGGCCTTGGGCCGAACCGCATATGTCCTAGAGGCGCCTCGGTTCGGCTCGATCGAGAAAGGTTCAGTAGTCCCAGAAGGCCGGGACCCAGCGGAAGGCGTTGCCGTCGACGGCTACCCGGCCGACGGACGGGAACGGCAGATGGGTCGCCACCAGTTGCTCGCCGGTCGCCGCGAGTTCCGTCAGAAGACGAACCCGGACGCGGGCGGCCTCCTCGGGGTCGTGCTCGAAACCATTGTGCCAGTCGGGGTGGTCGAAACCGACAGTGAAGACGGCGTCGCCGGCGAAGGTCAGCCGATCACCGCCAGATGCCAGGCGGACCACGCTGTGACCGGGGGTGTGGCCGCCGGTGCGGCGCACGATCACCCCCGGCGCGATCTCATGCTCCTCGTCGAACGGCCGCAGATGGTTGCGATACTCCCGGGCGAAGCGCTTCGCAGTGGCCCGCAGTGCATCCGGGAAGCCGGCGGGCATGTTGACCTGGCTGAAATCCGGCGCTTCCCAGAACTTGACCTCGGCGGCAGCGACATGGATCCGCAAATCCGCACGAAGCTGCTCTTTCACGCCTTCGACCAGCAGCCCGCCGACATGGTCCATGTGCATATGCGTCAGCACGACATCGGTGACCGATGCGAGGTCGATACCGGCGGCCGCCAATCGCTTGATCAGCTGGCCTGCCTTGGGCAGGTTCAGGTTCGGGTCCAGTCCCAGTCCCGCATCGACGAGAATGGTCTGGTCGCCGCTGCGGACGACGACCACGTTCAGCGACCAGTCGAAGGCGTCCTGCGGCAGGAACATCTCGTTCAACCACGTCGCCCGCTCGGTCGCGGCGACGTTGTGGCCCAACATCTTGGTCGGAAGCGGCAATACGCCATCGCTGATGATCAGCACCTCGATATCGCCGATCTGCACCGCATAGCGCGATGGAACAAGCTCTTCGGGTCCTGTCCTGCTTGGGCGTGAGGCGGTGTCCGGGCTCATGACTGTCTCCTATTGACGCCGCTCTGCTCACGGCACCGGAGACGCTATTGGGAGCCCGTTTTTCGGTCGATTGGGTCTAGGAATAGGGCGAGCCATACCAAATCATAGGTTCGCACCGTCCGGCTGGCTGCCTGGCCCAGGGGCGCGCCGCTCAAACACATCGAAAGGGGCTGCCGCTGAAGGCAAGAATGCGGGCGATGCGAGAACGCGCCCATCCGATGCCGGGCGCAGAAGGGTCCACTCCTATCCATTGGTGTGCATCGACTAGACCGTTGCCTGATTACGCCGGGCACCCGTTCCGAGCCTATTTGCCGACGCCGTTGCCACCGAGAACGTGGCCGATGCGGCGCAGTTGCAGGATTGGCAGGAGGCTCCCGTGGGACAGCCACAAACGATGAAGACCTTTAAGACCGAAGACAGGCCGGGGCCTGACGACCTCGTTCCGTCGCGCTACGCAGTGCGGGTCGGCGAGATCGATGTACTCGTGATTAGCGACGGCGTTCTGGAGCCGCCTGCCGAGTCGATGGCGACCAATGCCGACCCGGCGACCCGGAATGCGTGGCTCGACCGGTCCTTCCTGGCGCATGACACGTTCGATTGGGCGCTGAACGCTGTCGCGGTGCGCAGCGGGGCCCAGACCATTCTCATCGATAGCGGGATTGGTGGTGAAGTTCCGGACTTCACGCGTGCCGGGCTGTTCGGCCATCGGCTGGCCGCCGCAGGCGTCGATCTGGCTGCCGTGACCGATGTGGTGCTGACGCATCTGCACTTCGACCATGTCGGCGGGCTGCTCGTCGAAGGGGTGAAGGAGCAGCTACGTCCGGACCTGCGGATTCATGTCTCCGCCGCGGAAGCCGCATTCTGGAAAGCGCCTGATTTCTCACGCACCGGTATGCCACCGGCGCTTGCAGAGATCGCCAGAAATGCGTCGAGGCGCTTCCTGGATATGTACCAGGCTGAGTTGCGCACATTCGAACAGGAACAGCAGGTTGCGCCGGGCGTGGTCATCACGCGCACCGGAGGCCATACCCCCGGGCACAGCGTGGTCCGCATCGCATCGGGCAGCGACAGGCTGATGTTCGGTGGCGACGCCATCTTCCCGGTCTCGTTCGACCATCCCGAATGGCATAACGGCTTCGAACACGATCCCGAAGAGGCGACCCGTGTTCGGCTGCGCCTGATGCAGGAGCTGGCGACGACTGGCTCCTGGCTGGTTTCCACGCATATGCCCTTCCCGTCCGTCGGGCGCGTGGCGGCGGAAGGGAAACTCTTTCGCTGGGTGCCCGCCTGGTGGGACTACTAAGCGGCTGATCGGACGCTGCCAGGTTGAAAGCCGGCAGCGCCAGAGCGTGGAAGATCTCGGCTGAACCTCACGAACGTACCGAGATCGCGCCCGCTATCCATCCTCAGTGGAGCCAGCCAGTCGCAGCTCACGTCGCAGAGGTTCGATGGCTCCACCGCCCTGTAACGCATACTTGACGGTTGCGGACCGACGTCAGTCGTCCTGGCCGACGCACAGGATGTCCGCTTCCAGGTAAGGATCGAATGTCTGGTTATGGCGCATCAGTTGCGACAGGTCCGATGGCTCTCGCATTGAAGATGGTTGTTGCCTGCGCGTTGCGGACTGAAAGTCCCAGGGGCGCGGCTCAGGCGTATTCGGGGCGGCGCGGCGTGAACACGTCGAGATTGATCACTGGCTCGTCGCCGACGACCTCGCCCCAATGCTCGACATTCGACGGGATCACGACCAGCCCTCCCGGGCCGATCAGATGCTCCTCTCCGCCGATGACGAAGCGGATCGTGCCGCTGACGATATAGGCGATCTGCTCATGGGGATGGCTGTGCGGCTTGGGCTCATGGCCAGGCATCAGCCGGTGCAGCGCCAGCGTGGCGGCACTGCCGGAAAACGCCTTGCGGTCAACGCCCGGGCGCACCGGCGTCCAGGGGATCCCGCTCCAGTCGATCTTGTGGATGTCCATGGCAACTCTCCGATTGTCGCTTTGATTGTCACTTGGCCGCGCCGAGAATTCCCGACGGGCGGATGAACAGGAACAGCAGCAGCACCGACAGCGCCGCGACGTTCTTCAGCCCCGCGCCGAGGCCGACGATGGCGAGCGCCTGCAACAGTCCGAGCAGCAGTCCCCCGAGGAAGGCACCGAAGGGACGCCCGAAACCGCCGACGATCGCGGCGATGAAGCCGCTGATCGCAAAGGGCACACCGACATTGAAGGCGGTGTACTGCGTTGGCGTGATCAGGATGCCGGCGATGGCGCCCAGCGCCGCGCTCAGTGCGAAGGCCAGCGCCAGCATGCGCGAGACGGGAATCCCCTGCAGAGCCGCGGCCTCGCGGTTGATCGAGCAGGCGCGCATCGCCTTGCCGGTGCGCGTCAGGCCGAAGAAGGCGGCGAGTGCGCCCACGATCGTGAGCGATCCGACGATGATCCAGATCAGCTGGTAGCCGAGTGCGACGGAACCGATCATCACCGGCGGCCGGTCCGTGAAGACGGGCAGGGTCTTGGGCTGGTCGCCGACTGCGATCAGGGTCAGTCGCTCGATCACGATCTGGGCGGCGAGCGTCGCCAGGATCATCACGAACATCGTCGCCTTGCGGTTCCAGAGTGGCCTGACGACGACACGCTCGATCGTGACGCCGAGCATGGCGACCGCAGCCACCGCGATCAGTGCGGCGACCGGCAGCGGCACGCCGTTCCGCGCAAACAGCACCTGGGTGATCATGCCGCCGAGCATCACGAACGCGCCCTGGGCAAAGTTCACGATGCCGCTGGCGTTGTAGATGACGCAGAAGCCGATGCCGATCAGCCCATAGACGCAACCGATGCCGAGCCCGCTGACGAGCACCTGCGGGATATAGGACCAGTCAGCCATGGGCCGCCTCCTGTGTGGCTGACTCCCCGGCAGCAGGCTTGCCCATGCCGAGATAGGCCGCGATCACCGCGGGATCGGCGCGGACCTCGGCGGGGGTGCCCTGCGCGATCTTGCGGCCGAAATCGACCACGACGACGCGGTCGGCGGTGTTCATCACCAGCGTCATGTCGTGCTCGATCAGCAGCACGCTGGTGCCGTCCTCGGCGATGCGGCGAATGATCCGCGACAGGGCCGCCGATTCCTCGGTGTTGAGACCGGCGGCCGGCTCGTCGAGCAGGATGAGCCGCGGGCCTGCGGCCATGGCGCGCGCCAGCTCCAGCATGCGCTGGCGGCCATAGGGCAGGGCCGAGGCGGGTTCGTCCGCGAAGGCGGAGAGGCCGGCAAAGGCGAGGAGATCGCGCGAGCGCGCCTCGACCGCCTGTTCCTCGCGGCGCGCGGACGCCGGCCGCAGCAGCGCCGCGAACAGTCCGGCCTTGCCCTGCAGATGGCAGCCGACCTTGACGTTGTCGAGCACGCTCAGATCCTCGAACAGCTTGACGAGCTGGAAGGTCCTGACCAGCCCGCCGGCAGCGATCTCGGCCGGCGGTCGGCCGGTGATGTCCCTGCCCTCGAAGGTGATCCGTCCGGCGCTCGGCGCCAGGAAGCCGGAGATCAGGCTGAACAGCGTGGTCTTGCCGGCGCCGTTCGGTCCGATCACCGCGGTGACGCCCTCGGCCGGCACCTCGAAGGAGACGTCGTCGACCGCGACGAGCCCGCCGAAGCGGCGCGTCACCCCTTCCAGTCTGAGCCGGATCATGAGCGGCCTCGCGGGGAAAACAGGCTGGCGAGCCCGCGCGGGGCATAGATCAGCAGCACGATCAGCACCGCGCCATAGGCCAGGTCCTGATAGTCCTTGAAGGCGCGGAAGGTCTCGGGCAGCAGGCTGACGATCAGCGCGCCGACCAGCGGGCCGGCAACCGTCCCGATCCCGCCGACATAGAGCATGGTGAAGGTGACGATGACCATGTGCAGCCCGAAGACCTCGGGGCTGACGAAGCCGACGACATGGACGAAGAGCGAGCCGGCGAGCGCCGCGAAGCCCGCCGAGAGCAGGAAGGCGATGAGCTTGTAGCGGGAAACCTCGATGCCGAGCGCCGTCGCCGCCTCCTCGCTGCCTGCGACCGCCGAGAGCGCCCGTCCGAAACGCGAACGCCGGATGCGCGCGGCGGCGAAGGCGCAGGCCGCGACGACCAGCGACAGCAGGATCAGCTGGCCGCGATCCGAGGTGACCTCATAGGGGCCGATGCCGAAGGGAGGGATGCCCGAGATGCCCATATAGCCCTGCGTCACCGACTGCCATTCGACCGTGATCTCATAGGTGATCAGGCCGATGGCGAGCGTGCCCATGGCGAGGTAGTGGCCCTTCAGCCTGAGTGTCGGAAAGCCGACGATCGCGGCGACCAGCACGGCGGCCACGATGCCCAGCAGCATGGCGGGCAGGGGCGGCCAGCCATGGCTGGCGGTCAGCACAGCCGAGAGATAGCCGCCGATCGCGGCGAAGGCGTTTTGGCCGAAGGAGACCTGCGCGGCAAAGCCCATGAACAGGTTCAGGCCGGTGACGAAGACCGCATAGATCAGCGCGAAGGAGACGACGGTCGCCGCATAGCCGCCGACCACCATGGCGTAGCCGACCACGATCGCGGCGAAGAGCCAGGGCAGCAGGCCGACCAGCCCGAACGAGCGCCGTTCAGGCGAAGTAATGCTGGGCGAGGTCGTCATGGGAGGTGATGTCACGCGGATCGAGTTCGGCGACGATGCGCCCGAGCGAAAGCAGGTAGACGCGGTTGGCGAGCTCGAGCGCCAGCGGCGCCTTCTGCTCGACCAGCACGATCGACAGGCCTTCGCGGTTGAGGAGGCCGAGCGTCTCCAGGATCTCCCCGGTGACGCGCGGCGCAAGGCCGAGCGAGGGCTCGTCCAGCAACAGGAGCTTCGGCCCGGCCATCAGTGCGCGGCCGAGCGCGAGCATCTGCTGCTCGCCGCCCGACATCGAGCCTGCGGCCTGGCCGAGCCGTTCCTTCAGGCGCGGGAACAGCGTCAGGACGCGTTCGCGGCGGCGGGCGAACTCGGCCTTGTCGCGCAGGCGATAGGCGCCGAGTTCGAGATTGTCGGCGACGCTCATCGGGGCGAACAGGCCGCGCCCCTCCGGCACCAGCACGATGCCGCGTGCGGCGACCGCGACCGCATCGTTCCGCGGCAGCGCCTCGCCGCGGAAGCGGACCTCGCCGCCATTGGCCGACAGCCCCATGATCGCGCGCAGCAGCGTCGACTTGCCGGCCCCGTTGGGGCCGAGCACGGCAACGAGCTCGCCTTCGCCGATGCGCAGGTCGACCCCATGCAGCGCATGGATATGGCCGTAGCGCGCCGAGAGGGCGGTTGCGGTCAGAATGGGCGGGGCAGTCCCCGCCCGGGGCACGGCCGCGGCGGCAAGGCTCATTGCACCACCTTGACCTTGCCGCCTTCGATCGTGGCGAGCACGAACGGGTTTTCGGTGATGCCCTGGTGCAGCTCCGGCTTGAAGTTGTAGATGCCGGTCGTGCCCTGGAAGCCGCTCAGTTCTTCATAGGCGGCGCGGACCTTCTCGCCTTCGAAGGACTTCGCCTTCTCGATCGCGGCGGCCGTCAGCATGACGCCGTCCCAGCCGCGCGAGGCCCAGTTCGGGTCACGGTCCTTGAATTTCTCGCGCCAGGGATCGAGGAAGCCCTTGATGCTGGCCTTGAGCGCGCCTTCCGGCAGCGCCTCGTAGACCTGCGAGGGCGAGGCGACGAAGAAGAACTTGTCGCCCAGCACCTCGGCAACCGGGCCGAACACGGCGAGGTCTTCCAGGCTGGTCAGCAGCAGCATGTCGGCGCCGAGCTGTTTGATGTTCTTGGCGGCGGTCAGGGTGGTGCCGCCGAGCCCGATCTTCAGGATCGCCCCGGCGCCGGCCGAGCGCGCCTTGCTGATCTGGACGCTGAGATCGGCGTCGTCCTGCTTGTACTGGTCGACTGAGACGACTTCGAGCCCGAATTTGGCGGCGTTGCGCTCGGCCACGCTCTTCTGGAGGTTGGCGTAGGGCGTCGGGTCGTGCAGCACCGCGATCTTGCGGATTTGGGTCTTCTCCTTGAGGTATTCCAGGCGCTTGTCGACCTCGAAGCCGGCCGGCGGCAGCGTGCTGAAGGCCCAGACCAGATGCTCGGCCTGCGTCGGCAGGATCGAGCACAGCATCATCGGCACCTTGGCGCGCTGCAGCAGGCCGGCCGCGGCGAAATTGCCGGCCGAGACGCAGCCGCTGACGAAGACGTCGACCTTGTCCGAGCTCAGCATCTTCCGGTAGACGGTCACCGCCTCCTGCGGCTCCGAGCGGTTGTCCTCGACGACGACCTGGATCTTGCGGCCCATCACGCCGCCCTTGGCGTTGAGCGCGGCAGCGGCAAGCTCGACGCCGTCGCGCCAGGCACGGTCGACGGTCGCGGCATAGCCGGTCAGGCCGGCGGAGACGCCGATCTTATAGGGCTCCTGGGCTCTGGCGGGCAGCGCGCCAGCCAGTGCGAGGCTTGCGGCAAGGCCTGCCGCCAAAAGGGTCTGCTTCATCATCCGTCCTCCCCGTTTTGCGTGATCCCGGCTCGTGGCCCCGCTGCGAGGCCCTGCCTTTTTCTAGGCTTGTTCAGTCTGGTGGCGGCCGCCATCAGGTCGGCTTGCCGTAGCCGCCGCCGCCCGGCGTCTCGAGCAGCACAACGTCGCCGGCCTGCATGGTCAGCTTCCTGGCCTCGCTGACGGACTTGCCGTTGACGAGGAAGCGGCCGGGCGCGCCGGCAAGGCCGCCATCGATGCCGTCAGGCCCGCGGTCGAGCCGGCTCGGCACGGCATTCAGCAGCCAGGGATGCTCGGTCAGCACATGGAACTGGATGATCTGGCCGTCGCCGCCCTGCATCCGGCCCTTGCCGCCCGAGCCCGGCCGCAATTCCTTGCGGTCGAAGACGATCGGCATCGCCGCTTCCAGGATCTCGATCGGCACGGCCGCGACGCCGGTCGGATAGCAGGTCGCGCTGGGGCCGGGCTTGCCGGCGCGGGCGCCCATGCCGCCGGAATAGTTGAACATCGACGAGGTGAAGGGCTCGCCGCTGGGTTTACGGCCCTGGATCTGGATGGTCCAGACCGCACCCGACCCTTCCGCCAGCACACGCTCGGGCATGACCTGATGCAACGCCTTCAGGATCGGCATTGGCACATACATGCCGACGACGTGGCGCGCATTCACCGGCGCCGGATAGGCGCAGTTGACGATCGAGCCGACCGGCGCCCGGACTTCGATCGGCGCCAGCGAGCCGGTGTTGTTCGGCAGCTCCGGATTGAGGCAGGAGCGGATCGCGAAGGTCGAATAGGCGTGGGTATAGTTCAGGACGACGTTGATGCCAGTCGTCGTCTGCGGCGAAGAGCCGTCGAAGTCGACGATGATCGAGCCGTTCTCGGCATCGACCGTGACGGCCGTCCTGAGCGTTATGACCTCGCCGCCCGGCACGTCGAACACCGCCTCGCCGTGATAGGTGCCCGGCTTCAGCTTGCGGATGGCGTTGCGCGTCGCCTCCTCGGAGCGGCTGATGATCTCGTCCGACAGGGTCTCGATGTCGGCAATGCCATAGCGCTCGCACAGCGTGACCAGATGCTCAGCCGCGGCCTCGCCGGACGAAACCTGCGCCGAGAGATCACCGAAGACGGCGTCGGGCGTGCGGACATTGTGGCGGATGATATCGTGCAGCATCTGGCTGGGCTTGCCGCGCTCATAGAGCTTGAGCGGCGGAATCCAGAGGCCTTCCTCATGGACGTCGCGAGCACCCGCTCCGATGCCATAGCCGCCGATATCGGTGTGGTGGATGGTCGAGCCGATATAGGCGAGCAGCTTCTGTCCGTCGAAGATCGGCGTCAGGATGGTGATGTCGAAGAAGTGCCCGGCCGAGAGCCAGGGATCATTGGTGATCAGCACGTCGCCGGGCTCGCAGCGATCCTTGAACAGGCGCACCAGATGGGCGCCGGCGAAGGCGAGCGAGTTGATGTGGCCGGGCGTGCCGGTGTTGGCCTGCACCACCATGCGCCCGCGCTGATCGAACAGGGCGCAGGCGAGGTCGCCGGCCTCGCGCACGATCGGGCTGAAGGCGATGCGCTGCAGCGCCTTGGCCCGCTCGGTGACGATGCCGATCAGGTTCGACCAGAGGATTTCGAGCTCGACGCCATCCATCGGATGTGACCTTGCCATCGGGTTCAACCTTTCGTGGCGACGATGCAGCCGAGCGCGTCGATCGTCGCGCTCCAGCCGAGCGGCAGCGCGGTCGTGGTCTCGCGCTCCTCGATGATGGCGGGGCCTGCGATGGTCTGGCCGGTGGCGAGCGCCGAGCGCTCGTAGACAGGAACCGACTGGCCGTCCTCCCAGGCATGGACCGACCGGTGGCGCTTGGGCGTCCCGGGCGCGATCGCGGGCACGGTCCGGCCGGCGGACTGGGGCAGGGGGCCGCGCGCGACCACACGCCAGGTCACCAGCTCGATCGGGACATGCGAGGGGTTGACGCCGTAGAGCGTGCGATAGGCCTCCTCGAACTGCGCAGTCAGCGCGCCCGTATCGCGGCCGAGCCGCGGATCGGCTTCGAAGATGATCGTGACCTCGTGCTGCTGGCCGACATAGCGCATGTCGGCACCGACCAGGATCGTGACCTCGGCGGGCGCGCAGCCGGATTCGCCCAGCGCCGTCAGCCCTTCCTTCTCGAGATCGCCGAGGACGCGGTCGACGCGTGTCCAGTCGAGCTGGTCGATCCGCGTCAGGTCGCTGCGCACGAGATCGAGCCGCACGGGGGTGACGAGTGTGCCGAAAGCGGAGAGCACGCTCGATTGCGGCGGCACGATCACGCTGGTGCTCTGCAGCAATTCGGCGACGCCGCAGGCATGCAGCGGCCCGGCGCCGCCGAAGGCGAACAGCGGCAGGCCGCGATAATCGACGCCGCGATCGGTGGCATGGGTCCGCGCCGCCGAGGCCATTGCTTCGGTGACGACGCGGTAGATGCCGCGTGCCGCCTGCACCGGGCTGAGGTCGAGCGCCTGCCCGAGCCGGGTCATGGCGCCGTCGCAGGCCGCCTTGTCGAGCGACATGTCGCCGCCGAGGAAGTTCTCGGCATCGATCAGGCCGAGCACGAGATCGGCGTCGGTGACGGTCGCATTGCGGCCGCCGCGGCCATAGCAGGCCGGGCCGGGATCGGAGCCGGCGCTCTCGGGACCGACCTTGAGCAGGCCGAGATCGTCGACATGGGCGATGCTGCCGCCGCCGGCGCCGATCTCGATCAGGTCGATCGAAGGCACGGTGACGGGCAGGCCGCTGCCTTCGCGGAAGCGATAGCGACGGTCGACCTCGAACAGCCCGGTGATTAGTGGCGTACGGTTCTCGATCAGGCAGGCCTTGGCGGTGGTGCCGCCCATGTCGAAGGACATCAGCCGGTTGATGCCGAGGAGCTCGGCATAATGGCAGGCCGCGAGCGCGCCCGCGGCCGGTCCGCTCTCGATCATCCGCACCGGGTTCCGGCCCGCCGTCTCGGCCCCGACCACGCCGCCGGAGGACAGCATGATCAGCGGGGTGTTGGCGAAGCCCTCGCCGCGCAGCCGGTCGCTCAGCCGCTTCAGATAGGGCTGCGAGATCGGCATCGCATAGGCGTTCACCGTCGCCGTCGAGGCGCGCTGGTATTCGCGAATCTGCGGCGCGACCTCCGAGGAGGTGCAGATGAAGACGTCGTTGAGTTCGCGCGCCAGGGCGGCCGCGACCAGCGCCTCGTTGTCCGGATTGGCGAAGCTGTTGAGGAAGCAGATCGCGACGGCGCGCGCGCCGCTGGCGCGGATCTCGGCTGCGAGCCTGGCGATGTCCTGCGGGCTCGGCGCTAGCGCCAGCGTGCCGTCGGCGAGGACGCGCTCCTTCAGGCCGAAGGTCAGCTCGCGCGTGACCAGCGGCTCGGGGAACTCGATCTGCGGATCGTACATGTCGTAGCGGTGCTCGTTGCGGATCGCGAGCACGTCGCTGAAGCCCTCGGTGACGACGAGCGCTGTCGGCAGGCCCTTGCGCTCGATCAGCGCGTTGGTCACGACCGTCGTGGCATGGACCACGACACCGTCGACTGCGTCCGCGCCGATACCGGCTTTGTCGAGCACGGAATCGACGCCCCGGAAGAAGCCTTCCAGCAGGTCGTGATGCGTCGTCAGCGTCTTGTCGACGCTGAGGCCGCCGCGGGAATCGCGCAGGACGATGTCGGTGAAGGTGCCGCCGATGTCGACGGCCAGCGAATAGGTCATGCTCTTAGTCTTTCCAGGTCAAGCCGCGCGAGATGCGCGCGGCGCTGCTGACGACTTCACGGATCTGTTCGGGATCGGGAACGGGCGGGATGAACTGCGTCGCGCCGACGATGGCGATCGAGCCGACCAGTGCCTTGCGATGGTCGAAGACGGGGGCCGCCAGCGTGTTGACGCCGGTGATCACCTGATCGGGCGCCGTTGCCCAGCCGCGCTCGCGGACGAGCGCGATGTCCGCCAGCAGCGCCTCGCCGGAGACGATCGTGTGCGGCGTCCATGCTTCCAGCTTGCCGCCGGCAACGGCCTGGCGACGCTCCGGCGAGCCGAAGGCGAGCCAGATCTTGCCATGCGCGCTAGCGTGAAAGGCGAGGCGGGTGCCCGGCCGCATGGCGAATTCGATCATCGTGCGGCCCTGGATCAGCTCCAGGACGATCAACTCCTCGTCGATCACGTCGCAGAGTGTGACAGCCTGGCCACTGCGGTCGCGAAGCGTCATCAGCTCCTCGCGCGCTGCCGAGACGATGTCGAAGCGCTGCCGCAGGGCCTCACCCAGCACCATCAGCTTGATCCCGGCCTCATAGCGCCCGGTTTCGGATTCCTGCCGGACGAAGCCGTGGCGCTGCAGCGTCACCAGGTGGCGATAGATCGTCGCCTTCGAGGCGGAGAGCGCATCGGCGATCTGGGCGAGCGAAGCCGGACGGCTCTGCTGCACCAGATACTCGACCGCGTGAAGCGCGAGATCGAGCGTGCTGGTGCCGGCAGGCGCAGGTTTCCCCGCAGCTTTTGGCTGATCCGTCGGCAAGAGCGTTCCTCTCAATGCATTTCATATATTGAAATGTCATTTTATTATTTGATACGCTACGAGCTAATCGATCTTGCTGTCAAGATGCCGGCAAGGCTGCCACGCCGGGAGCGGTCAAACGTTTGGATTGGCGCGATGGTCGATTGGCGAGGCTGATGAGGCGCACCCAACCAGTGCTGCCCAAACACATCGCCCAGATCTGCAAGGAATCGCCGAGGGACCGTCGCGGGCGGCACCGAACGTCTGCAGCTGGACAATCGCCCGACGTCCGCAATTGGCGCATTTGGCCGCCTGGCTGACGTCAGCCAACGGCGACGACGGGATCTGAAGCCTGTTCGAGGTTGTGGCCTACGCAAGATCAACCGTTGGGGCAAAGCATCTGCCGAAGGTCCTCGTGGAGATCATCCTGATGCTCTAAGCCGACCGATAGCCGCACGAGGCCGGGTGGACAGTCGGATGCCTCTCCTTCCGTGCCCCGCCGGTGCTCGATCAGGCTCTCGGGCGATCCGAGCGAGGTTGATAAACGGAAGACCCTAGCGCGGGAACACAGCGCAATGGCTGCCGCAGCATCATCCAGCTCGAAGGAGAGCATACCGCCGAAGCCCCCCTCAAACTGGCAGCGGGCCAGTTCGTGCTGCGGATGCTGCGGCAGGCCAGGATAATGCACGGCCCGCAGCTGGGGCTGGGTTGCAAGCCATGAAGCAAGCGCCCAGGTCGTCTTGGAGACGCGTTCCATCCTGAGCGCAAGGGATCGCATGCCGCGCAGGAGGAGCCAGGCCTCAAAGGGTGGCAGAATGCTGCCTTGATCCTCGCGGGCAGCTACGATCTCACGCCACCACGCGTTGTTTTCGGATGCGACGAGGACGCCAGCGACCAGGTCGCCATGGCCGTTCAGATACTTTGTCGCCGAATGCAACACGAGATCGGCGCCCAGCGTCAGCGGCCGGCAGAGCACCGGGGTCGCCGCCGTCGCATCGACCAGCAGCTGGGCGCCGTGACGATGCGCGAGCGCCGCCAGCGCAGCGAGATCCGGCACCCGCCAGAGTGGGTTGCTCGGGCATTCGGCCCAGACGAGCCGCGTAGGCGCGGCAGCGAGACACCAGGCAACCGCATCGGGATCGCAAAGGTTGACCCGCTGCAGTCCCAAGCCGAAGCGTTCGGCGAAGGCCCCGATAATGCGTCCGAACTCGTAATAGAGGCCGCTGTCGATCAGCAGCCGATCGCCCGGCCTGAGGGTTGCGAGCACAGCCTGAGCAGCAGCAGCGCCCGCCCCGAAGGCAGCAGCCGCTTCGCCGCCATCGAGCTGGCGAAGAATGGTCTCGACGAGCTTCGCCCCTGCGTTTTCCGAGCGGGCATAGCCCATCGCGCCATTGCTGCCGGATCGTCGATGGGTCACGCCGGGATGGATCGATGGCACCAGCCCTCCTGTCGAAGGATCGGCTACGTGATCAAGCTGGGCGAGAATGGTTGCGGCGCGCATCGGAATATTCTGCTCCAGGGTCGGCTCACTTTAGAAACCTATTGTCGATTGTCGATCCTCGATCCAATTGCGATGGCCGAGGATCCGTGCGACGTTCGGTCTCCCTTACCGTCCGTCAGAGCCAAGATGTCCACCGACCGCCCCAACGATCCCGCCGCCGACATCGATCGGCACGTTGCGGCCATCGAGCCGCAGCTGATCACGGTCCGGCGCGACATCCACGCCCACCCGGAAGTCGGTTTCGAGACGGTGCGGACGGCCGAGCTCGTCGCGCGTGAACTGGAGCGGATCGGGCTCGCGCCGCAGCGTGGGGTCGGGCGCACCGGCGTCGTCGCCGAGATCGCCGGCGGGGCACCTGGCCCTTGCTTGCTGATCCGCGCCGACATGGATGCGCTGCCGATGCAGGAGCGGACGGGGCTTCCTTTCGCCAGCACCATCCCCGGCAAGATGCACGCCTGCGGCCACGACCTGCACACGGCAACCCTGCTCGGCGTCGCCTCCGTGCTGCAGGCGATGGCGCCTCAGCTGCGAGGCAGCGTGCGGCTTGTGTTCCAGCCGGCGGAGGAGACTGTGGAAAGCGGAGCCGCCGCTATGGTCGCCGATGGCGCTGCCGACGGCGTCGCCATCGCGCTCGCCTTCCACAACCGGCCCGAAATGCCGGTCGGCCGTTTCGGCTATATTCGGGGAGCATCCACAGCCTCGAGCGATGAGTTCGACGTGATCGTGCGTGGAAGGTCCGGCCATGCGGCCCGTCCGCATTCCGCGCTCGATCCGATCGTGGCGGCGTCGGCGATGGTCATGCAGCTCCAGACCGCGATCTCGCGCGTCATGGACCCGACGCGCTCGGCGGTTCTGACGATCGGCCACATCCAGGGCGGCTCGACGCACAACATCATCCCCGACAGTTGCCTCTTCCTGGGCACTGTTCGCTGCCGCTCGCCGGAAAGCCGCGATACGATGGAAGCAACCTTCCGCCGCATCTGCGAAGGTGTCGCCGCCTCCATGGGCGTCACCTGCGAGATCGACTACAAGCGCGGCGCTCCGGCGCTGATCAACGATGACAATGTCGTCGACGCGGTGATCGGCTCGTTGAGCGCCCAGTTCGGTGCCGGCCGGATCGACCAGCTCGAGGGCCGTTTCGGTGCCGAGGATTTCTCCTATTTCTCGGAGCGGATCCCATCATGCCAGCTGCTGGTCGGCTCGTCTCAGCCCGGCCGAGACGACCGGGTCCATAATTCCGATTACCAACCCGACGAGCGCTGCATCGGGCTCGGCGTCGCGGCGCTTTCCCGCACCGCACTCGACATCCTGTCCTGATCCCCCAGCCATTTTTGACAAGGCACCGGAGACCTCGCCATGACGATCACACGCTCCGATTTCCTCAAGCTCGGCCTCGGCGCTGCAGCCGGCATGGTGCTCGGCGCCGCCCCGCGCTCCGCCACTGCAAAGGAATGGAAGCTCATCCGCGTCGCCACCGAGGGCGCCTTTCCTCCCTACAACATGCATGCCCCGGACGGACGCCTGATCGGCTTCGAGCCGGAGCTGCTGCAAGAACTGTCGATCCGCATGGGCGTGAAATGCGAGATGATCGCCCAGGCCTGGGACGGCATGATCGCCGGCCTGACCGACGGCAAATACGACGCCGTCATGGACGCGGTCTCGATCACGCCGAAGCGCGAGGAGGTCATCGCGTTCTCCCGTCCCTATGCTGCCGCCGGCTCGGGCTTTGCGATCATGAAGGAAGGCAGCATCAAGTTGCTGCCCGGCACAGGCGCGCCGCGTGTGCCTTTCGCGGATGAGGTTGCCGCCAAGAAGGCGATCGACGAGCTCGCCAAACCCCTCGCCGGCAAGACCGTCGCCGTGCAGGTCTCGACCATTCAGAACGATGTCCTCAATCGCTATTTCAAGGATGTGCTGACCATCCGGACCTATTCGTCCGGGCCCGACACATTCCTCGACCTCAAGAGCGGCCGCGTCGATGCGGTGATGGCCTCGCAGATCAACATCCAGGCCAACGCCAAGAAGTCGAACGGCGAGATGATCCAGTCCGGCTACCTGTTCACCGGGGGACTGCTCGGCGTGGGGTCCGGGGTCGGCGTGCGAAAGAGCGATCCGGAACTGAAAGAGATGTTCGACAAGGCCCTGAAGTCGACCATGGACGACGGGACCCTGAAGAAGCTGGCGCTGAAGTGGTTCGAAATGGATATTACCCCCGCGAGCTGACGCAGGCGGATCCAGCGGGATGGATGACAGCCTGACATTGCTCGGCTTTGGCCCCGAGGGCTGGGGCCATGCGCTCTTGAATGGCGGGCTGATGACGCTCGCTGTCTCGGCCTGTGCCTTTGCGCTCGGCCTCGGACTGGGCACATTGCTCGCCTGGGCCCGGATCGCCGGAGCGGCGCCGGTGCAGCGTCTCGCGCAGGGCTACGGCGTCGTCATGCGCGGCATCCCGGACCTGCTGGTCATCTATCTGTTCTACTTCGGTGGCCGGCAGATCGTATCTGCCGTCGCCAAGCAGTTCGGGCATGTCGGGACGGTCGAGATCAGCGGCTTCGCGGCCGGCTGCCTCGCCATCGGCCTTCTGTCGGGCGCCACGCAGGCGGAGGTGCTGCGCGGCGCCTTCCACGCCATCGCACCAGGCACGCTCGAGGCAGCGCGCGTGACCGGCATGGGCCGCTGGACGATGTTCCGGCGCATCATCGCGCCGCTGGCGCTGCGGACGGCACTGCCGGGCCTCGGCAACCAGTGGCAGTCCGTCATCAAGGAATCGGCTCTGGTTTCCGTCACCGGCCTGGTCGAGACGCTGCGCGCCGTGACGGTCGCCGCAAACTCGACCGAGCTGCCTTTCCTGTTCTTCCTCGCCGGCGGCGCGATCTATCTCGCCATCACCACCATCTCGGGTTTTCTGTTTCGCATCGCCGAATGGCGCTCCATGCGAGGGCAGCCAGCCGCAGCCGGACGAGGCTGAGCGATGGATTTCGCCTTCATCGCTCAAACGTTCCCCAAACTGCTCGCCGGCCTGCCGCTGACGCTGCTGCTGGCGGTGCTGTCGCTGCTCGGTGGTGGCCTGATCGCGCTCGGCCTTTCCGGCCTGAGAGCCTCGTCCTGGTTCGGCGCGCGCATCGCAGATTTCTACGTCTACATCTTCCGTGGCACGCCGCTGCTGATCCAGATCTTCCTGATCTATTACGGGCTCGCCCAGTTTTCGGCCGTGCGCCACTCCGTGCTCTGGCCGCTGCTGCGCGAGCCCTATGTCTGCGCGCTGCTCTCGCTGATGCTGAACGACGCGGCTTATACGTCCGAGATTCTGCGGGGAGGCCTTCGTGCCGTGCCTGCCGGAGCGATCGAAGCGGCCCGCGTCGCCGGCATGACGCGGCCGACGCTGCTGCGCCGCATCGTGCTCCCGCTGGCCTTCCGCCAGGCCCTGCCGGCTTACGGCGCCGAGATCACGAGCATGGTCAAGGCGACCTCGCTCGCCAGCGTGGTGACGCTGATGGAAGTGACGGGTATCGCGCGCGCCGAGGTCTCCGAAACCTATCGCGCCGTCGAAATCTTCCTCTGTGCTGCGGTGATCTACCTCGTGTTGGTGACGGTGATCGCGCGGGCGGTCGATCTGCTGGAGCAGCGCCTCACCCCCTATCGCCGCCCGACCAGCGCCCGGAGCGTGGCATGAAGCCGATCACGGTCAAGCTGACGCATATTCACAAAAGCTTCGGCAGCCAGGAGGTGCTGCGCGGGGTTGATCTCGCGGCCCGCGACGGCGAGGTCATCGCCATCATCGGCGCCAGCGGCTCCGGCAAGAGCACCCTGCTGCGCTGCATCCCCCTTCTAGAGATTCCCGATCAGGGCGAGGTCAGCGTCGGCGACGCGCAGATCCGTATCAAGGATGCTGGACACCGCTTCTCGCGGGCTGAGCGGCAGGCCGTCCGCCGGTTACGCGGCCAGCTCGGCTTCGTCTTCCAGAGCTTCAATCTCTGGCCGCATATGACGGCGCTGCAGAACGTCATGGAGGTACCGCTGCATGTGCAGGGGCGCCCCCGCGCCGAGTGCCGCGAGGAGGCCGAGGCGATGCTCGCCAAGGTTGGCCTCGCCGACAAGTTCGATGCCTGGCCGGCGCATCTGTCCGGCGGCCAGCAGCAGCGTGTCGCCATCGCCAGGGCCTTGGCAATGCGGCCGCGCGCGCTGCTCTTCGACGAGCCGACCTCGGCGCTGGATCCCGAGCTCGTCGGTGAAGTGCTGCGCGTCATCCGGGCACTGGCCGAGGAAGGCCGCACGATGCTGATCGTGACACATGAAATGGCCTTCGCGCGTGAGGTCTCGAACCACGCCATCTATCTGCAAAATGGACGTATCGAAGAGCAGGGTACGCCTGAGCAGATCTTTCTCGATCCGCAATCCGAACGCACGCGCCGTTTCGTCGGCATGCAGCGCGGAGGCTGAGGAGGTCGTCATGCCGCTGACAAGCGACCAGCAGCCGATCGAGCGGCTCAGCCTCGCGGATGTTGCGATGCGCCGCCTCCGCGATGAGATCGTGCGCGGCCGACTCTTGCCGGGCGAAGTGCTGACCGAGATCGCTCTGGCGGCCCGGCTCGGCGTTGGGCGCGGCACGGTGCGCACGGCGCTGTTCGCGCTCGAGGCCGACGAACTCGTCGTGCGCGCGCCCTATTCCAACTGGCGCGTCGCCAGCCTCGACGATCAGGTCATCTGGGAAATCTACACGCTGCGCGAGGCGATGGAGGGGCTCGCGGCCCGCATTCTCGCCGAACGGGCCGAGAAGCAGTCTAAAGGTGCTATCGCGGCCGCCTTCGCGCAGTTGGCGCCGGCGGAAACCGGTTCGATCGATGAGCGTGTCGCGGCCGATCTCGGCTTTCATCGGGCGATCGTTGAGGCCACGCGCCACCGTCATCTGATCAAGCGCTACGGCGCACTCTCCACCAAGATGGAGTGGCTCTATCGCTGGTCCGAAACGCATTGGCCAGCGCGCTTCCCGCTTGAGGCCGATCATCGCGCCTTGTTCGAGGGTGTGACGCGCGGCACGCCCGACGAGGCCGAACGGGCCGTGCGCGCCCATATCGACCCCAGCCTCGCTGCGGATCTCGATGGATATCAGGGACTCATGGCGGCTGGCGGCACGTTTTCGGAAACAGCGTCGTGAAGAGCGGTTGGTGATGGCGGATCAGGTGATCGTGCTCGATGGTGGGATGGGCCGCGAACTCAAGCGTATGGGCGCTCCGTTCCGCCAGCCCGAATGGTCCGCGCTGGCGCTGATGGAGGCGCCGGAGACTGTGGTCGCGGCCCACCGCGCCTTCATCGAGGCCGGCGCCGAAGTCATCACCACTAACAGCTATGCGGTCGTGCCCTTCCATATCGGAGAGCAGCGCTTTGCGCAGGATGGCGCGCGGCTGGCCGCTCTTTCGGGCCAACTCGCGCGGCGCGCCGCCGATGAGGAGTTGCGGCGCAGCGGGCGCACCATCAGAGTGGCCGGATCGCTCCCGCCGCTGTTCGGCTCCTATCGGCCTGATCTCTTCGACGCCAAGCGGGCTCCCGAGATGCTGGCGGTGCTGATCGAGGCGCTGTTGCCATCCGTGGATCACTTCCTCGCCGAGACGCAAAGCTGCATCGAAGAAGCGTTGGCGGCATGCGTGGCGGTCGTCCCCACGAGCAAGCCGATTTGGATCTCTTTCACACTGCAGGATGCGTGCGGTGTCGGCTGCCTGCCGGCACTCCGCTCCGGTGAAAGCGTCGCGGAGGCCGTCGCCGCTGTCCGAAAGGCTGGAGCCGCCGCTGTGCTCTTCAACTGCAGCCTGCCGGAGGTGATGGGCCCGGCTGTCGACGTCGCGCGCTCCGTGCTCGGCGATACCGGGCTCCCGATCGGCGTCTATGCCAATGCCTTCCCGGAAAAAACCGGGAACGCTGCGGCCAACGAGGGCCTCAGCGACCTGCGCGACGATGTCGGGGGCCAAACCTATCGTGACTTTGGGCGAGATTGGCGCCGCCGCGGGGCACGCATCATCGGCGGTTGCTGCGGCATCGGCCCGGATTCGATCTGCGCGCTCCATTCTGAATTCAAAGCCGATTGAACGTCCGCTCCTGGCCAAAGTGCCAAGTTCCGCTTCTGGCGCATCCCATCCGGAAAGAAGGCGGGCTTGGGTGCCCATAGCTGACGCCTGGAGCGTCCGCTTTTTGGCATTTCAGCTCAGCGTCTGGCCGCAAGTTAGAAGTTGGCCCGTTTGCGGACTCAGAGGCTGTCAGCTTTCGGGCGGTCTCATTACCGAACCTGATGTGCGTGTCCTTGCTGTCTTGGCCGTCGGGCTGGTAGCGATGCGGAAGGCCGAGCAGGACGATTGCGGGCGTGGTCGCGGCGCTCTTGTCAGTCGGGCGGACATTCAGCTTCCGGGCGACGGCATCGCCGATCGCATCGACCAGGGCGTCGAACTGCGCCTTGCTGAGCCCCGCCGGAGGTTGAGGTGCTTGGGCGAAAACGGGAGGGGCGGCGCCCGCGATCGCGCATAGCAGGAAGCAGCCATAGAGCCACGCAATCAGCCCCGCCATGCCCCCTCTCGCCGACTGGCGGCGGGGACGCTCCGATGCCGCTAGCCGATCACCGCCCATCAGGTTTCACCCCTAGCTCCGGTCTATTGCTACGAGCGGCATCCGCCGCTCGCCGTCAGTGGCCACTGAAGACAAGGGTCTTGACCGGCAAGACGAGCGCCTGGATGCGCAACAACAGGGCGTGCACCAGGCCAACAGCATCGACAGCGTGCAACGCGATGCGCCGCAGCGTGCCGGTGTCCTTCGCTGCGATCACGTCGTGGTTGCTGCTATAGGCGTTGGCGATGCAGCTGCTACCGGGCGTCACGCCGTCGAGTCCGCCCTGGTAGAGCGGTTCGAGGAAGGTGAGGATCGTCCCGGGCCGAACCACTTGCTGGGCATCGATCAGTTGTTCGCCGCTGCGGAGCTGGCCCGCGGCGATGAAGTCCTGCACGCCCGTCACAACCATCGGAATCACCTGCCATGGCTTCGAGATGCAGGTGACCTCGGCAACCATGCCGACCTTGATGACCTGAGCCTCGATTTGACCGAAGCCGGCCTGCAACCGCCCGCGGCCGGCTTCTTCCGGGATGATGATCCCGGCCGGGCGCATGAAGGGGTTGACGACATCGCCGGGCCGCAGCGTGAACTGCTCGATATGCCCGTTGAAGCCAGCCCGCACCACGGTCTTGGCCAACTCGACCTCGGCCTGGGCCAGTGCAGCCTCGGCGCTGGCGCGTTCGGCCGGAAGCAAGGTGGAAATCTTAGTCTGGGCGGCGCCCTGCGATGCCGTCGTCGAGGCGACCGCCGCCTCGCGGCCAGCGACGATGTTCTCGAGCTTCTCGATCTCGCGGGTCGCGACGATGTCGTCGTTGCGGCGCTTCAATTCGCGCTTGGTCTGCAGCTCGTCGAGCGCCTGCTGCAGCGCACTCTTCGCTTCCTGGATCTTGCCGTCATAGCTGAGGATATCGGCCTTCGCGACGACGAGCGCGGCATCGACCTCGGCGAACTTGCGCCGCGCAGTCTCGACCGTCGCCTGTTGGCTGGTACTGTCGAGGGTGAAGATCGGCGTGCCCTGCGCGACCTTACCGCTGGCGCCGACATGCACCTGTGCAACACGGCCGTTGATCTCCGGCACGATCGGCACCGTTCGGAAGAAGACCGTGGCGCTGGTCGTCGACGGATGGTTGTAGAAAATCACCGTGATCAGGCCGACGGTCAGCATCACGCAGGTGACGATGCCCCAGCGCAGCTCGAACCAGACTGAGTAGAACGTGATCTCGCGACCGAACCGTTTGCCCTGGCGGTAGCGGCGATAGAGATAGTCGGGGAGGATGGTGAAGAGCGCGCAGACGAGAAGCTCAAGCATGGTTCTTCTCCTCAATGCCGGCGCCCGCGTCCAGCGTGTTTCCCTCCGGCCCGGGCAGGGCGGCCTCTGCGTCTGATGCCGCGTCGCCGCCCCGGCCCGGCGCGATACCGGCCATTTTTTCAAGGGAGCCGGCCATGCGGCCGAACATCCCGGGAATGTCGGGCAGGTCGATCAGGGCGAGCAGCAGCCCCGCGACCCAGAAGGCATGGACATGCGTGAAGAGCGCGAGCAACCCGAGAACGGCGACGATCTCGAACTGGATCTTGTGCGTCTTGTGCGCCATCCGCTCGGGCAAGGTGTGGAGGCGTAGGAAGAGCAGGCCGATGCCCAGCACCGCTCCGAGGAGGACGATCGCCGCGACCACCATCAGGTAGTCCGTTCCCCCCGGTGCGGTGATGAAGCTCGGCAGGTGGTGAGGGGCGGTGGGGTTCACGGCGGCGTTCATGGCGACATCCCTGGCTTCGGGAAGCTACGGGCGGACCTACTGCTTGAATCCGATCAGGACGCCGTCGGCGCCCAACGAAAGCTGCAGGCCTCTCCTTTGCGTCGCCAGGTGCATCATCACGCCCTTGGCATTGCGCAGCCAGAGCGTGCCGCGGCCCTGGCCGCCGATCGCCCAGCCCTCACGGATCTGGACATAGGCGCCCGCGATATCCTCGACCTGGTTCAGGCCATAGACCGAGCCGGTCGCCGTTAGTCGCGACGCGCCGATGCCGCCGATGCCGAGGCCGCCGATGGTGATGTCATAACTGCGGTTGTGGAAGCGGAGTGTGCCACCGCCGATCGCCCCAGAGCCGACGAAGGCGACCTGGAGCTGCTTGATGCGAACGGTGGCGCTGGGCGGGCCGCTGGGGCGTGCCTGTGCGTAGGCGCCTCCGCCAGCCAGCAGGAAGCTCAGAATGAGGGCCGCTATCCTGACAATCATGGTGTTCTCCGGATGGTTGTTCTTTGCGCGTCTCGGGCCGACTGAGCCCAAGCTTGGTTCGGGAGCTCGGATAATCGGCTTTCGGATCCGCCGCCGGTTGAAGCGCGGCGAGCCCAGTCATGAAAGGCAATCGAGGACCGAACTTTCGCTGGCAGGCCCTATCGATAGCGATCCAATGTCGCCTCGACCTCGGCCGCGAGTTCGTTCATCAGGCTGCGATATTCGACGGTGCGAGCCTCCTTCACGGGGGACGACGATTGCTCCCAGTGCAGAAGTGCCGCTTTGGCCTCGGCGAGATCGGTGCAAAGCGAACAGAATTCCTCGTTCGTCCTGGCGAGTTCCTCAATGGCATGTCCCCGATCCGGAAAATGGGCGACGGCGACCAGCAGGTTTCGATCCATGATGCAAACCGGACGGCTGCTGAAGGCGATGCGGATGCGCCACCTCACGATCGGGAGCATTGCGCTGTAGCTGGCAACCCGGGAGTAGTTTACGGTAGGATACGCTGGCGCAATGTCGGAACGGATCTGGGGGTCCTATGCTCGACGGCCACAGCATCGCCGATGGAACGGATCAGGCGCGCGCGTTGCCTTCGGCAGACGACGTGCGGGCGGAGCTTGACCGGCTCATCGCGAGTCCCGAGTTCAACATCCCGGGCCGGGCCAAGAAGTTCCTGCGCTATATCGTCGAGGAAACGCTGGCGGGACGCGCGGCCCGCATCAAGGCCTACACCGTCGGAACGGAGGTCTTCGACCGCGATTCCGCTTTCGATGCCCAGAACGACCCGGTGGTGCGGATCGAGGCCGGGCGACTGCGGCGCGCGCTGGAGCGCTACTATCTGATCGCCGGAGCGGCGGATTCCGTCACCATCTCCATTCCAAAGGGCGGTTATGTGCCGCTTTTCGAGTTGCGTGCGGCCCGGCAGGCCGCGCCGTTAGCCCCAGTGTCGCCTGCGCCCGACCCGGCTTCCTTGCCGCCGCCGCAGCGACGTGTGGCCTGGCTCGGAGCCGGCATGGTCCTGTCCGCCATTCTGTTCATCGGTATCGCTGTGTTGAGCGGCCCACGCGACGTTCCCAAGCCGACGATCGAAGCCCCGGCGGTATCGACTCTTGCCATCACGCCGTTCGTTAATCTCGGCGATATCCCGGAGGCGAAGATCTATGCCGAAGGGCTGACCGAGGAGGTCATGAGCCAGGTCGCGCGCTTCAAGGAACTGTCGGTCCTCGGGCGCGAAACCTCTCGGAATATCCCGCCCGGCGCCGATGCAGCGCAGATCTATCGCACGCTTGGTGCTAGATATGTCCTGGAGGGAAGCGTTCGCGCCGCGACCAATCAACTGCGGGTCACTGGCCGGCTGCTCGATGCGAGGACTGGGACAGTGCTGTGGTCCCAGAGCTATGACAACGACTTGCATGTGCGCGATCTCCTCACAATCCAGAACGATGTAGCGCAGAAAGTCGCCACCGCCATTGCGCAACCCTACGGCATCATCTTCCAGGCCGACGAACTACGGACCGGCGCGAAGGCGCCGGACAATCTCGAGGCCTATGCCTGCTCCCTCAGGTTTTACGGCTATCGAACCGCACTCTCCGCCGAGAGCCATGGCGCCGTCCGCGGGTGCCTCGAACAGGCCGTCGCCGCCAATCCCGGCTATGCAACCGGCTGGGCGATGCTGTCGATCCTGTATCTCGACGAGAATCGCTTCGGCTTCAACCCAAAGCCGGGCTCGCCAGCGGCCATTCAGCGTTCGACAGATGCAGCGCGCCGCGCAATCCGTCTCGATCCCGCAAATGTGCGGGCGCTTCAGGCACTCATGATGGCGCTGTTCTTCTCCCAGCAACCGGCGGAAGCGCTCGAAATCGGCGAGCGGGCCGTGGCCTTGAATCCGAACGACACCGAGTTGCTCGCCGAGCTCGGTACGCGCGTGGGGCAAGTCGGCGCCTGGGCCCGCGGCACTGCTCTGCTGGAGCAGGCACTTGCCCGTAATCCCGCGCATTCCGACTTTTATAATGGGGTCTTGGCTCATCACGCCTATATGCAGCGCGATTATCGGCGCGCCGAAGCGCTGATCCGGCAGGTCAGCCTGAACAAGTTCCCACTCTACCACTTCGTCGCCGCCATCATCTACGCCCAGCTCGACAGGAAGCCGCAGGCGGCGGCGGCGAAAGGCGAGTTCCTCCGCCTGCTCCCGAAATTCTTCGAGGATTGGGAGCATGAGATGACCAAGCGCAACTACCGGCTGGAAGATGCCACCCACCTGGCCGAAGGCGCGCGGAAGGCCGGCTTTCCGTTGCCGGCCACGACGGCGGCGGAGACCGCTTTCGGGGGCGCTTCCCCGCAGCACTGAGCGCCGGGGCCACCCCGAACATACAGGATGCTACATGCCATGTAGCTGCGCCCCTGCTAATCGGGGACAAGGCGATCCGGTGTTTCGAGGCGGCCAGAGCGAACTTCCGACAGGCTAGCTGCCCCGACGCGGTGGGGGCCTTTTCGGATAGAGCGGGGCAACGGCAGTGTGCATGGCCACAGCGGAGCACGTCAGAATTCGAACCTGGCTCATCGCAACGCTTGCCGTGGCGGTGCTGGGAGCAGGTTGTGGGACCCGGCCGGAGACCGGCTTCCTCGCCCCAGTTGCAGCGATCGACGCAAAGGGGACGGCCCACACGATCCTGGTTGCGACGACCCGTAAGCGGGATGAGAGGCCGGGCACCTTCTTCGGCGGGGAACGCGCAACGCCTCTGGATTTCGCCAGGATCGAAGTCTCGGTCCCTCCCGGGCACAAGTCGGGCGAAATCGAATGGGCCTCGACGGCGCCGGGGAACGCACAGACCGATTTCGTCGTTCGCCGCGCCGGCTATCTAGACGGCGAGAAGGCGTTCGTCCGATCGCTCAATGCGCAGCTCGCCGCGCGTCCGCGCGGCAACCGCAAGGTGATGCTGTTCATCCACGGCTACAACACGATGTTCGCCGAGGGGCTCTACCGTTTCGCCCAGGTCGTTCACGACGCCAAATCACCCGCCGTGCCGGTGCTGTTTACCTGGGCGTCGCGCGGTGAGCTGACGCAGTACGTCTATGACAACAACAGTGCGACGACGGCGCGCGACGATCTCGAACGGACCATCCGCCTGATCTTCGCGAGCGACGCCGAAGAGGTGAATATCCTGGCCCATTCGATGGGTAACTGGGTCACGGTTGAGGCGCTTCGGCAGATCAAGATCTCCGGCGGACTGGCGCAGGTCGGCAAGCTCGGCAACCTCGTGCTGGCGGCGCCCGATATCGACATCGATGTCTTCAAGTCGCAGATGCAGCGCTTCGGCAAACCCAAGAAGCCCTTCTTCATCGTCCTGTCCAAGGACGACAAGGCGCTGGGCGCCTCGCGCTTCATCGCTGGTGGCCAGGAGCGTCTCGGCGCCGGAAGCAACACGGCGGAGCTCGCCGAGCTCGGCGCCGTGGTCATCGATCTGTCGGACGTTGCGGCAACGGACTCGTCCAATCACGGCAAGTTCGCTCAACTCGCGGCCATTGCACCGCAATTGGAGCACGCATTGGCCCAGGGCGTCGACAGGAAGCCCGGCGCCGCCCAAGAGGCGATGGGAGAGTCCCTGAGCACCGTCATTTCGCTACCGATCAAGATTCTCGGCCTGCCGCTGAAGATCATCGCGCAATAGCCACGAGCCGACGCAGAACGACCGGAGACCTATTCGATACGCCCATTCAAACCAGCGGAGGAGACACTCATGACGGCGAAATTTTCTGTCCTTTCGGCCTCGGCACTGCTGGGCGGGCTCATGACCCTAGCCCCGATCCAACCGGCGGAGGCGGTTGTCTACTGCAAGACGGTCGGCATCCCGAAAGGCTGCGTCGCTCGGGTCGGAGCACCCGTCGCTCGGCGCGCTGTCGTAACACCGGGTTTGGGTGCGGCCGGCGTCGGAATACGCCCCGGCACGCCGATGAACCGTGGTGGGCCGGTGAACCGAGCCGGCAGGCGCTAACTACCGGCTTCGATCTCGCTTCCCGGGGCGATTGACGGTGTTCAACTTCACATATGCGAACTCGCAACGGGCTTTGAGCAGCTTGCGGCGCGGCTGGAACTTGGAAGGTGCGCTGCCGGTGCTTGTACAGGCCGATAGCGATGAGGCGGTGGAATGACGAATGGCGTTCATTTCGGCTTTGCAGTTCGACGCCGACGAAAGCCGAAAATTGTTCGTAAGATCTGCAAAATGGAGATGTCCGATGTTGAAGAGCATGAGCGTGATCGTCGCAGTTTCGCTCGGGCTGGGGGTTGCGGGTTGCGCGACCAATCCGACAGTCACGAGCCAGACAGTCATCGTGGCCGGTATCGGGCCGGTGGAAGTCGAGCGACTTGATGTCGAGGTCGCCGCCGTAAATCCCGCCGAGCGCATTGTGGTCATTCGGCAGGGCCGCCAAACATGGCCGGTCGCAGTGCCGGAAGTATTCGGAAACCTGCAAAACATCGGCCCCGGTGACAGGGTCGAGGTTCAGCGCGTCGAAGGCGTGATCCTTGGCGCCAAGCGTGCTCGCAAGGGTGCCAAGCCTGCGATCATCTATACGGAGGCGGTCAGCGACCCCTCCTTCCAGAACCTGCCGGAAAAGTTCGTCGTGCGGTCGCTGACGTTGACCGCGAGGTTCGAGAGTTTCGATCCGACAACCAACGTCGTGAACTATGTCGGACCGGCCGGAGCGCGGACCCATACTGTGTCGGACCCCGTCATCCAGAACGATCTCAGGCGTCTGAGGCGCGGTGACATGGTCGAACTGACCTTCGCACAAGCCTTCCACTTCCGGAAGTACTGACCCCTCGGCTCATCGAGGCGTATGGATGGCTAGGTCGGGCGCGAGCTCAAATCCAGAAGGAAGCGAGCATCGCGTCCAGCTCCGGCGAGAGCGCCGGAGAACACATCTCCAGCAATATGCTGAGGGGGAGGTTGGCGCATTGAATCAGCGCCGGATGTTCGATGATGGCCCATTGCCGACGTTCGGAGTGTTTGCTTTAGGGCAGCTGTCAGAGCCGGCAGTCAAGCAGCCCAGATTGCCTCACGGTTTGCGGGATTCATCGGGTCCAGATAGGCGGCTTTTGCTGTTTATTCAGTTTAGGCCGCAAGCAGATCGCCAGTGCGAATGGCGAGCTCGTCGGCGACAGTCAGGTTGGGGCTGACGATCGGTTCGAAGGAAAACGAGTCACCACCTCGTTCGTCGCGTGGCTGAAACCGGCAGGAAGCTCCCGGTCCAACCCGCGGGTTGCGGGTCGAACGTTACGCCAGGCAGTCGCCATGCTTGAACTCACTCGCTCCACCGATGAGGCTGACTGACCCGCCACTTGCACCCAGCGCTGTAACGCCGAGCCTGCGACATGATCAAAGCCATACTCAATAGCGTCGCCACAGCCTGGATTGCGCGCGATGTCGAGCGCGGCGACATCCCTGAGGGGATGACCGTTCCATTGACGCTGCTCGCGGCAAGGTTGCCCGCGCCGATCCTCGTGGTTGGAGCGCTTGGCTACGGCCTCTACCGTCTCAACATCGAAACGCGAGCGCACCACGCCAAGGACGTGACTCTCAAGCGCCGACGCTCAGCGCCACGGAAAGCGCCTTCAACCTCGGCGCGCCGCGGCCGCGGCAGCACGGCTCAGAGCTGATCCGTTGTTCGGAGATCAGCTCTTCTTGGTCCGCGTCCGATCAGGCAAAGCGTCGATCGCCTCGGCAGCGCCCTGATCCCTATGGAGCACGCCTTCGCGCAACACCTTGCGGGCGGCCTCATTCTTCTTGTTGGGGTCGGTCGCTAGCGGTTTCGTCTTAGGCGTCGCTTCAAGGCCGATATCCTTCGGCTTCTTGCCAGCGTTCCTGGCGCTGGCCGCAAAGGTGGCGAGAGCTTCGGGTTGCTTGGCCATGGCTTTTCCTCCGTTTGCGTTGCAACCGGAGCGGGGCCTGGTTGTTCCCTGGCTTAGGAAAGCCGCCGGCCGGCGGGCTGGTGGCGTAGCGTGCGAGCTGCGGAGACGGCCTACTCGGCCTTGAGATCTTCCGCAGACGACTTGCCCGACCTCTTGTCCGCAACGACCTCGTAGGAAATCTTCTGACCCTCTTGCAGTTCCCGAAGGCCGGCGCGCTGCACCGCGCTGATATGAACGAACACGTCCTGACCGCCTCCGTCCGGCTGAATGAAGCCGAAGCCTTTCGTGGTGTTGAACCATTTCACTGTGCCGGTCGCCATTCCCGCCTCCTTGTTGGGATTGCGAGCATGGCTGCCGTCGCCTTGGAGGGCAACTGTGCGGGAGGGGCTTTAAATTTTCAGAACCCTGTCATTTGCTATTGCGCCGTTGAGGGGCTCCAGCCATGGAGGCCAGCCCCTAGAGTCTGCTTATGCCTATTACTCCCGCGCAATTCCTCAGATCGAACCTCCTGCTGCTCGCAGGTGGTGCGATTGCTCTGCTGATCATAGTTCTCGCGGCGTTCTGGTTGACCTGGGTCTCCGAACGCCAGTTCGAGGAAGTGGTCGCGGTACGCGAAACACGAAGTGCGACAGCCGACCTTCTATCGCTCGCCCAGGATGCCGAAACCGGCCAGCGCGGCTACCTGTTGTCGCGTGATGCCGCTTATCTTGCGCCCTACACCGATGCCGTGGCCAAGTTCGAGACGACGCTGCAGCGCGCGAAAGCATCCGCCGGAGCCGCCGAACTGGCGCAAGCAGAGGTCGCGCGACTGGAAGAGGCGCTGCGCGGGAAGCTGGCTGAGCTGGCGCAAACCGTCGCCTTGGCGCAACGCGGCGCCTGGGACGACGCAATCGCCACACTTCGTCGAGGCTCCGGCCGCGATCTGATGGATGAAGCCCGCGTTGGACTCGGCAAGGTCATCGCGCAATCCGAGCAACGGTTGCAGCAGGCGATCGCCGACCAGGAAACCGCATCGGCGCGGTTGCGCTGGACCATCGCTCTTGGTGCACTGGTGATCATTCTCTTCGCGGCCGCGGCATTCTGGACGATTGCGCGATATACTCGCGAGATCATCCTCGCCCGCACCGAGGTCGCTGCCCTGAACATCGGGCTGGAAGACCGCGTGCAGCAGCGCACCGAAGCGCTCACACGGGCTAACGAAGAGATCCAACGCTTCGCCTATATCGTGACCCATGATTTGCGAGCGCCGCTCGTGAACATCATGGGCTTTACGAGCGAGCTCGAAGCGACTGCGGCACCCATCAAAACCTATTTCGATGCCGTCGAAGCAGCTACCCCGGCGATACTGGAGGAAGCCCGCACGGCGGTCGACGTGGACCTGCCGGAAGCGATCAGCTTCATACGGTCCTCGACGCGCAAGATGGATGGACTGATCAACGCCATCCTGAAGATCTCGCGCGAGGGAAAACGGATCCTGCGCGCCGAAGCGATCGATCTCCCATCCGCGCTCGAAGCTGCTGCGGCGGCCGTCCATCATCAGGCGAGTGAGAACGGCGACGGCATCACCGTCGATTGTCCGCCGCTCAAAATCCGTAGCGACCGTTTATCGATGGAACAGGTTCTCGGTAACCTCCTGGACAATGCGATCAAGTACCGGTCGCCGAAGCGCGAGCTCAAGGTGCTGATGCGCGCGAAGCGGGAGAAGTCCGGCTGGGTAGTCATCGAGATCGAAGACAACGGCCGAGGCATTGCACCGACCGACCACGAACGGATTTTTGAGCTCTTTCGTCGATCCGGAACGCAAGACAAGCCAGGCGAAGGCATCGGGCTGGCGCATGTCCGGACGATCGTCCGCAATCTCGGCGGCGACATCACCGTCAGGTCCGAGTTGGACACTGGCACGACCTTCTCGATCTTGTTGCCGCCTGACCTCAGCGCGGTTCAGCGGAGTGCCTCCACGTGAGCAATGGAAAGCCGGTTTCGATCGTGATGATCGAGGATGACGAGGGGCATGCCCGTCTCATCGAAAAGAACATCCGCCGAGCAGGTGTGAACAACGAGATCATCCCGTTCCAGAACGGCACGGACGCGCTGGCGTTCCTGTTCGGTGCGGACGGGACGGGTGAAGCCAGCTCCCGTCGGCAGCTGCTCATCCTGCTCGACCTGAACCTGCCGGACATGGCTGGCGTCGACATCTTGGAGAGGGTCAAGGCGAACCAACATACCCGCCGCTCGCCGGTCATCGTTCTGACTACGACCGACGACAGCCGCGAGATCCAGCGCTGCTACGATCTCGGTGCGAACGTCTACATCACGAAGCCCGTCGACTACGAGGGCTTTGCCAACGCTATCAAGCAGCTGGGGTTGTTTTTCTCGGTGATGCAGGTTCCAGAAACCGAATGATGCGATCGGCGGCGACGCGGTAATGCCCAACCGCACAATCAAGGTCCTGTACATTGATGACGACGCCGCCTTGGGGCGGTTCGTTCAGCGGATTCTTGGTCGCCGCGGCTACCAAGTCGATCACGTGACGACCGCCGAGGATGGGCTCGTGCGTCTGGACGAGGGCGAAATCGACGCGGTCATTCTCGACCACGACCTCGGCGCGACCTCAGGCCTTGCCGTCCTCGAGGATCTGAAAGCACGCGAGCAAGCGCCCCCAGTCGTCTATGTCACCGCTTCGACTGAGCTCTCCATCGCGGTCCAAGCGCTCAAGGCGGGCGCCGTCGATTATGTCGTGAAGGCAATCGGCGATGATTTCGAAGTGCTACTGGTTGCTGCGCTTGAACAGGCCGTCGAACGCGCCCGACTGATGCGGGCGAAAGAAGCTGCTGAGCAAGAGGTTCGGCAGGCCAGGGACCGCGCCGAAATGCTGCTGGCGGAGGTCAACCACCGCGTAGCTAACAGCCTGGCGCTCGTCAGTTCACTAGTCCGGATGCAGGCCGGTGCTGTGAAAGAGGCTGGCGCCAAGGCGGCGTTGGCAGAGACGCAGGCACGCATCACGGCCATCGCGAACCTGCACCGTAGCCTCTACACCTCGACAGACGTCCAGCGGGTCGATCTCGCAGCCTATCTGGAAACGCTCGTCGGCGAATTGGGCAACTCGATCACCGCTTCGGGCAGGACGCCGATCGTCAAGCTCGACGCCGAGCCGGTCTCGATCAAGACGGATCGCGCCGTCTCCGTCGGCATGATCGCGACGGAACTCGTCACCAATGCCCTGAAATATGCCTACCCGGCCGGCGAAGGAGAGGTCCGCGTCAGCATTACCCGGACCCAACCCAATCAGATCACGCTCAGTGTTGCTGACGACGGTATCGGCTGGACGAGGGACGGGACGGCAAAGGGCAGCGGGCTTGGCGCGAAGATCATCGCCGCGATGTCGAAAAGCCTGGGATCGCACCTTGAATATCGCAGCCAGCCAATCGGCACGCTGGCGTCGATCACATTCGATGAAAAGCTGGGATAGAGCGAACGCTAGGCTAGCGCGCGACCGTCGGCCTCGGACTAGAGGTTGATTGCAATCGCCAACGCCAGATTGAGCGCCAGGGCAAGATAGATCCAGAACTCCAGGGAAAGGTCGCACCGCATTCGATTTATTCCTCGCTCGTCGCGAGCAATTCCGCGGCAAGCGGATCGTTCCGCGTTCCGGGGGATTTGATGCAAATGCCAGAGATGTTGGTGAACGATCGGTTGCCATCGCCCGCATTGGAATCTTCGAGCGCGCCTCAGCCGCTCCTCCGTTGACTCGTGCAACAGGTGGAACATGACGATGAACTGGATAACGGCCGCAGGCGCCATTGCCGCGGTTTGCTCGATGGTCAGCTTCGTGCCGCAGGCCTGGCGCATCGTCAAATCTCGCGACACCAGCTCGATCTCGCCTACGATGTACAGTTTCACCGTGGCGGGTTTCGCACTTTGGACCTTCTACGGCGTTGGACTCGGCGAGTGGCCGTTGATCGTGACGAATAGCGTCTGTCTGCTGCTTGCCTCCTTCATTCTCCTGATGACGTTGCTGCCGCAGGCGAAAAAGGACGCAATGGCTGATACCATGGATCCTGATTCATAAGATCGAGGGCTGATGGACAAGGACCATTATCTTCGCGGGCTCGTTCGGAAGCTCGAGACGAGTTCGCCCTTGCAATCAGAGGAGCGAGACCAGCTTCTCCGGCTGCCGCTGATCCTCAAACAGTTCGAGAGCGGGCACGACATCGTCAGCGAGGGGGAGCGCACGAAGCAATGCTGCCTCGTCGCTGAAGGGCTGGTTTGCCGCTATAAGATCGTGGGCGACGGGCAGCGCCAGATCCTATCCTTGCACCTGCCGGGCGACATCCCCGATATCCATTCGCTCCTCATCGAGCTGATGGATCACAATCTCGCAACGCTCACGCCCGCGACCGTCGGCTTCATTCCTCATGAGGCCGTTCGGGCCCTGACCCGCTCTTATTACCGGATCGCGGAAGCATTCTGGCGCGAGACGCTCGTGGAGGCCGCCATCTACCGCGAGTGGATGGTGGGAATCGGCCGGCGCTCGGCTCCGAGCCGTATCGCTCACCTGTTCTGCGAGTTCATCACCAAGATGACGGCGATCGGCCTTTCCGACGGCAAGACCTGCGAGCTGCCACTGACGCAGCCGGAAATCGCCGATGCACTTGGACTCTCCACCGTTCACATGAACAAGAAGCTGCGAGAGATCAGGCAAGCTGGGCTAGTGCGCCTTCGGTCAAACAGGCTGACGATTCTTGATTGGGCAGGCCTGTGCAAGCTGGCGGATTTCGATCCCGACTATCTGCATTTGCGGGAAGTCCGCTCCAAAAAGTGAGTTTGCGCTGGAACACCGGAGGGCGAGCCGCATTTGACAGGCATGCCCCGGTATTTCTTTCACACGCGCGACGGCCAGCACGTCGAATTGGACGACGAGGGCACTGAATTGCCCAATGACCAAGCTGCCAAAAATGCTGCGAAGGAGCTTCTCGCTGGAATCAATCGCGAAAAGCTCCCCAATGGCGACCACATGGAATTGGCGGTCGTCGTAAGGGATGCCGCTGGTGCTGACATCTATACGGTGACCCTGAATCTCGACGGCCACTAGGGGCTCGCATTCCCGCTCAACCGTTTCAGCAAACCGCGGCGTTTCGAAGCAATCCACCGAACCACTTCAAGGCGCTGACACGGAACTTCTCTTCGCTGCCGCCGTTGTTTGTAGCAACTGGCTAACTCTCTGGCACATAAGGAGATTCCGATGCGAAACGTGGTTCTCACGTTCCTTTTCTGCGCCTTGATGTCGACGGCGGCCATCGCGCAAACGTCGACCACCGCCCCGACGCCGTCGCCGAACGCTCCGGCGGACGCCAACGCGCCGCTACCCGGCGCCAACAGCTTCACCGAAGGGCAGGCCAAGAGCCGGCTTGAGGCCAACGGCTATTCCAATGTCGGTAGCCTCAAGAAGGACGACAACGGCGTCTGGAAAGGCACTGCGACCCATTCCGGCGCACAGGTCAGCGTCTCAGTCGACTATCGCGGCAACATCACCCGCAACTGACCACCGGCCTTCTATCTCAAGACGAGGAGAATTCTCATGCGTACTGTCACCCGTTCCTACGAGACCTACGATGCTGCGCGCCGGGTGGTCGACGATCTCCAGGCTGCCGGATTCCCCGCGGCGAACATCAGCCTAATCGGCCGCCACGCGAGCACTGACGACAGCAACGCTGGGGAGGGCGCCGGCATTGGTGCGGCTCTCGGCGGCGCGGCGGGCCTGCTCGCCGGACTCGGCCTTCTCGCCATCCCCGGGATTGGCCCGGTCGTCGCGGCTGGTTGGCTTGCGTCCACCGCAGCCGGTGCCGCGGCGGGCGGCGTGACCGGCGGAATCATCGGCGCGCTCACGAGCGCCGGCGAGGATGAGGCGAGCGCCAACTATTACGCCGAAACGGTGCGGCGTGGCGGTAGCGTCGTTTCGGTGAAGGCCCACGAGGACCAGGCGCCGGCGGCGGAGGCCATCATGGATGGCGCGGCTCCGATCGATCGCGACGCACGGCTCACGGACTATAGGAATGAGGGCTGGTCGCAGTTCGACGAGCGCGGCGAGCCGTACCGTCCCATCATCTGATCTTGCATCGCCCGATCTTGCTCCGCCGGCCAATCTGGCGGGGCATTTCTTTTGTCTGAGTGATTAGGAACCGGGCGGCTGCGCAAGGCGTTTTCTGGCGGATTGATCAGCCCGAGAGGCAAGCCTTGCCCGTAGATGACTTCGTTTCTTGCGAACGCGACCCATTCGCGGTGCTGGTCGACCCAGTGGACATCGCGCGCGTCCATGCTGCCGTCGACTGCGCCTGGTCGGCGCTGCGATTGCGGTGCCTCATCCCGTCTGATTGCCAGCCTGCAAGAGCGAGCCTGTATGGGATCGTGGCGAGCAACATCCATTTCGCGACCGATGATCATGAACTCATTCGCCGGTCGGTCGATCGTTTCCTGATCAGCCGCCGTCGCAAGCGCGCAAGAAGCAACTAGGCCACAGGGCCGCGCGCGCAACACCAGGGATTCCGCGGTGAAGTTGGCCAGCTTCAACATCAACGGCATCAAAAGCCGTTTGCCGGTCCTGCTGCGGTGGCTGTCCGAAGCTGAGCCGGACGTCGTCTGCCTGCAGGAGCTGAAGGCGCCTCAGAGCAAGTTCCCGGAAGCCGCGATAAGAGCCGCGGGATATGGGGCAATCTGGCACGGGCAGAAGAGCTGGAATGGCGTTGCCATCCTGGCCCGCGGTTCCGACCCGATCGAAACACGCCGAGGTCTGCCGGCCGATGAAGAGGCTGCTCCGAGCCGCTATATCGAGGCTGCCATTGGCGGGGTGCTGATTGGGTGCCTCTATACGCCGAACGGCAATCCGGCGCCGGGTCCAAAGTTCGATTACAAGCTCGCCTGGCTGGAGCGGCTCACCTCTCATGCAGCTGAGCTGCTCGCTCACAAGATTCCGGTCGCTCTGATCGGCGACTTCAACGTGATTCCGACCGAGATTGACGTCTACAAGCCGGAACGCTGGGTCGACGATGCGTTGTTCCGGCCTGAGGTGCGCCAGGCCTTTCGAGACCTAATCGCGCAGGGATGGACCGACGCAATTCGGGCCATGCATCCGGATGAGCAAGTCTACACCTTCTGGGACTATTTTCGGAATGCCTGGGGCCGGAACGCGGGGCTTCGGCTCGACCATTTGCTGCTGAGCTCGGAACTATCCAAGCGGCTCGTCGCCGCCGATGTTGATCGGCATGTGCGCGGCTGGGACAAGGCGAGCGACCATGCTCCGACGTGGATTCAGCTGGGCCCGGCGAAATAGTCTCGTTCGGGTTCAGTTCGCTGCAATAGCGGCCAGCAGATCAGCGCCACATGCCTCGCATCTTGGCGCGAACGTCGATCTTTGGCCCGGTCGAGGCCGACCGTCCGTCAGCGGGCGCTACGAGAGGCCAGGCGCGCCGCTTGAAATGCATCAAGAGATTGTTTGGGATGAAGCGCGTGCGCGCTGCATAGACGTGCCGGTCACCAGTCGACGACTGGCCGTGTGTGAAGAAGCGCTGCGGCACCATCAGATGCAGATCATCTTTGGCGCGCGTCATCGCGACATAGAGCAGCCGGCGTTCCTCCTCGATTTCGTCCTTGGCGCCTGCGCCTAAGTCGATCGGAATGCAGCCATCCACCACGTTCATGACGAAGACCGACTTCCACTCCTGCCCTTTGGCCGAATGGATGGTCGAGAGGATCAGGTAGTCCTCGTCGAGATGTGGCATGCCGGCTTGGTCGCTGGTGGCATCGGGTGGATCGAGCGTCAGCTCGGTCAGGAAACGCTCGCGCGAGGGATACCCGCCAGCGATCTGCTCGAGCTGCAGGAGATCGGCCTGGCGCGTCGTCGCGTCCTCATGGATGCGCTCCAGATGCGGTTCGTACCAAAGCCGGGCGCGCTCGATCTCGGCCGGCCAGCCCGACTTGCCGGAGCGCAGCGTCTCGATCGCCTCAACGAACGCGGTCCAGTCCTCGCCGGCTCGGGCCGGAGCGGGGGCATCGCGCAAGGCTTCTGCCCCGTCGGGCGCCTGCGCCAGGTGCTCGATGACACGCTGGGCCGAGGTCGGCCCGACGCCCGGCATGAGCTGCATGACGCGGAAGGCGGAAACCCGGTCGCGCGGGTTCTCGACGAAGCGCAGCAGCGCGAGCAGGTCCTTGACGTGCGCGGCGTCGAGGAATTTCAGCCCGCCGAATTTTACGAACGGGATGTTCCGGCGCGTCAGCTCGATCTCGAGCGGGCCGCTATGGTGCGATGCCCGGAAGAGCACGGCCTGCTGTTTCAGCGCCGCGCCGGCCTCGCGGTTCTGCAGCACCATCTCTGCGATAAAGCGCGCCTGGTCGGCCTCGTCCCGGACATTGACCAATTCCGGTGCTGCCCCGGCGGCGCGATCGGTCCAGAGGTTCTTGGTGAAGCGCTCGGCGGCGAGATCGATCACTGCATTGGCGGCCCCGAGGATCGCCTGTGTCGAACGATAGTTCTGGTCGAGCGTGATGACTTCGGCCGGCGGCGAGAAGGCGAGCGGGAAGTCGAGAATGTTGCGGACGGTCGCGGCGCGGAAGGAATAGATCGACTGCGCATCGTCGCCGACCACCGTCAGTCCGCGGCCATCGGGCTTAAGCGCCAGCAGGATCGACGACTGCAGCCGGTTGGTGTCCTGGTATTCGTCAACCATGACGTGGTCGAAGCGTTCCCCGACATCGGCAGCGAGGTCGGCGTCGGTCATCGCCTGCGCCCAATAGAGTAGCAGGTCGTCGTAATCGAGCACGTTCTGCTGCTGCTTGGCCTCGACATAGGCCGCGAAGAGCAGCTTCAACTCCTCCGCCCAGGCGATGCACCAGGGATAGGACAGCCGCAGGACGTCCTCGATCGGCTGCTCGGCGTTGACGCAGCGCGAATAGATCGCGAGGCAGGTGCCCTTGGTCGGAAAGCGCGCCTCGGTTTTCGAGAAACCGAGCTCGTGCCGGACCAGGTTCATCAGGTCGGCGGCATCCTCACGGTCATGGATGGTGAAGGCGGGATCGAGTCCGATTTGCTCGGCGAGATCGCGCAGCAGCCGCGCGCCGACGCCATGGAAGGTGCCAGCCCAGTTCAACGCATCGACGGCGACTCCGGCGCCTTCACCCATCACCTTGCGGGCGATGCGTTCGACGCGGCGGATCATCTCGGAGGCGGCTCGGCGCGAGAAGGTCATCAGCAGGATGCGCCGCGGGTCGGCGCCGCAGACGATGAGATGGGCGACGCGATGCGCCAGCGTGTTGGTCTTGCCAGAGCCGGCGCCAGCGATGATCAGCACTGGTGGGGCAGGGGTGGCATCGCCGCCATGCGATACGGCCCGTCGCTGCGCCGGATTGAGGCTGTCGAGATAGACGTGCGCGTTCATGTCGATTCGGTCTGCTGAAGTTGAAAGGCAGCACGGGTTGTATGCGTCGGCGATGTGGAATGACTGCTATCACGTTGCCCGCGGGCGGCCTGAGCGACGTCCACACATCCGACTCCGCCACGCCAGTTCTTATTATGTTCTCACGTCGGAGGGCAGAACGCAAAGCTGCCAGAGATTGCGCTCTAGCCCCTCATCCGCCTTGCCCGAGTAGCGCTCATTTTGCTTGACCGGCGACACTTGAAAGTCGGTCGGGTTGAGTGCCCAAGCCGTGATCGATGTCGGCGGATTCCTCGGTATCAGCGCGAAGCCGGTAGCCGTCCCTTTGAGCGAGCTCGAGCTCATGCGCGTTGAGGACGATGACGTTCACGCTGTCACGACTTGGACGAAGGATCAATTGAAGGCGATGCCGGAGCACGTCGACGCGTAAGGACGCGGGCCTGCTGCGTTGTAATGATCGGCCCGGTCTCGCTCGCGCGGGGCCGGGCCTTTTTGTCTTTTGATATTGCCGGCTCTCACGGCCGGGCTAAAATTCCACCGTTGGTGACATAGTCTGGAGAAAGGAGATGCCATTCTCATCACTGACGGACCCGGTCGAACTTGCCCGGGCGCGCGCAGCGCTTGACGCAGCCTGGGACGAAATCCGGTTGAGCCTGCCCGATCCATGCGACGAGCGAGAGCGATTGCGCCTCGCTTACATCATCGCCAGCTTGACGGTCATTGCGGAGGATGAGGACGATCTGACCCGACGCGCCGTTGAGCGGTTCCGACGAGCACAAGCATCTTGAGGAACGGCCCGTCGGATCTCCGGCGGGGCCATTTTGCACTACTGCGCTGGAAGCGCCTTTGCGTGCACCTTGTCCATCCTCGCTAAGGCGGATTGCAATTTGACCAGGGTTAGCGGATCGAACAAGAGTTCGACGTCGGTTGAGCCGTCGATTGCGAGTTTGATGATTGCTCCCTCCGTCGGATCCTCGCTGATGATGATGTTGATCACATCGAGCACCGTCGACGGTGTGCTTGGCTTTCCGTGCATGTCCGGCTCTCGCCTACTGGAACGGCGCCGGTCGCCGCTCGGATATTTTGACCCGAGATTTCGCCGGCCTCAAGTCAGCCTGGGGTAAGCGCTGGCCTTCCACAGCCTCCAAACAGGGTGGGTATCGCGTATGGAACCTCATCGCGGTGTTAGCGTGAGCCTTGGCGCTCTATCCGGGCAGTGCCTCTCTTCGATTGGTCGCCCCCAACAAGGCATCGGCGAGAGGCACCTTCCTCAGGCGTCGCCCAGACGATCGACGCGTTCGGTCGTCTCGATATCCTCGTCAACAACGCCGGTGAGCAGCATCCCGATCAAGAGATCGCCGATATTACCGAAGAGCAGCTTCGCAGGACATTCCAGACTAATATTTTTGGCATGTTCTTCATGACGCAGGCTGCCAGGCCACATTTGAAGCGGGGGGCAGCGATCGTCAACTGCACGTCGGTCACCAGCTACAAGGGCTCGTCAGAGCTGCTCGACTACAGTTCAACCAAGGGCGCAATCACGGCCTTTACGCGCGCTCTCGCGGCTAACCTGGTCGGAGACGGCATTCGCGTCAACGCGGTGGCACCGGGTCCTATCTGGACGCCGCTCAATCCTGTGGGCGGCGCGAGCAAGGAGAAGTTGGAGCACTTCGGCGAAGGCACACCAATGAAGCGGCCGGGGCAGCCCAACGAAGTGGCTCCCAGCTTCCTGTTTCTGGCGTGCGAGGACGCCAGCTATATGACTGGCCAAGTGCTGCATCCCAATGGCGGAACGCCGGTCAACGGATGATCATTGGCCCCTCGGGCTCTTCAGCTCGGTTGTGCCGCCAGCTTTTGGACGTACGTTTCGAGAGTTGTAGCGCCTCGGACCGGATCGTCGGAGAGATCAAAACCTCCATCGAGGCTGACTTCGGTCATTCGTGCATAGGAGGCAGCCGCCGCCTCGGAGAAACCGAGTAGGAGGAACGCTTCCTTCCACTTACTGCGCGGCGTGACCTCAACTTTAACTGGATCGCCGAGGGCACCCGAGAATGCCTCGGCGACGTCTTCGCTCGAATAGCGTTTTGGACCTTCAACATATCGAACGCCAATGTCAGTGGGCGGTGACAGAAGTCTCTCGGCGGCAACTTTGCCGAGATCATCTGGTGCGACCATCGGGATCGAGACATCCGCCGGAAACATGGTCGGCAGCTTGCCCGTTCGGCGGACGGTCTTGAGCAGCCCATCCCAATTGCTCATATAGTAGCCGGCGCGATTTATCGCTGAAGGGATCGATTGCGCACGGAGGCCTTCTTCGAGTTCCCAGAGAACATTGAGATCGCCGATGCGCTCACCAGGCTGGGCGCCACCTGTCGACTCCGCGACAACCTTCTCCAGCCCTGAGCCATCCAGAGCGCGCAAGATGTTGGCGACTGTGCGTCGTTCGACGACATCCGTGTTCTGCGACGTGTCAGCGGGAGGATTGAGCAGGAAGGCCCGTCGTCCTCGCTGAAATGCAGCCCTCAGGGAAGGCACATCCGCGACATCGGCCTTCACAAGCTTAGCGCCCTTCGCGAGCCATCCGGCAGCATGATCCGGGTCGCGCGTGACAATCGTCACCGCTTCGCCTCGGCTCAATAGCATAGCAGCTGTTGCCGAGCCGACGTGCCCGGTCCCGCCCATGATGACGAACATGGATGGTTCCTCCGTTCTCGTATCCGAAATCTGGTGACACAGGCGCAGCGCGGCCGTCGTGTGGGTCCAGGAACTGTGATGCATAAGCCGCATCGCGCTCCGGATGGCAGCTGCTCAAGATTGATGTGAGCGGCAGAAGCCCGCTCCGAAGAGCGGGCCTGTCGATTAGGTACCTGGCTGCGGCCGCGCACCGGCCAGCCGATTATTCGATTATCTGGACGACTCGACCCGTGTTCGGCTCGACGAGAACGGTCCGGTTGTTGACCACGGTGTAGCGATAGCCGCTCACGCCGTATTCGGTCGGAACCTCGCGATATACGACGCCTTGCTGCGGCAGGACGGTGCCGACCGCCATCGGCTCGGCATAGGTGTAGGAAGGGACGCGCTGCTCGACCACATACGCTCGGAAGCGCGGCGAATCGTCGATCATTACCCCACCGGCCGGGTCCCGCTTTAGGGGGGCCTCCACGCTGCCTGCGCCGAGCGCCGGATCGCGGGTTGAGCCGCCGGCTGGATCGCGGACGACTACCCCAGAATTCTGTGCGAACGCCATGGCAGGTAGCAGTGCGAGCCCGGCAGCGAAAAGAGCATTCCTGAGCATGTGACGTTCCTTCATCACGGTGAAAGCCGAAGTTCACACTTCGCTATCCCTCAGCCCGAAGAACTGCCCGACTATGCGGAGGTTCCGATGTGGAGCAGAGATCAAGTCAGCCGCTGGGCCCGCGGTCTTTGTTGCCACGGCTTGCGGTTTCGATCGCGGTGGCGAGAGAGACTAACTTGAGCCCCATCGGCCTGTGCCCGCATCGCCCTCAGAGGAGATCGGCGGAACATTTTATAGGGATTCTAAGTTGTCGGCACGATCTGGGGGGCACCCACCAGGAGGTCGACATGAAGAAGATCATTCTAGCTGCCGCAATCGCAATGGCACCTATCGGGGCTTTCGCCCAGAACCCGCAAGGCGCGCAGGGCGGAGCTGCGGCTGGCGCGGCGACCGGCGCAGTTGGCGGTGCGGTTGTTGGAGGCCCGGTAGGCGCGGTCGTTGGTGGAGTTGGCGGCGCGGTTGTCGGCGGCATCATCGGAGACAACACCCCGCGGTTCAAAACCTATGTGACAGAGCAGCGGGTGCCTTCTTACACCTACAAGGAGGAGGTCCACGTGGGGGCGGTTCTGCCCGAGCGCGGCGTGACCTATCGCGAAGTGCCGGCCGAGTACGGCGCCAAGGGATATCGGTACACGGTGGTCAACAACCGCACGGTCCTGGTTGAGCCGGGGACGCGCAGGATTGTTCAGGTGATCGAGTAGCGCGCCCAGGCCCCGCGTGCACGCGGGGCCGTCCCGTTGGTTGATCTCTCAGAATTGAGCAGTTCTATCAGCACCGACCTGCGCCTCGCTGCCTTCGCCGTCTAATGGCCGACGCATTACCGCGTCGGCCGCTTTTCCAAGGGCCATGGCATTGCACGTTCCTTCTCGCCGCACAGTTCTCGCGTGGGCCTCTAGCGCTTGCGTACTGGCAGACCGATCTGTTCAGGCCCAGGCGCCTGCAGGGCCAGCCAGACTCTTTAGCTATGACGAGGTTGTTGAACGGGCGACTGCACTGGCGAAACAGCCATTCGACGCCGAGGGCGCAAAGATTCCCAGAGAGCTGTCGACTCTGAGCTATGACAGCTATCGAGAAATCCGCTTCCGTCGCGACAAAGCATTTTGGCGTGATGGCGGATCGGATTTCCGGTTACTTCCATTCCATCTCGGTTTTCTACACGACAAGCCCGTTCAGGTTCACATCGTCAACAATGGCAACGCGGTGCCAATCCCGTTCACAACCAGCCTGTTCGAATACGGCAAGGTCCTCGTTCCGAAAGGGCTGTCGCCAGCATTGGGGTTCGCTGGCTTCGCAGTGACCACTAACCTGAACGACCCGAAGGTTCAGGATGAAGTTATCTCCTTCCTTGGCGCTAGCTATTTCCGGCTGATCGGCCGGGGGCACCGCTACGGGCTTTCGGCGCGCTCGCTTGCGCTGGACGTCGGTGGCAAGGGCCCCGAGGAGTTCCCCTTCATGCGGGCGCTATGGGTGGAGGAGCCGTCCCGCGAAACGACCGAACTCGTCATCTATGCTCTGCTCGACTCCCCTTCGGTCGTTGGAGCCTTTCGTTATGTCGTCAGTCCGGGTCGCGACACCTACATGGACGTCACTGCAACCGTCATTCCGCGAAGGGAGATCGAACGGATCGGCATCGCACCGCTGACGTCAATGTTCCAGGCCGGCGAGGGGGATCTTGGCCAGCGAACCGATTTCCGTCCCGAAATCCACGATTCTGATGGGCTGATGATGCAGTCCGGCACTGGAGAATGGATCTGGCGCCCCGTCCGAAATCCCAAGGCACTGCGCATATCGAGCTTCGGGGACAAGAAGCCGCGCGGCTTTGGTTTGATGCAGCGGGACCGCGACTTCGGCAGCTACCAGGACCTCGAAGCGCGCTACGATGCGAGACCGGGTTACTGGGTCCAGCCGCAAGGGGACTGGGGGGAGGGACGGATCGACCTTATCGAAATCCCCACTGTGAACGAAGCCTTCGACAACATCGTCGCGTGCTGGATACCCAAAATGCCCTTGCCCAGCGGACAGGCTGCGGAATTCCGCTATCGCATCTCGGCGATCTCGACGACCTGGCACCTGCATCCCTACGCGCAAGTTCAGCAGACATTTAATGGCTCTGACATCGAAGACGGTGTTGTCGACGGGAACGGAACCAAGCGCTTCATCGTCGATTTTGCCGGTGGGAATCTCGCATATTATCAAAGTGATCCCGATCGCCTAGAGCTGATCGCAACGGCGACGGGCGGCACCGTCACCTCGAAGATATTGACGTTTAATACGCCGCTGAAAGGGGTGCGGGCTATCGTCGACGCATCGCTGCCCGACGGTCAGTCAGCCGAACTACGCATGTTCCTTCGGGCAAGAAATCGCACTTTGAGTGAGACTTGGACGGCGACCTGGTCGGTTCCGCCCGGCGATTCCACACGGCCACAACCACCTCGGACCGAGCCGGCGCGCAATTGACGGCCTGTCCATTCGTGTTTCCACGCTCATGACAGTTCGACGGCATCCTCTGATCGTTGCAGTTCTCTCGGTGGTCCTCGGAGCCGTGGGTTGCCTCGTCATAAGCAACCTGCTGCCAGAGCCTCAGGAACTAAGGGAACCGATCCCCCACAATCTGACTGCCTCGGATCGCCAGCTCAAAACATCGATGGGCGCCCTTTTTGGATCGAACTATATCCCCGGGAACAAGGTTGAGACACTCGTCAACGGCAACCGGATCTTTCCCGCGATGCTGCGCGCCATCGGCGAAGCACGGCAGACGATCAATTTCGAGACGTATATCTACTGGCGCGGCGCGATTGCTGAGAACTTCGCGGACGCTCTTTCCGCGAAGGCTCAACAGGGCGTTAGCGTGAAGGTGCTACTTGACTGGGTCGGCAGCTTACCAATGGAGGAGAAGCTGATTGAGCGGATGCGGCACGCCGGCGTCGAGGTCGTCCGGTTCCGCCCGATCGCTTGGTACTCCTTGGACCGGATTAATAACCGCACGCACCGCAAATTGCTGGTTGTCGACGGGCGCGTAGCATTCACTGGCGGTGTCGGCATTGCCGACGAATGGAACGGCGACGCGCGTTCGCCGAACGAATGGCGCGACAACCACTATCGCGTCGAAGGGCCAGCAGCGGCCGAATTCCAGGCGGCGTTCGCCGAACACTGGATCGAGGCAACCGGCGAGCTACTACTAGGCGACCGCTTCTTCCCGGAGATTGTCCCGGAAGGCGACCGTGCTGCCCAGGTCGTCGTCAGCTCGACCCATCAACGAAACGTCATGCACCTGATGCTCATGAGCGCGCTCGCCTCCGCGCAAAAGAGCATCCGGATCGCAACGCCCTATTTCGTACCAGACGAGCTCACGCGCCGACATTTGCTCGAGGCCCGGAAACGGGGTGTCGACATCCAGATCCTCGTCCCCGGTCCCCAGACCGATGCGCGCCTAGTGAGAAACGCATCCCGCCACTTGTGGGGTGATTTGCTCCAGGTCGGGGTCAAGATCAGCGAGTATCAGCCCACTTTCTTCCACTGTAAGCTTGTGATCGTGGATGATCTCTGGACGTCGGTTGGGTCGACGAACATCGACGATCGTGCCTTGAGACTCAACGATGAGGCGAACATCAATCTGTTTGATCCGGAATTCGCCCGTACTCAGACGATCTTGTTCGGCGAGGACGCCGCCGCTTCCAAGCCCTACACCTTTTCAGATTGGCAGAATCGCTCGGCGAGCAAGAAAATATCGGATTGGCTAGCCAGCCTAAGCCGGTCGCAGATCTAACAAGATATCAAAGGAACTCGATCGCATTCCCGCACGTCCAGCGGGGGCACGCCGAGAGGCCAAAGCGGCGAGCTATGCTGTGCAATCTCCGGGGCCGCAAACCTAGTTCCAAATTGGACGTCATCGGAACGACCAGCCGCAAGTCGAGTTGAGAGACTGGCAGGTCAGATGAGAGTCGTCTCTCCGGCTCCGATCGGTGGCAAGCGGCATCAGCAATGAGGACACCGTCATGGCGACTTCCAAGGGACGTGCTTCAAACGACACGACCGCGCGACTCGGTTCGGGTGGGGAACTGCACCAGTCGTCCAGCGATCCCGAGACGCGCATCACTACTAATCACGGCGTTCCCATCAGCGACAACCAGAATTCGCTCAAAGGCGGCCAACGCGGTCCGACCTTGCTCGAAGACTTTGTGTTGCGCGAGAAAATCCAACACTTCGATCATGAGCGCATTCCCGAGCGCATCGTTCACGCCCGCGGGTCAGCGGCTCATGGCTTCTTCGAACTGACAGAGTCTTTGGCGGAATTCTCGCGCGCCAAAATCCTGACCGAGGTCGGCGCCAAGACCGAAGTTTTCACCCGCTTTTCAACTGTCGCGGGCGGCGCCGGATCGGTCGATACGCCGCGCGACGTGCGCGGCTTTGCCGTCAAGTTCTACACGAAGGAAGGCAACTGGGATCTCGTCGGCAACAACATCCCGGTCTTCTTTATCCAGGATGCGATCAAGTTTCCCGACCTGATCCACGCGGTGAAGATGGAAGCCGATCGTGGCTATCCGCAGGCGGCGAGCGCGCACGACACCTTTTGGGACTTCGTCGGCCTGATGCCCGAGTCGACGCATATGGTGATGTGGGCGATGTCCGACCGTGCCATCCCGCGCTCGCTTCGCATGATCGAGGGTTTCGGCGTCAACACCTTTCGCCTGCTGGACGACGAGGGCCGGCCGACTTTCGTCAAGTTCCATTGGCGCCCCAAGCTCGGCACCCAGTCGACCTGCTGGGACGAAGCGGTGAAGATAGCAGGCGCCGACCCGGACTATCACCGTCGCGACCTGTACGAGGCGATCGACAAGGGTGACTTTCCCGAATGGGAGTTCGGCGTGCAGTTGCTGAGCCAGGACGAAGCCGATGCTCTGCCCTTCGATATCCTTGATGCGACCAAACTGATCCCCGAGGAGCTGGTGCCGATCCGCGTAATCGGCCGGATGGTGTTGAACCGCAACCCGGACAACTTCTTCGCCGAGACGGAGCAGGTTGCATTCCTCCCGACCAATCTGCCGCCCGGCATCGACGTCTCGGAAGACCCGCTGCTGCAGGGCAGGTTATTCTCCTATCAGGACACCCAGCTCTCGCGGCTCGGTACGGTGAATTTTCATCAGCTGCCGATCAACAAGGCGAAGGGCTGTCCCTTTCAGAATCTCCAGCGCGACGGGCACATGCAGACGCAAGTGTTCAAAGGCCGCGCCAACTACGAACCCAACAGCCTGTCGGCAGCCGGCGAGGAGGGTGGTCCGCGCGAGGATCCGGTCGGCGGGTTCCGCACGGCCGCGGTGCCGGTTGAGGAGCACAAGGTGCGACTGCGGGCCGAGAGCTTCGCGGACCATTATAGCCAGGCGCGTCTGTTCTTCCGCTCGCAGAGCGAGATCGAACAGGCGCATCTAGCCAGCGCACTCGTCTTCGAGCTCTCGAAGGTCACGCTTGAGCATGTTCGCAACAGAGTACTCGCCAACCTGGGCAATGTTGACGCCGACTTGGCAAGGCGCGTCGCTGAGGGCTTGAACGTCCCGCCGCCGAAGCCTTCAAAGGCTGCACTCACTCCCCAGAACATGGATCTATCGCCTGCGCTCAGGATAGTGGGGAAATATCCGGAGACGCTGAAAGGCCGAGCGGTAGGCATTCTTGTCACCGATGGAGCCGATGGCGCGACGGTCGACGCGGTTAGGAAGGAAGTCGAGGCAGAGGGCGGCACAGTCAAGATTGTGGCGCCGAAGATCGGCGGTGTGACCTTGAAGAATGGCAAGATCCTCAAGGCAGATGGCCAGCTTGCCGGCACCCCGTCCGTAATCTTCGATGCCGTTGCTCTTGTTGTCTCCCGGGAAGGGTGCGCGCAACTGCTTAAAGAAGGCGCGGCTATCGCATTCGCGATGGACGCCTTTGGGCACCTCAAGGCGGTCGGCTTTACAGATCATGCCAAGCCACTACTGGATAAGGCAGGCATAGTCGCCGATGGAGGCGTGGTCGATCTAGCGCTCAACGCTGCGGATTTCCTGGCCGCCGCGCGAACGCGGCAATGGGACCGAGAGCGGAGTGTTCGATCCTTGGCCTGAGGCTGGCTACGCCTTTTGGTTCACGATCGAACCCTTCACGCAATTTGTGCTGAGTGAAGGGGTCAAGGCCCGAGAGGCCACGCGTCCACAACATGGCTATTCAGGACCCTGTCAAATGATGGCGCGCTCCAAGGGAGGCATCGCTAATGTGCGACTGCCAATTGAGCCTGACTCCGAGAGGCATGTGCAATTGGGCGCTGCCTCGCAGGCCGGTGGCTTGGAGCAAACATGGACCATCAATATGCGGTAGGTGATCGTGTCAGCCTCGCTTTTGGCTTTCACGACATGGATGCCATCGGCACCTACATCGTTTCACGGCTTCTCCCGTCGCTCATTGATGGAGAACCTCAGTATCGGGTGAAGGACTCCGATGATCGAGAGCGCGTAATCGGGGAAGCACAGATCGCGGGAGCCAAACGGCAGGGTAACCGGGTTCAACGGCCGCAGAGCCCGCAGAATCCGATAACCGGCTTGCTCAATCGCTCGAACTAAAAGCTGAAGCAATTGTCGAGCCGCGCCTATGCACGGCGCAGCCGGACTGCAACTTTCTTCAGCACGCCTTGTAGGAACCCAATCATTCGCCGGGTGTTGCGCTTTCATCATCCCCGGGAACAGCGCAATGGACATTCGCGTCGGCTATCGCATCGAAATCGTCACCGCCCAGCCCACCCCCGCCATCCTCCTGCTCGACCCTCACCCAAGCCGCGACGCTGATCTCGTTCAGGGGAGGGGCCCCGTCATCTCGGCATTGAGCGACGGCGCTCCCATCAGCGCATCGGACTATACGGATGGGTTCGGCAATCGCTGCAGGCGGCTCGCGGTGCCGGCAGGCGGCGCGGTCTTCTCGCATGATGCGGTCGACCGCCCCGTTCCAAAGACGTGAGCGGACATCAGTGCGTCGTTCCGCGGCTCCCATACATAGGGCGGGCTCGATAGTGGTTGCAGCAGACGAGCACGATACCCAAGCTGTGCTCAAGCAAGCCGCGACCAAAAAATTATTACCTGCCAAAGAGATGAGCCGGAACGGCCGGGGCGCTCGCGCATTCCCTTTGATCGGAGAAGGCGCCATGGCAAAGTTTCGGATAACAACCAAGGACGCAACGGGACGCTCGACGAGCAAGATCGACGCCCCCAACGAGCAGGTCGCAGCGGCTGAAGCGCAGCGGGCCTTGGCCGACATGGCGAAGGACGAGTTGCCCAACGGCAAGCGCTTCTCCTTCAAGGCGCGTGTTCGAAACGAGGCTGGCGATGAGACATATCGCGCCTCTCTCAATTTTCATGGCCGAAGCCGAAAAGCGCCGCATGGGAGAAGTTAGATTAATCGGCGGGTTCCAACCGCGCGTTTGAGCGCCGCACTCCCGCCGACCGTGGCCTGCTTCCTTCCTGTCGCCCCGCCCAGCCCGCAGTATCAGCTGCAAGGGCACCGCCTGGGTACATCCGAGCTCGCAGCCGAGGGATGCCTATCGCGGCTGGAGTCATAGCAAGAAACTGCGGCATGCCCCCCTCAAGGGCCTGCGAGACATTGCCGACGATGCGATGATCCCCCGGGTTTTCTAGCCGCAGGGCATTGTCTTTTGACATGGACAACTGGCGCGAAGGCGCGCCCTATGGGGTGGCCGTTGTCTCCATACTGCTTCTGGAAATGACCGCGTGCGGCGCGTTGTGACGCCGCCAAGCGGAGACACGCTATGATTACCGGAAAGGGCTTTTTGAACCTGCGCGATAGGCGCAGGGCGGAAGTATCGTACCAATTCGCTAGCGATTATGACATGCGCCGGGCGGGTTATCTTCTCTTCGACACGACCGAGTTCGACGATGGCCTGTTTTGCCATCGCGTCGTCCTTGAATGCGAGGATCGTACGGCCGTCCTTCTCGTGGTCATGAATCGCAGTGACAGACATCTGGCCGTCCGTGGTCGGATTCTTGTACCTGTCGACGAAGCCCCATAGGGCCAGCATAAATGTCTCCGGAGCGAGTGACTGCGACCTTCCCATGGTACGAGGAGGCGGATTTTAGCGAACTTATGGTTCTCGCCGGCGATGCGGGTCCGCCGCATCTGAATTATAAACTCTGGTATCGCAGTGCGATGCAGACGGTTGATGGCTTTCTTCGCGCCGGTCACCCGAGTTCGCCGCTGCTCGAATGGCGGAACTAGACAAGGCAGGAGCGTGCCGTGCCAGAGCTCATAGGTCCGTTTGCTCCGAAAGGAGAAGTGCGTTCAACTTTGATGCAGAGGTAGCGAACGGTGCTTTCCAGTTTCCTGTGCCTAGAAGAATCTGGCGAGCGCGCAGATTAATCTATCATCCAACTGCCTCGGAGCGATGCTGCGACGATCATGCGCTGTGGAACCTCTGGCGGGCGGGATGCGTTTCGTTTGATGTTGAACATATAGTGAACATGGAGGCTTGCTTGGCGCAGCTCACCACGCTCCAGAAGCTGGAGATCCTCAGCGACGCGGCGAAATATGACGCCTCCTGTGCCTCCTCCGGCACGACCAAGCGCAGCTCGGTCGGCGGCATGGGCGTTGGCTCGACCACGAGCTCGGGCATCTGCCATTCCTATGCGCCGGACGGGCGTTGCATCTCGCTGCTGAAGATCCTGCTGACCAATTTCTGCTCCTACGATTGCGTCTTCTGCATCAACCGCAGTTCGAGCAATGTCCGGCGGGCGCGCTTCACGGTCGAGGAGGTCGTGGCGCTGACGCTGAATTTCTACAAGCGCAACTATATCGAGGGCCTGTTCCTCTCCTCCGGCATCATCCGCTCGCCGGATTACACGATGGGCGAACTGGTACGTGTCGCCGAAAGCCTGCGGCTCGATCACGATTTCCGCGGCTATATCCATCTCAAGCTGATCCCAAGCGCCAGCCAGGACCTGATCGACCGCGCCGCATTGTTCGCCGACCGGGTCTCGATCAATGTGGAATTGCCGAGCGAGACCTCGCTGAAGCGTTTCGCGCCGGAAAAGCAGCCGCTCGACATCCGCAGCGCCATGGGCGGCCTCAAGCTGAAGATCGACGAAGCCGCAGTCGAGCGTGAGCGCTCCAGGCGGGCGCCGGCCTTCTCGCCGGCCGGGCAGAGCACGCAGATGATCATCGGCGCCGACGATGCCAGCGACGCGACCATCCTGCAGCGCAGCGCCCATCTCTACGGCGCCTATGGTCTGCGCCGGGTCTATTATTCCGCCTTCAGTCCCATCCCTGACGCGTCGAAGCAATTGCCGCTGTCGGAGCCGCCGCTGATGCGCGAGCACCGGCTCTACCAGGCCGACTGGCTGACGCGTTTCTACGGTTTCGAGGTCGATGAGATCATGGATGCAGCGCCCGGTGGCATGCTCGATCTTTCCGTCGATCCCAAGCTCGCCTGGGCCCTGCGCCATCGCGGCCGCTTCCCCGTCGACGTCAACCGCGCCGAGCGCGAACTGCTACTGCGTATTCCGGGGCTCGGCACGCGCAGCGTCGATCGCATCCTCGCCATGCGGCGGTTCCGGAGCCTGAGGCTGGAGGATGTCGGGCGGCTGGTGCGTTCGCTGCGCGTGCTCAGGCAGTTCATCGTCACCACGGACTGGCGGCCAGGGGCCGCGCTCGACGGCGACAGGCTGAAGGCGCAGCTGGCGCCGAAGCCGCAGCAACTGGCGCTGCTCTGATGTTCGTCGCGCGTCTTTCCCATCCCGCCGATTTCGAGGGCTGGCGCGGCTTTGCGCGCCGCTTCGCGCAAGCGCTGGTGGCGCCGTCGGCGATCGACTGGCGTGTCGGCGACCATGATACCGGCCTGTTCGGCGAGGATGTGGTCGAGGGCGGCGAGGGCAGGGCGCTGAGCGTGCCGCGCGCCTTCATCGCCCTGGCGCAGGAGGTTATCTGCCACAGCGATCCCGCGCGTTTCGATCTGCTCTACCGCCTGCTCTGGCGCCTGCAGGAGGAGCGCGAACTCCTCCAGATCGCCTCCGACCATGCTGTTCACCGCGCCGAGGCGTTGGCCCGCTCGGTCCGGCGCGATATGCACAAGATGACCGCCTTTGTGCGCTTCCGCGAGGTCGATGACGGGGAGGGTGGCGAGGCCTTCGTCGCCTGGTTCGAGTCCGAGCACCACATCCTTCAGAAGGTCGCGCCCTTCTTCGTCGAGCGCTTCACCACCATGCGCTGGACGATCCTCACACCGCGCGGGACCCTGCTCTGGGACGGACGCGAGCTCAGGCTCGGCGAGGCGGCGACGCGCGCGCAGGCTCCAACAAGCGACGCGATGGAGGAGTGGTGGCGGACCTATTACGCCAGCATCTTCAATCCGGCCCGGCTGAAGCCGAAGGCGATGAAGGCGGAGATGCCGGTGAAATACTGGCGGAACCTGCCCGAGGCCGAACTGATTTCTCCCCTGATCGCCGATGCGGCGCGGCGAACGCAGGAGATGATCATGAGCGCTCCGACCTTACCGCAGAAGCGACGGGCGGCGGCAGCCTCTCCCGACCCGGCCGCTTCCGACCTTTCCGCGATCGAGAGCTGGGAGGAGGCCGCGGCCGCCGCGCGCGCCTGCCGGCGCTGCGATCTCTGGTGCGATGCGACGCAGACGGTCTTCGGCGAAGGCCCGCGCAGTGCTCCGGTCGTCTTCGTCGGCGAGCAGCCGGGCGATTACGAGGACCTCGCGGGCAAGCCTTTCGTCGGCCCGGCGGGCAAGGTCTTCGACCGCGCCATGGCCGATGCCGGGCTCGATCGCGCCAAAGCCTATGTCACCAATGCGGTGAAGCACTTCAAATTCCAGCTGCGCGGCAAAAGGCGCATCCACGAGAAGCCGAATGCGGGTGAGGTCAAGGCTTGCCGCTTCTGGCTCGATCTCGAACTCGGCTTCGTCAAGCCGCAGCTCGTCGTGGCGCTGGGCGCGACCGCGCTCAAGGCGCTGACTGGCCATGCCGGCCCGCTGACGGCGGCGCGCGGGCGCGAGCTTGCCTTGGCGGACGGTACGCCGTTGCTGGCGACCGTCCATCCATCCTATCTGCTGCGCCTGCCGGACGAAGAAGCGAAGTCTGCTGAGACCAAGCGCTTCATCGCCGATCTCAAGCATGTCGGCAGCCTTGCGCCGGGCTTGCGCTTGCCGAGAGCGGCTTGACGGGGCGGGCTCACGTTGGGCGTTGCCCCCAGGGATCGCTCGCCATCTGCCATCTCGCTTTGATGGAGCGCCCTAGTTTCGAAGTGGAAGATTGTTATCTCGACAAGCCGACATCGGGATGTTGCTTTCGGGTATCGCACCGTCCGCCAATTTTTAGTTCCACGAACGTCCGCACGCTGGCCGCTCTCCAACGTCCGCAAATGGCGCATCGCGGCGATATGGCATGGTCGCGATGTGCGTCATAGATGCGATCAGCGTCGGCGAACCCCTCAATATGATTTCGGCTGCCCGAGCACCTTTTCAGCGATGAAAGAGAGGATCAGCTGCTCGCTGATCGGGGCTAACCGGGTCACCAGCACTTCGCGCAGCAGACGCTCGACCTGGTACTCCTTGGCATAGCCCATGCCGCCATGGGTCATGACCGCCTGCAGGCAGGCGTCGTAGCCGGCGCGGGCGCCGAGGAACTTGGCGCCATTCGCTTCGGCGCCGCAAGGCTTGCCGGCGTCGTAGAGCGCGGCCGCCTTCATCGCCATCAGCCAGGCTGCCTCGAGTGCGATCCAGCGCTCGGCCAGCGGGTGCTGGATGCCCTGGTTCTGGCCGATCGGCCGGCCGAAGACATTGCGTTCCCGCGCATAGCGCGCGGCCCGGCCGAGCGCGTCCTGGCCGATCGCGATCGCCTCGACCGCGATCAGGACGCGCTCGGGGTTAAGGCTGTCGAGCAGGTAGCTGAAGCCCTTGCCTTCCTCGCCAATGCGGTCCTCATCCGGGATGAAGACGTCGTCGATGAAGACCATATTGGAATCGACCGCGGCGCGGCCGTGCTTGGCGATGCTCTTCACCTCGAACTTCGAGCGGTCGAGGTCGGTGTAGAAGATCGTCATGCCCTCGGTCGGACGCTTGGCGTCCTTGCGCGCGGTGGTGCGGGTGAGCAGCAGGATCTTGCTGGCGACCTGCGCGGTCGAGGTCCAGATCTTGCGCCCGGAGACGCGATAGCCGCCCTCCACTTTGGTCGCGAAAGTGGTGATGTTGGTGGTGTCGAGCCCGGCATTGGGCTCGGTCACGCCGAAGCAGACCTGGTCTTCGCCCGAGACCAGCCGCGGCAGCCAGCGCTGCTTCTGCTCAGGCGAGCCGTGCACCACGATCGGATGCGGGCCGAACATGTTGATGTGGATCGAGGAGGCCGCCGCCATCGCCCCGCCACAGCCGGCGACGGTGTGCATGACCAGCGCCGCCTCAGTGACGCCGAGCCCGGCTCCGCCGAATTCCTCCGGCATGGTGACGCCGAGCCAGCCATCGGCCGCCATCGCCTGGTGGAACTCTCGCGGGAAGCGAGCGTCGCGGTCGCAGGCGGCCCAGTATTCGTCGTCGAAACGCCTGCATACCGCGGCGACGCCATCGCAGAGCGCTCGTTGGTCGTCGTTCAGCTCGATCATCTCAAGAACTCTCGCTTGATCTAGAAGGCCGTCTTGTCGGCGCCCTTGAGGCCGAGCATGGCGCGGGCATCGGCGGGGCTGGCGATCTCCAGCGAGAGCTCGCCGAGGATGCGCCTGATCTTGTCGACCTGCTCGGCATTCGAGCGCGCCAGCACCCCCTTGCCGAGATGGAGCGAGTCTTCGAGCCCGACGCGCACGCAGCCGCCGAGGATCGCGCCCATGGTGACGAGGCTGGTCTGGTGGCGGCCGGCGCCGAGCACCGAGAGGATGTAGTCGTCGCCGAACAGGGAATCGGCGACGCGCTTCATGTGCATCAGGTTCTCGGTGTCGGGGCCGATGCCGCCCAGCACGCCAAAGATGCACTGCACCAGGAACGGCGGCTGAACCAGCTTGCGCTCGACGGCCCAGGCCAGGTTGTAGAGATGGCCGACATCATAGCACTCGAACTCGAACCGGGTGCCGTGGGCGCTGAGCTCGCCGATGCCGCGCTCGATCTGCGCGAAGGTGTTGGAGAGGATGAAGTCGCGCGTCATCTCCAGATAGCCCTGTTCCCAGGGCTGCTTGTAGGCCTTGATCTTCTCAGCCGCCGGGAACAGCCCGAAATTCAGCGAACCCATGTTCATCGAGGCCAGCTCGGGTTTCAGCGTGTTCGCGGCGAGCAGACGCTGGTCGAGGCTCATGCCGAGCCCGCCGCCGGTGGTGATGTTCACCACCGCGTCGCAGCCCTGCCTGATGCGCGGCAGGAAGCGCATGTAATCCTCCGGCGCCGACGAGGGCGAGCCGTCGGCCTCGTTGCGGGCATGGAGATGCAGGATCGCAGCCCCCGCTTTGGCGGCATCGATCGCGTGTTTGGCGATCTGCTCGGCATTGACCGGCAGCGCCTCGGACATGGACGGAGTGTGGATCGAGCCTGTCACGGCGCAGCTGATAATGACCTTGTCGAGACGCTTCATGATCTACGCTCCGGCTTGGCGGCAGGCGGTGGCGATCGCGGCTGCGACGGCGCGGATCTCGGCATCGACCGCATCGACGTGGTTGTGCAGGCGGGCGAAGCCATGCGGCAGGCCGGCGGCGCAGCGATGCGTCACTGGCACGCCGGCCTCTGCGAGCCGGTCGGCATAGGCCTCGCCCTCGTCGCGCAGCACGTCGTATTCGGCGGTGACGATCAGGGCCGGCGGGAGGCCGGAGAGATCGGGCGCTCTCAGCGGTGAGATGTCCGGATCGCCACGCTGCGCCCGCGGCGCGTAATGGTCGAAGAACCAGAGCATGTCCTTGCGCGTCAGCGGTAGGCCGTCGCCATGCTGGCGATAACTCGGCCGGTCGAAGTCGCAATCGCTGACGGGGTAGAGCAGGGCCTGCAGCGCGAATGCGACGCGGCCGCGCACCCTGCGCGCCGCCACCGTGCCGAGATTGGCGCCGGCGCTGTCGCCGGCCACGACCAGCGGGACGCTTGCGCCGCAGAACTCCGCCACCTTCTCGGCAGCGAAGAGCAGGGCATCCTCGCAATCCTCCAGCCCGGCCGGAAATTTGCGCTCCGGCGCGAGCCGGTAGTCCGGCAGCAGCACGGCGCAGCCGCTCAGCGTTGCGAGATGGCGCGCCAGCACCTCGTAATCGTCGAGCTCACCGATCACCCAGCCGCCGCCATGGAGATAGACGACGAGCCCAGTGGGAGCCGTCTTCGGCAGCACAAGCCGCGCCGGGATCGCGCCACTGCGTGTCGGGATCGAGAGGTCGGTGATCGACCCGACTTCGGCTCCGGGCCCCAGCGCCGCACGTCCCGCCGCGACGAGCGCGCGGCTCTGCTCCGGCGTGCCGTCCGACAAGGCCGGCCGGCCGGCTGCGGCGAAGCTCTCCATCATCATCTGGAAGAACGGGTGCAGCGGCATCGCACGGCTCTCAGGGGGTCAGCACGACGCGGCCGAGGACCTGCCCGCGGCGCAGATCGTCGAGTGCGGCGGGGGCAGCAGTCAAAGGGCGACGGTCGAGTGGCGTCGCCGGCAGGCCATGCTCGCGCACCAGCGCCACCAGCTCGCGCAGCTCGGCCGGGCTGCCGATATAGCTGCCCTGGATCGTCAGCGCCTTCATCGGCACCAGCGGGACGGCGAGGGTCATCGCTCCGCCGAACAGGCCAACGATCACGAGCCGGCCGCCCTTGTCCAAGGTCTCGACCGCGAGCGTCGCGGTCTCGCCGCTGCCGACGAGGTCGAGCACGCCGAGGACGCTGCCGCCGAGGGCCTTGCGCAATTGGGCCGCGGCGTCGGGTGCTTTCGGGTCGACGGTTGCGAGTGCGCCGGCGGCCATCGCTGCCTCGCGCTTGCGCGGATCGAGCTCGACCACGACTGCGCCCTTGCCGCCGAGCTGCTTCAAGAGGCCGATGGCGATCAGCCCAAGCCCGCCGGCCCCAATGATCGCGAGCGGCTGACGCTGGAGCAGCGGTCCGAACTTCTTCAACGCGCTGTAGGTGGTGAGGCCCGAGCAGACGAGGGGGGCCGCGGCGACGGGATCGAGATCGCCGATCTCGACCAGATAGCGCGGATGCGGCACCAGCACGTAGTCGGCATAGCCGCCGTCGCGGTTGACGCCGAGGAAACGCGGCGCCGCGCAGAGATGCTCGTCGCCGACGGAGCAGGCGGCGCATTCGAGGCAGCCGATCCAGGAGCAGGCAAGGCAGCTTGCGCCGATCGTGACACCTTTCGCCTCGGGGCCGAGCGCGACGACCTCGCCGGCGCTCTCATGGCCGAGCGTCAGCGGCAGTTTCAACCTGTCGGCGAAGGAGAGCTTGCGCTCGCCACCAAGATCGTAATGGCCCTCCCAGAGATGCACATCGCTGTGGCAGACGCCGGCGCCGCGTACCTTGAGCAGGACCTCAGTGCCGGTGGGCTGCGGGCGCGGCTGTTCGCCGGCAGCGAGGGGCTGGCCAAATCCGGTCAGCTGATAGCAGCGCATCATCGCTCGCATCGGTCTTCTCCTCCCAGCCGCATTCTTTCGCCTCGGTGGCCACGCTTGTCTTGGGACATGGGTAGCTCTCAGTGATTAAATCGTCAAATGGTTTGACCATTTAATGGTCGCTTGTTATCAACAAGCCAACTGGGAGGATGGAATGGAAGGGCTCGCGACGCCGATCGCCTATGCGATGGCCGGCGACTACGCCGCGGACGGACTGCAATTGCTGATTGGCGGGGCATGGCGGAAGGGCCGCGGCCCGGCGCTGCGCGTCACCAATCCAGCGACCGGCGGCGTGCTCGCCGAGCCGACAGGCGCCTCACGCGATGATCTCGACGCAGCGCTCGCCAGCGCGGAGGCAGGGTTCGAGCTCTGGCGACGGACGCCGGCGACCGGTCGCGCTGCGGTCCTCGCCCGAGCTGCTCAGCTGCTGCGTGAGCGAACCAAGGTGATTGCCCGGCTGATGACGCTCGAACAGGGCAAGCCACTGGCCCAATCCGAGCTCGAGATCAGTCTCTGCGCCGAGACCTTCGACTGGTATGCGGCCGAGGCCGGCCGTGCCTATGGCCGCATCATCCCGGCGCGAAGCCATGGTGCACGGCAGATGGTGCTGCCGGAACCGATTGGCCCTGTCGCCGCCTTCACGCCCTGGAACTTTCCGGCGCTCCTGGCCGCCCGCAAGGTCGCGCCGGCGCTGGCTGCGGGCTGCAGCTGCATCCTGAAACCGGCGGAGGAGACGCCCGCCTCGGCGCTCGCACTTGGCCGTGCCCTGGTCGATGCCGGCCTGCCTGCCGGCGTGCTCAACATCGTCTTCGGAGACCCCGCCGAGATCTCGCGGCATCTCATCGCGTCCCCGGTGATCCGGAAGGTCACCTTCACCGGTTCGGTCCCCGTCGGCCGGAGCCTTGCGGTCCTGGCGGCGGAGCGGATCAAGCCGTGCACGCTGGAACTGGGCGGGCATGCGCCGGTCATCGTCCTCGACGATGCCGACATCGATGCGGCTGCGGCTCTGTCGGCGATCGGCAAGACCCGCAACGCCGGCCAGGTCTGCACCTCGCCGACGCGCTTCTACGTGCAGCGGCCGGCCTATGAACGGTTCGTCGAGCGTTTCGGCCAGGCACTCGCAAGCATCAGGCTCGGCGATGGCCTCGACCCGAATGCCGGCATGGGCCCGCTGGCCAATGCGCGCCGCCCGGAGGCGATGGAACGGCTCGTCGCCGACGCCATCAGCCATCAGGCCGAGGTCGTGACCGGCGGCGAGCGGGCAGGGGAGCGCGGCTTCTTCTGGCGTCCGACCTTGCTCGCCAATGTGCCCGACGATGCGGCGGCGATGAGCGAAGAGCCCTTCGGCCCGCTCGCTTTGGTGAGCGCGTTCGACGAACTCGACGAGGCCATCGCCCGCGCCAACCGCAGCAAGGTCGGCCTTGCCGGCTACGCCTTCACGCGCTCGGCTTCGGCTGCCGTCAAGCTTGGCGAGGAGCTCGAGATCGGCGTCCTCGGCCTGAACTCCTTCGCCGTCTCGCACACCGAAGCGCCGTTCAGCGGCGTGAAGCAGAGCGGCTACGGCTACGAGGGCGGCAGCGAAGGGCTCGCCGGCTTCCTGCACCAGAAATACGTCCATCACAGCTGACGGCATCATCAGCCGGGCCGGCCTTCGCGCTGGCATCGGGCAATAACGCAGCGCTCAGGGAGGAGCAGCCATGTCACCGAACGCCTTCGATCAGCCTCCAGCTTCTCGCCGCCGTCGGCTGCTTGCCCTCGCGGCGCTGCCCATCGCGCTTGCTCTGACTAGTCTGGAACTTCGGGCTCAGCAGCCGGCGCCGTTCAAGATCGGCGCGCTCAGCGACATGTCCGGCATCGTCGTCGACCTGTCGGGGCCAGGCACGGTCACCGCGATGAAGCTGGCGGTCGAGGATTTCGGCGGAACGGTGCTTGGCCGGCCGATCCAGGTGCTCGAGGCCGACCATCTCAACAAGCCCGATGTCGGCATCACCGCGGCACGCAAATGGTATGACGAGGGTGTCAGCGCGATCTTCGACGTCGGCATCACCTCGGTCGCGCTCGGTGTGCAGGAGCTCGCCAGGGACAAGAACAAGCTCGCGATCTATCTGAGCTCGGCCTCCAGCGACCTCACCGGCAAGAACTGCAGCCCGAACGGCATCCACTGGACCTACAACAACTACAGCCAGGCGCTGGGCGTCACGAAATTCTACACGCAAGCTGGCGAGAAGAACTGGTACTTCATGACGGTGGACTACGCCTATGGCGTCAACGTCCAGCGCGACACGACGGCGATGATCGAAGCCGGTGGCGGCAAGGTCGTCGGCGCCTCCCGCCATCCCTTCGACACCAAGGATTTCTCCTCCGACCTGCTGAAGGGACAGACCTCCGGCGCCAATGTGATCGCACTCGCTACCACGACCGCCCATGTCGCCAGCATCGTCAAGCAGGCTGACGAGTTCGGTGTCCGCCCCAAGCAGAAACTCGCCGCGCTCAGCCTGACCTTGCATGACGTCAAGGCCATGGGCCTGTCGACGGCTCAGGGTCTCTTGGTGACCTCGCCGTTCTACTGGGACCAGAACGACGAGACCCGGGCCTTCGCCAAGCGCTATTTCGAGCGCTTCAAGAAGATGCCGAACATGGTCCAGGCCAGCGCCTATGGCGCGGTCATGCACTATCTCAACGCGGTCAAGGTTGTCGGCGAGGACGACGCCATCAAGGTCGCGGCCAAGATGAAGGAGACGCCGGTCAACGACTTCATGACCAAGAACGGCAAGATCCGCGCCGATGGCCGCGTCGTCCGCGACATGTACATCTTCCGCGTTAAGACGCCGGCAGCCTCGAAGGGGGAATGGGACCTCTACGAGACGCTGGCGACGATCCCCGGCGAGGAGGCCTTCCAGAAGGCCGATCCGGCTGCCTGTCCGCTGGTCAAGGGCTAAGGCACCTTCCAGCCGGCCCTGGCTTCGTGCCAGGGTCGGGCCTCCGGGTGCGAGTGAGGAGACGACGATGACGAACCGCCAATGGCGCCTTGCCTCGCATCCGCAGGGCCTGCCGACGCTCGAGACCTGGAGCCTGCATGACGCGCCGATGCCGGAGCCCGGGCCCGGCCAGATCCTGGTCCGGACGCAGTGGCTCTCGCTAGACCCCTATATGCGCGGCCGCATCAGCCCCTCGACGAACTATGCCAAGGGTGTCGGGCTCGGGGAGCTGATGCAGGGCGGCGGTGTCGGCGAGGTCGTCGCTTCGAACCATCCGGACTGGAAGCCCGGCGACATCGCCGAGGCGATGGGCTTCGGCTGGCAGGAATATGCGGTGCTGACGCCGGACCTGCCCGGCGCTGCCAAGGCCAACAAGGTCGATCCGGCGCTCGGCCCGCCGCAGGCAACGCTGTCCTGGCTCGGCATGCCCGGGCTAACCGCCTATATCGGGCTCTTCGAGATCGGCCGGCCCAAGCCCGGCGACACGCTCGTCGTTTCGGCGGCCTCGGGCGCCGTTGGCCAGCTCGTCGGGCAGATCGGCAAGCTCTGCGGGGCGCGCGTGATCGGCGTCGCCGGCTCTGACGAGAAGCTGGCCTGGTGTCGCTCCGTCGGCTTCGACGCGACGCTCAACTACAAGACGACGAACGACCTCACCGCCGCTCTGGCAGCACTCGCGCCCGGCGGTATCGACGTCTTCTTCGACAATACCGGCGGGCCGATCCATGACGCCGTGCTGCGTAATCTCGCAGTCGGGGCGCGCGTCGCCATCTGCGGCCGCATCGCGCTCGCCAATGACTTCGAGCAAGAGGATATCGGGCTGCGCGCCTCCTCGCGCCTGATCGTGACGCGGGCGCTGGTCCAGGGCTTCATCGCCTTCGACTGGTGGCATCGGCGCGGCGAGGCGATGGCGCGGCTTGCCGCCTGGCACCGCGAGGGCAGGATCCAGACCAGGGAGGATGTCCTCGACGGCTTCGAGCGCATGCCCGAGGCGTTCCTGCGCATGATGACGGGTCGCAATTTCGGGAAGCAACTCGTACGACTGAAGGCGTGAGCGAATCCCCTGCACCAAACCTTGCGCCGCTGGCCGGCGTCCGTGTCGTCGACCTGACGGCGATCGTCATGGGGCCGCTGGCGACGCAGCTGCTCGCCGATCTCGGCGCCGACGTCATCAAGGTCGAGCCGCCCGAAGGCGATATCCTACGCAAGGCAGGCGCGCCGCCAGGCTCGGATCGCGGGCCGCTCTTCGTCCATCTCAACCGCAACAAGCGCAGCGTCGTGCTCGACCTGAAGAGCCCGGAGGGGCGCGCGGCACTGCTGCGGGTCGTCGCCGAGGCCGACCTGTTCGTGCACTCGATGCGCCCGCAGGCCATGGCCCGCCTCGGGCTCGGCTACGAGGCGCTCTCGGCGCTCAATCCGCGCCTGATCTATGCCGGACTGTTCGGCTTCGGCCAGCGCGGACCCTATGCCGAGCAGGGCGCTTTCGACGACCTGATCCAGGCGATCTCAGGCCTCGCCGACCTGCTCGGCCGCACCAGCGACGGCCAGCCGCGCTATGTTCCCGCCAATCTGGCCGACCGCACGGTCGGGCTCTATGCTTTCGGCCTGATGAGCGCGGCGCTGTTCCAGCGCGAGCGCACTGGCATTGGCTGCGAGCTCGGCATCCCGATGTTCGAGACGCTGGCGAGCCTGCTCTTCGGCGACCATCTCTTCGGCGAGACCTTCAAGCCTGCCTCCGCTCCTATCGGATATCCGCGCCTGATGGTGCGCGACCGCGGTCCATTCCCGACCAAGGACGGACACATCTGCTGCATGATCTACACGGACGCGCAGTGGCGCAGCTTCCTGAAGGTGGTCGGCCGCGACCCCGATTTGTCACGCGATAGCCGGCTCACCGACATGACGGCGCGGACCATCCATAGCGATGCCCTGTTCGAGATGGTCGGTGCGATCACCCGTGAGCATCCGACCGCTCATTGGGTCGCAACCTTGCGGGAGGCGGGGCTCACTGCGGTCGCGATGCGCTCGCTGGAAGAGCTCTGCGATGATCCGCATTTGCTGGCCACGGGCTTCTTCCAGGACGCGACCTGCGAGGACGGCCAGAGATTGCGGCTGTTCGGCCCGGTCGGCGACTGGAGCAATTGGCGGCCGGCCTTGCGACGTTTACCGCCGCATCTTGGGGAACATACGCGCGCGGTACTGGACCAAGGTGGCTGGGGCTAGCTGCCTTCTGCCTTGTCTTTGCTCTTACCATTATACCTTTTCAGGCGTATGATATGGCTTCCCGCCTGCGGAACCGAGCGAGATGACGAAACGGGGCGATTCTCCGGAGCCGATGCTGGGACGGATCTCCGTCCAGAAGTCCTATGAGGTGCTGGCCGACAAGCTGCGCCAGACCATCCTCGATGGCTCGCTGGAAGAAGGCACGCATCTGCCGACCGAGCGCGAACTCGTCAGCCAGACTGGCCTGAGCCGCGGTTCGGTGCGCGAAGCCCTGCGCAAGCTCGAGGTCGAGGGGCTGGTGAAGACCAAGCTCGGCCGCCTTGGTGGCAATATCGTCAGCCGGCCCGGCAACGACTCGATGGCGCATTTCGTCACGCAATTCGTTCGCGGGCGGCGCCTGTCGCTACGGACGCTGCAGCAGACGCGCGAGACGCTGGAGCCCGGACTTGCGCGTCTTGCCGCCGAGCATCGTAGCGCCGACGACATCGTCCGCCTGCGGGATCTGAACGCCGAGATGGCGCAGGCGCTGGGCGATCGCGATCGCTTCGCCGAGATCAATATCGCCTGGCACAACGCGGTCGCGACGGCGAGCTGCAACGATCTGCTGGCAGCCTTCCTCTACTCGATCTCCTATGACGTCGTGGTCTCGACCGTGAGCGACGAATACGACACCTCCAGCCTGCGCCAGGAGGTGGTGAAAGCGCATGAGCGCATCATCGCGGCGATCGTGGCAGGGGATGGCGATGCCGCCTTCCGCCGCATGGAGCGTCACGTCAAGGCGACGCGCGCCAAGACCAGGGCACGCGAGGAAACCGACCTGCCGGACTAGGCTCCGCGTTCAACCTTCCGCCGCGACAACAATCGCACGAGCCAGCTTCAGATGCGGGATGTCGTACATCTTGCCGTCGATGCCAATCGTGCCGATGCCAGGATCGGCGTCGAAGGCAGCGACGATCCTTCTGGCCTGTGCCAGATCCTCCGCCGAAGGTGAGAAGCAGCGGTTGATCGTCTCGACCTGATCAGGGTGGATCGCGATGCGCCCGGTGAAGCCGTCGCGCTGTGAGATGCGGCAGCTTTCCTCCAAGCCCACCGGATCGCGGAAATCGGCATAGAGAGTGTCGATGCGTGCGACCTCGGCCGCGGCCGCGGCGAACAGGCACATGCTGCGCACGACCCGATAGGGCTGGGTCCAGTCGCCGTCCGGCTGCTTGTTGGTGCTGGAGCCGACGACGGCGCCGAGATCCTCCGCACCCCAGGTCAAGCCGGCGAGGCGCTCATGCGCCGGGGCATAGCTGCCGAGATTGAACATCGCGACCGCGGTCTCGGTCGAGACGACGATGATCTTGACCGTACCGCGCGCCATGCCGCTGCGGGTTTCCAGCGCGTCGAGATAGTGTCCGATCCGGACGATGTCCGCCGCGCCATTGGCCTTCGGCACCATGATCCCGTCGAGCCCGGGCCGGACCACGGCTGAAAGGTCCTCCAATGTCAGCCCGGTGTCGAGCGCGTTGACGCGGACCCAGAAGCTCCAGCTTCGCGGCGCGTCCGCGGCGAGCATCTCCTGAACCATCTCGCGCGCCACCGGCTTTCGCGCAGGGGCGACCGCGTCTTCGAGATCGAGGATCAGGCCGTCGGCGCCGCTAGCCTGGGCCTTGGCGAATTTCCGCTCGCTGTCGGCGGGAACGAAAAGCAGTGAACGCAGTCTCATGGGGTCGCCTCCCTATGTCGTGACGACAGGGTTAGCGCGCCAAATCGATAATCGTCAAATGGTTTGACCATTTTATAATTTGCGCTAGCCTAGCGTCCAAAGGCGGTAACGCGTTGCCGCCGGGCAGGAGGACGCAGCTCATGACAATGGAGGCCAACAGCCGGCCGGCCGGCGACAGCCGCTTCGATGTCGTGATCGTCGGCGCCGGCTTTTCCGGGCTCTTCATGCTGCACCGGCTGCGCGGCCTCGGCTTTTCCGTCCGCGTCTGCGAGGCCGGCTCGGATGCCGGCGGCACCTGGTTCTGGAACCGCTATCCCGGTGCGCGCTGCGACGTCGAAAGCATGCAGTACTCCTACTCCTTCGACGAGGCGCTGCAGCAGGACTGGCGCTGGAGCGAGCGCTTCGCCACCCAGCCCGAGATACTGAGCTACATCAACCATGTCGCCGATCGCTTCGACCTGCGCCGCGACATCAGCCTCGATACGCGCATCGCATCGGCGACCTATGATGAGGACGCCGCGGAATGGGCTCTGACCACGCAAGCGGGCGAGCGGATCGTTGCCCGCTTCTGCATCATGGCGACAGGCTGTCTCTCGGCCGCCCGCATCCCCGATTTTCCCGGAATGGTGGACTATCGCGGGCGCGTCTATCACACCGGCCACTGGCCGCATGAGGGCGTCGACTTCAGCGGATTGAACGTCGGCATCATCGGCACCGGCTCGTCGGCGATCCAGGCGATCCCGCCGATCGCGGCACAGGCCAGGCACCTCACCGTCTTCCAGCGCACGCCGAATTTCAGCGTGCCGGCACGTAACTGGAGGATGACCGACGCCTATGAACAATCCTGGAAGCAGGACTATGCCGCATTACGCCGGCGCGCTCGCGAGGAGACGCGGTCCGGCACGATCTACGAGTTCAGCGACAAGGGCGCCCTCGCTGTCGATGCCGAGACGCGCTGGCGCGAGTACGAGCGGCGCTGGCAGCAGGGCGGTGCCAATTTCATGCACGCCTACAACGACATCCTGGTCGACAAAGCGGCCAATGACACAGCCGCCGAGTTCGTTCGCGGCAAGATCCGCGAGACCGTCGCCGATCCGCAGACCGCGGAGGCACTGCTGCCGCACGGCCACCCGCTCGGAGCCAAGCGCATCTGCGTCGACACCGATTATTATGAGACCTTCAACCGCGACAACGTCACGCTGGTCGATGTTCGCCGGGCGCCGATCGAGCGGCTGACGCAGGGCGGCCTGCGCATCGGCGGGCGGGACTACGCCTTCGACGCCATCGTCTTCGCCACCGGCTTCGATGCAATGACCGGCGCGCTCGACGCCATCGCCATCCATGGCCGTGGCGGTGCGACGCTCAAGGAGGCCTGGTCGGCCGGCCCCCGAACCTATCTCGGCCTGATGAGCGTCGGCTTCCCGAACTTGTTCACCGTCACCGGCCCAGGCAGCCCCTCGGTGCTGAGCAATGTCATCGTCTCGATCGAGCAGCATGTCGACTGGATTGCCGACTGCCTGGCGCATCTGCACCGGCAAGCGATCAGCACGATCGAGCCCGAGCAGGCGGCGCAGGATAATTGGGTCGCCCATGTCAACGAGGTCGCGCATCGCACGCTCTACCCGCAGGCCAACTCCTGGTACATGGGCGCCAATGTCCCCGGAAAGACGCGGGTTTTCATGCCCTATATCGGCGGTGTGAATGTCTACCGGCGCATTTGCGACGAGGTCGCCGCTGAGGGCTATCGCGGCTTTCGCCTTGCCGGCGCACCGGCGCTCGAGATCAAGCTCGAACCATGCGCAGCGCTTTAGTGACAGGCGTGCCGGGCGGTCATTTCCAGGGAGATTGCGGATGACGGGTTTGACGAGGAGAGCGCTGCTGGTCGCGGCCGCGCTGGCGGCTGGGATTGGAGCCGCGCAGGCACAATCCGAGAGCTATCCGCAGCGGCCGGTCACGCTCATCGTGCCGTTTCCTGCCGGCAGCGCCACTGACGCCGTGGCGCGCAAGGTCGGCGAGGGCCTGCAGAAGCAGCTCGGGCAAGGCTTCATCGTCGAGAACAAGGCCGGCGCCGACGGCATCATCGCCGCGCGCCAGGTCGCGAGCGCAACCCCGGACGGCTACACGCTGCTAATCACCACCAATACCACGCACTCCGCCAATCCGAGCATCTACCAGCATCTGCCCTATGATCCGAAGAAGGACTTCGCCCCGATCGGCGGCGTCATCCGCATCCCCTACATGCTGGCGGTTCGCTCCGATTTCCCGGCCGACGATTTCGGCGGCTTCGTCAAGACGGCCAAGGCTGCGAAGCCGCCACTCTCCTATGGCAGCGGCAATACCGGCGGGCGCGCTTCCGGCGAGTTGCTGAAATCCCTGCTCGGCTTCGACATGGTCAATGTGCCCTATCGCGGCACGCCGCAGGCGATGACCGACTTGATCGGCGGGCGCATCGACGTCTTCTTCCCGGATCCCGCCAGCGCGCTCGGCATGATCCGGGAGAAGAAGTTCAAGGTGCTGGCGGTGACGGGGCCGAAGCGGATCGGGAGCCTGCCGGAGCTGCCGACCCTGATGGAGCTCGGTGTCCGCGACTTCAACATCGTCGCCTGGGTCGCCGCCTTCGCGCCGGCCGGCACGCCGCAGCCGATCGTGCAGAAGCTCAACACGGCACTCAACACGCTGCTGCGCGATCCCGAGATGATCGGCTTCATCAACCAGATCGGTTCGGAGGTGCTCTCGACCAGTCCGGCGGAGCTTGGCGCCTTCGTCGAGGAGGATGCGAAGCGCTGGGTCGATCTGGTCGAGATCGCCAAGATCGAGCGCAAGTGATCGCGGCCGGGCCCTGCCCATTCCCATCAGACAGAGTGAAGCGCCCGGCCCAGGGCGCGGGAGATCGATCGTGGCCAAGCCGCTTCAAGGTGTGAAAGTCCTCGACCTGACCAAGGTCCTCGCCGGCCCGCTCTGCGCGCAATATCTCGGCGAGATGGGCGCTGACATCATCAAGGTCGAGCCGGTCGGCACCGGCGACGAGACCCGCGGCTGGCCGCCCTTCCGCGCCCCCGGGCTCGGCGCTGTCTTCCTCAGCGCCAATCGCAACAAGCGCAGCATCGCTGTCGATCTCAAGACCGAGCAGGGGCAGGCGGTCGTGCATCGCCTCGCCACGAGCTGCGACATCGCGATCGAAAGCTTCGGCACCGGGGTGGTCGAGCGCCTCGGCATCGATGCCGCAACGTTGCGCGGGCTCAATCCGCGGCTGATCTATTGCAGTATCTCGGGCTTCGGCCGCGCCGGGCCGATGCGCGACGCGCCCGGCTACGATGTCATCCTGCAGGCCTTCTGCGGTGTGATGGCGCTGACCGGCGACGAGAGCGGCGGCCATATCCGCAGCCCGATCTCGCCGATCGACCAGATGACCGGCACGCATGCGCTGAGCGGCATTCTCGCCCTGCTTTATCAGCGTGCGGTGACCGGGCAGGGCGGCACCGTCAACGTCTCGCTCTACGACACCGCAATGGGCCTGCTCGGCTATAATCTCCAGACCTTCTGGGAGAAGGGCGTGCAGCCGGCGAAATGTGGCTCGAGCCACGAATCGCTCTGCCCCTACCAGGCCTTCGAGGCGCAGGACGGGCCGATCATGATCGGCGTCGCCAACGACAATCTCTGGCGCAAGTTCTGCGCGGTCGTTGGCCTTGAGGAGATCGTCGATCACCCCGATTTTCGCAGCAATGCCGATCGCGTCCGCAACCGGGCCCGGACACTCGCGCAGGTTCAAGCCGCGCTGGCAGGGGGAACGGTGGCGCATTGGCACGCGACGTTGTCGCGGGCCGGCATTCCCTGTTCGCCGATCAATTCGCTGGCGCAACTGCTGGCCCATCCGCATACCGCCGCGAGCGGGATGGTGCTCAACTACGAGCACCCCGCCGCCGGTGGTCTCAAGGGCATCGCCCAGCCGGTGCGCTTCGATGGTGAGCCGGTGAGACCGGGCCTGCCGCCGCCGCTGCTCGGGCAGGATACGGATGCGGTGCTGGCCGAGATCGGCCTCTCCCAGAACGAGATCGCGGCGCTGCGTGAACTGCGCGCGGTCGCCTGAGGAAGTGAACGAGGCTCATGTCCATCGACCTCGACCGGGACGGCGCCGTCGCGATCATCACCATCAACCGCCCGGAGCGGCGCAACGCCATGGATGCCGAGCATTATGCCGGACTCTCCAGGGCCTGGACCCAGGTCCGTGACAACCCGGTGATCCGCGCAGCGATCATCACCGGCGCCGGCGACAAGGCCTTCAGCGCCGGTGCCGACCTCAAGAGCTTCACCGCCGCGCCGGCACCGCTGGCCGAGCTGATGCTGACCCAGCAGGGTCAGCTCCTCAATCGCGGGCTCGAGATCTGGAAACCGGTGATCGCGGCCGTGAACGGCGCCTGCCTCGGCGGTGGCATGACGCTGGTTCTGGCGACCGATATCCGGGTTGCCGCTCGGCATGCGAGCTTCTCGGTCGCCGAGGTCAAGCGCGGGCTCTTTCCCGCCAATGGCGGCACCCAGCGGCTGATCCAGCAATTGCCGCATGCGATCGCGATGGAGCTTCTCCTCACCGGCGACAGTATCGATGCCACGACGGCCGAGCGCTGGGGGCTGGTCAATCGGGTCGTCGAGCCCGATGAGCTCATGCCGGCGGCGCTGGGTTACGCCCGCCGCATTGCCGAGAACGCGCCGCTGGCCGTCCAGGCGGCGAAGGAGCTGGCGCTGCGCAGCCGCGATGTCGACCTCGCCAGCGGCCTTCGGCTGGAGCAGCTGATGCTGCGTCTGCTCCAGACCAGCGCCGACGCAAGCGAGGGCGCCTCCGCATTCAGCGAGAAGCGGCCACCTCGTTACACCGGCGCCTGAACCGCAGCATTTTCAGCCGAGGAGCGACAATGGCCGGCCTTTATTTCGATGAGCTCAGCGTCGGGCAGATATTCCGCCACGAGATCCGTCGCACCATCACGGAAGCGGACAATGTCTGGTTCAGCGCGTTGACCCACAATCCGGCCTATCTGCATCTCGATGAGGAATATTGTCGAACCGAGACCGAGTTCGGCCAGCGCATCGTCAACAGCGCCTTCACGCTCGGGCTGATGGTCGGCATCTCGGTCGGCGATACCACGCTAGGAACCGCGATCGCCAATCTCGGCTGGGATGAGGTGCGCTTTCCCAAGCCGCTCTTTCATGGCGATACGATCAGGGTCGAGACCGAGGTCGTCGAGCTCCGCGAAAGCCGGTCGCGACCGCAGGCCGGCATCGTCACATTCCTGCACCGTGCCTATAACCAGCACGGCGATCTCGTCGCCCAGTGTCGGCGCTCCGGACTGCAGAAGAGGCGGGCCGTTGTCTGATAATTGGGAAGTGATTACGGATCGCAATGGGCCGCCATGCATCAAGAAGTCAGGCAGTTCGAGGAGATGCTCAATCCTCTTGAAGGTGCGCGCCTTGGCAGCGCCGGCGCGGCGATGCTCGTATCGCGCTTAGTCTGATCGTCAGCCGTCACGGCGTGGAGCGACATTCGGCGGCACGCCGCACTCTTGATCGAACCTCGCGCGGACGTTCTCGTTCATCCCTTCAGTCCGCTCCGATCTTTTTCGTGGCAATGGGGAGAGCGGAAGTTCGCTCTCGGGAAAGTGGTGCTTCCGGACATCGATCAAGCCAGCTCCCGCTTGATCGAGGTAAGCCTCCGCAATGGAAAAATGTGAGGTCCCACGACCCGTCTCATGCGACCGCTTCCATATCTGACGTCGGGTCTCCGCGGCCAAGGCTGGTCTTCAACCTAGCCGACATCGACAACCGCAGCGCCAAAGCGGCCAGCGCCGCGGCGACAAAGCCGAGATTGCGCGGCCCCCTTCGATGCTGAGGCCACCGATCGAGCCGGACAGCCGATAAGCACGGCGTCGGTCTGCTTCGGCGGGACGGGCTCTAACGTATGCATGCGCCGGGGCATGTGAACCGCCCCGGGTTTGTCGGAGGCCCCAACTCCTGAGAGGATGGGGCTATGACGAGCAAGACGACGAACAAGTTCTCGCCTGAGATGCGCGCGCGCGGTGCGGATGGTGCTGGATCACGAAGCCGAGCATCCGTCGCGCTGGGCGGCGATCATGTCGATCGCGGGCAAGATCGGCTGCACGGCGCAAACGCTGAACGAGTGGGTGAAGAAGGCTGAGGTCGACAGCGGCCGAAAGCCCGGGCTGACGACGGACATGGCGGCGAAGCTCAAGGYTCTCGAACGCGAGAACCGGGAGCTGCGCCAAGCGAATGAGATCCTGCGCAAGGCGTCGGCGTATTTTGCCCAGGCCCTTTCGGCGAATGCAGGCATTCGCCTGTCGGGTAAGAGGAGCTCGACCGCCGACACCGGTCATGATCGCGTTCATCGACGATCACCGCAGGGCCTATGGGGTCGAGCCGATCTGCAAGGTGCTGCCGATCGCCCCGTCAACCTATCGTGAGCATGTCGCCGAACGGGTCGATCCGGGGAAGCTGTCGGCTCGGGCGAAGCGGGACCTGGAGCTGAAGCCTCAGATCGAGCGCGTGTTCGGGGAGAACTTCGAGGTCTATGGCGCGCGCAAGGTCTGGCGGCAGATGTTGCGCGAGGGGTTCGACGTTGCCCGCTGCACGGTCGAACGCCTGATGTCGGACCTTGGCCTGCAAGGTGTCATTCGCGGCAAGCCGATCCGCACGACTATCCAGGACAAGGCCGCGCCGTGCCCGCTGGATCATGTCAACCGGGTGTTCCRCGCACCGGCGCCGAACCGGCTCTGGGTCTCGGACTTCACCTACGTCTCGACCTGGTCAGGCTTCGTCTATGTCGCCTTCGYGATCGATGCCTATGCTCGGCGGATCGTCGGCTGGCGAGTGAGCCGGACRGCTCATGCCAGCTTCGTGCTGGATGCTCTTGAGCAGGCTCTTCACGAGCGTCGTCCTGTTCACCGGGGCGGCCTGGTGCATCATAGCGACCGAGGCTCTCAATATGTGAGCATCCGCTATACCGAGCGCCTGGCCGAGGCAGGCATCGAGCCCTCCGTCGGCAGTGTGGGCGACAGCTACGACAACGCTCTCGCCGAGACGATCAACGGGCTCTACAAGGCCGAGCTGATCCATCGGCGCGGGCCGTGGCGATCCTTCGAGGCTGTGGAGTTCGCGACGTTGACCTGGGTCGACTGGTTCAACCATCGCCGATTGCTGGAGCCCAGCGGCAACATTCCGCCGGCCGAAGCCGAGGAGCGCTACTACGCCATGCTGGATGAGCCAGCCATGGCGGCGTGACTCAAACCAAACGGCCTCCGGCGAACCCGGGGCGGTTCAGCACTGCCTGCAAGCGGGCATTCACATCAAGAGATATCGGCGGTCCGGACAGGCGCCCTATTTCACACTCGGCAACACTAGACCGAACGGTACGGCTGGTCGGCCATACCGTTCGGGCTTGCGTATCCGTCAGAACGCTGGAAGCGGCTTCCAGGCGTCGCCCATCCACTTCTCATAGGCCTTGGGGATGGCGCCGTTCAGGATGTTCACGAACAGGAAGGTGTTGACCCAGCGCTGGAAGTCGAAATCGCCGCGGCGCACGCCCATCGCATAGACATTGCTGGTCAGCGTCAGCTTGCGCTCGAACTTCTTGTCGGGATAGCGCTTGTTCAGTTCCGAGGCGAGGTAGGAGACCGTGCCGGCGGCATCGACCTGCCCGGCGACGAGCGCGTTGAGATTGGCGCTGTCGTCGGCGAACTGGACGAGCTGCAGGCCCGGGATGTTCGCCTGGGCGATGAGATTGGCGTAGGCCGAGCCGCGCGCGACGCCGACGCGCTTGCCGGCGAGGTCGGAGAGCTGCGTCGCCTTCAGCTCCGGCGGGCCGATCACCATCGATTCATGCATGCCATAGGGCGCGGTGAAAAGCACCGATTTGGCCCGTTCGGCCGTGATCTGCAGCGTCGAGGCGATCACGTCGGCCTTGCCGGTCAATAGGCTCGGGATGCGGTTCTCGTTGTTGACCGGCACGATTTCGAGCTGCACGCCGAGCTCCTTCGCCAACATCCTGGCGATCTCGACGTCATAGCCGTCCGGCTGCATCTCGGCATTGGTGGTGCCGAAGGGAGGCGAGGCGGTGTTCACTCCGACCAGCACCTTGCCGCGCTTCAGCACGGCGTCGAGCGTCTGGGCCTGGGCGGTCGCGCCGGCCAGCACCAGCGGGATCACGGCTGCCAGGTTGCGCAGCCAGTTTCCGAACCTCATCGTCATCGTCTCTTTCCCCTCTTCTAGCGTTGACGGACTAGGGTTTCAGTGGAACCGTGCCTGGCGCTGCTCCAGCCATTCGGAGAGCAGGGTGAAGGGCAGGCACATCACAAAATAGGCCGCCGCCACCGCGCTGAAGGCGAGCAGCGGCTGGAAGGTCGCGTTGCTGACGATCTGGCCGGCGCGGGTCAATTCGATGAAGCCGACGATCGAGGCCAGCGAGGTGTTCTTGATCACCTGGACGACGAAGCCGCAGCTCGGCGCCAGCGCGATCCGCAGCGCCTGCGGCAGGATCACCAGCCGCATCCTGAGCCAGCGTGACAGGCCGAGCGCCGAGGCGCCTTCCCATTGGCCCGGCGGCACCGCCCGGATCGCGGTGAGCCAGATCGTCGAGAAATAGGAGCCGGCATAGAGCGTCAGCGCCAACGCGCTCGACAACAGCGCACCGATGTCGAAACCGGCGGCGCTGAGCCCGAAATAGGCGATCAGCAGCAGGATCAGCAGCGGCGTGCCCTGGACGAATTGCACGAACAGCATCTGGCCGCGGCGGACGAATGGGCGGCGGCTCAGGCCGAGGCCCGTGAGCAGCGCGCCGAAGGCGCCGCCGCCGGCGAGCGCCAGCAGCGACAGGAGCAGCGTCCAGCGTAGCGCCAGGACGATATAGGTCAGCTCGTTGACGCCGATGCTGCGCATGGTTCAGGCCCAGACCCGGCTGCCGCGGAACAGCCTCAGCCCCAGCAGCCAGAGCAGGAGCCGCTGCAGGTAGTTGAGGAGGAGGTAGAGCCCCGCCGCCACCGAGAAGGCCTCGATGCTGCGGAAGGTGTCGGAATTGATGTCGGAGACGACGGCGGTCAGCTCCTGCGCGCCGATGGCGCAGGTGATGCCGGTCGACAGCATCAGCAGCACGTTCTGGCTGATCAGCGCCGGATAGACGCGCGCCAGCGCCGGCGGCAGCACGATGAAGGCGAGGATCTGCCAGGGCCGCAGCGCCAGGCTCTTTCCCGCCTCGATCTGCCCGCGCGGCGTCCCGGCGAGCCCGGCGCGGATGATCTCGCCGGTATAGGCGGCGTTGTTCAGCACCAGCGAGACGCAGGCCGCCGCGACCGGCGAGAGGCGGATGCCGAGCGAAGGCAGTCCGAGATAGATGACGAAGAGCTGCACCAGCAGCGGCGTGTTGCGGAAGATCTCGACATAACCGCGCGCGAGCCAGCGCAACGGCCAATGCGCCGAGCGCCGTGCCAGCGCGATGGCGAGGCCCGCGCCGGTGCCGAGGAGCATGCCGACCAGCGTCAGCAGGATCGTCAGGACGAGCCCGTCCACCAGAAGCGGCCATCGCTCGAGGACAGGCCCGAAGGTGAGCGAATAGCCGGTCATCGCGCCGCGATCACGGTAGCGGGCGCGGCGTCATCATCGGCCCGGCGGCCGAGAGACTGTCGGCGCGGCAGAGCCCGAGCGCCGCCGCGCTGTACCACCAGGAATTGTCGGCCCAGCGCACGATCATGCATTCGGTGCTGACCTTGATGTGCTGCCCCTCCATCGAATGGCCGAGCGCGATATGGGCGATCGTCTCCGGCAGCCCGGCCGCCAGGCAGATATGGGCGCCGTAGACGGAGTGGCGCAGCGAGGGATAGCCGGCCTGGTCGGGCCGCTCCTGCCAGCGGGCGAGGTTGACCGGGTCGCATTCCCAGCACTTGCCGATGTCGTGGCAGAGCGCGCCGGCGAGCACGAGGTCGCGGTCGATCTCGACCTGCGGGAAGGTCGAGGTGAACTCGTCGACGATCGCCATGGCGAGCTTGGCGACCCCGCGCAGATGCAGCTCCTGCGAGCCCTGGTGCAGCACGAAATGATTGGGCGCGCCCTCGCCCGGCATGTCCGAGATGCGGGTGAAGGAGGAATCGCGCAGCGACAGGGCCCAGGCGCGGATCACCGCCTCGCGCAGCGCCTCGTCGCCGATGCCGAGGATCTCCGGCAGGTCCTCCAGGATGCTCGCCCGGACCTGCGGCGGCACATTGCTCAATTCCGATTCGGGCAGGGTCGGCACGAAGAACCTCGGCTGTCTGGCGCGTCTTGGGAGAGGAGCCTAAGCCCAGCCCTTTCCTGGTTTCCAATCGAAAATGCGGCTAGGCTGATAGAGCCATTGTATCGGATTGCCGATGACGAGCCTGAAACTGATCGAGGCCTTCTATTGGGTGGCGAAGCTGCGCAGCTTCCACGCCACGGCGCGACGGCTCAATGTGACGCAGCCGACCGTGACCTACCGGGTCAAGGAGCTGGAGCGCCAAATCGCCCGCCCGCTGCTGGTCCGCAGCGACCAGCCGGTGCGCCTGACGCCGCAGGGCCAGGCGGTCTTCGCCTATGCCGAGCGGTTCGTCAGCCTGATGGAGGAGATGCATGAGCATCTCGGGCGCGACAGCCCGGTGAGCGGCGTGCTGCGGCTCGGCGTGATGGACGCCTTCGCGGCGATCTGCCTGCCCGACCTGCTCCGGGACCTGTCCGAGCGGCATCCGAACCTCGCCGTCTCGGTGGTGGTCGACCTCAGCCACAGCCTGACGCTGAAGCTCGATGCCGGCGAGCTCGACATCGCCGTGGTCTCGACCCCGCCGAGCATCGCCGGCCTGCGCTATCTGCGCCTCGGCGCGCTGAATGTCGCCTGGATCGCGACGCCGCATTATCGCGGCATCGTCCGCGATGCCCGCACCTTGTCGCGCCAGCGTATCTTCTCGACGCCGCCGCCCTCGAATGTCGGCACGATCATCGCCGACTGGTTCCGCAATGCCGTGATCGATATGCCGACGCTGAGCATCTGCAACAGCATGCCCGCCATCGTCGGGCTCGTCACGGCCGGCGCCGGCATCGGCGTGATGCCGGTCAAGCTGGTCGAGGCGGCGATCAAGGCTGGAACCTTGTGCGTCCTGGAAGAGATCGAGCCCGTGGCCCCGCAGGACGTCTTCATTGGCGTGCCTGTCGGCGTGCTCGACCCGGTCATACCCGTCACGACAGATGCGATCCGTGCCGTGGCCGGCCACCACGCCTTTTGTGACTGACGTCGGTTTGCAAGCAGTCGGGCCGCAAATGGGTGCTTCGCTCAGCTCCACGTATCCGGGAGCTCGGTTATCATGCAAATTCCGCTGAATGGCTCGCCGCGTCGAAGTCATGATCGGCGTTGGCGACTTGCCAGACATGCAAGCTGCGCCACCAGCAGACTCTGGCTCACGACCCGACGACTTAGCCGTCGAGCCGGCGGGTAGTCCCTCGTGGACCAGCGTCGATGGCGACCGGTTGTAAGTCCAAGCATGACTCAGACAGTGCTTGTGACCTTCCGGTATCGCGAGCTTGCACCGCAACTGTGGTTAGGCTTCAACTCTATTAACTCTAACATCTGGGGTTAAGCGCAGCACGTCCTCCAGATCGAGGTGGCTATGACCGGTTCGAAGACAGAGCTTGTGGCTTCGGCCGAAAGGTCGCAATTGCCCCATACCCCGCCTCCTTCGATGCCCACAGGGCTGAAGTCCGACCGGCAAAGCCGATCGGAGACAGGCTTGCCGACAACCGACGTGGGCACACTGCTGCTGCATTGGCTGACGGTCGTGGCGGTCATAGTGAGTCTCGCCACCGGACTGCGCATTTCGGCGGATGCGCTCGATGCGGTGATCTCGCGATGGATGGCGCCCATCCTGCCGCAAGGCGAGATCTGGACTGTCCATATCATCGCCGGCTTGACGCTTTTCGGCGCATCGACGGCTTACGTCATCTATATGGCGTCGAGCGGTCTCGGCGGTCGCGTCGCTTTGCGGCGGCTTAAGATGTGGCGGATGGCCGGCGCGCCGAAGCTGCAATGGATGAGCTTCAACACCCTGCTCCATTGGCTGCTCTATGCCCTGGTTGTCGTGCTGATGATCTCGGGCATTCTGCTTTATCTCGGCTTCGGCGGCTGGGTGGTCTCCGTCCACTTGACGGCCGCCATGAGCACGCTCGCCTATACGTTCATCCACATCCTGGCGCATTTCGGCTACGGCGGTTGGCGCCAGCTCATCCGGATCTTCAGGCCGGCCCGGCTCGTGCCCACGGCAGGGCAACGCAGTCGATGGCCCTTGCTGCTGGCCGCCGTTGTCGCGATTCCTGCGTCAGTCGCCGCGATCGGTCTCGACTTCGGCAGCCGTGACGAGCTGATCGCGGCGCAGACGCGAACGCCACCGAAACTCGACGGCGTGCTCGATGACGAGGCCTGGCGGATTGCCCGGCCGGTCCGCGTCAGGACCCAGCAGGGAGCCAATCTCGGCGGCTCGGGCGAATCGACCGTCGAGATCCGAGCCGTTCAGGATGGCAACAAGATCTATTTCGCATTCCGCTGGCAAGACCCGACGCGCTCGCTCGCTCGGCTCCCCCTGCTCAAGCAGCAGGACGGCTGGCACCTCCTCGGCGCCCATGCCGGCAATGCAGATGTCGTCGACTTCTACGAAGATAAGTTCGCAGTGATCTTCTCGCGCTCGGACGGCTTCGGAGCCGGTGGAGCGACGCATCTCGGCCCGAAGCCTCTCGACGACAAGCCGTCATCGCTCAATCAGCGCGGCCTGCATTACACCAGCGACGGCTCGATCATCGACATGTGGCAATGGAAAGCTTCACGCGGCGGCCTGCTCGGCTACATGGACGACCAGTATATCGGCCCGCCGCGCGAGCCGACGGCCGACGAAGCCGCCAAGCGCGCCCGTTACCAGGGCGGATACTGGAACGACCCCGGGCGAGCCTTCTACAGCTATAATTTCGGCTTCGAAGGACCCGGCGGCTATGCCGGCCCGGTCACACCGAAGCGGCTGCCGATCGATCCGGCCGCGGCGATGGCGGCTCTCGGCCGCTTCGACGCAAAGAATCCCGAGCTGATTCACGATGAAGGCACCCGGTGGTGGCTGACCGAGACCGACAGCGCGCCCTATACCGCGGAGGCCGATGCTCGCATCCCGGTCGGCACGATCATGCCGGGAGTGCTGATCCTCGGCGCCTACGAGGGCGATCGCGCCCAGATCCGTGCCGGAGCGCGCTGGAAAGACGGGTACTGGACCCTGGAGGCCTCACGCGATCTCAAGACGGGAAGCGCCTATGATGTCGACTTCGAGCCGGGCAAGCCGATCTACCTGTGGGTGGCGGTCTTCGACCACACGCAGACGCGCCATACGCGCCATGTCCGCCCGATCGCGCTCAAACTGCCTTAGTGCCGATCCGGCCGGGCGGAGCGGCCGGAGAATCCGTTTCCAAGTTGACAATACAGGACGCTCACCGAGACTTGCCGCCCCGATCAGCAACCGCGAACAGTGCAGGCTATGGCTAAGCCGATATCCCTTGTCGTGAATGGGGCAGCGGTGGCGGTCGCGCGGGGGGACACCCTGCTCGAAGCCGCGCTGGGCGCCGGCATCGTCATCCCGCATGATTGCTGTACCGGGCAATGCGAGACCTGCCGCGTTCGGATCTATGCCGGCGAGGTCAATGCGCAGGGAACGCGGCAGGGCGATACGGTACTGGCGTGCCAGGCGCGAGTGACGGGCGAGGCCGTCCTCGAATTCGATGCCGTTCCCGAGGTCCGCAAGCTGACCGCAACCGTCGCGGATATCCGGCAGATCTCTCCCGACATCGTCGAGACGACCCTCCTGCTCGCGCGGGACTTCACCTATCTTCCGGGGCAGTACGTCAAATGCAAGTTCAGCGGCTATCCCAGCCGCGACTACAGTCCGACGCTGCGCAGCGACGGGACGGGCGAGCGCAATGAGCTGATCCTGCAGATCCGTCGGCAGCCCAGCGGGGCGGTGTCCCCCGATCTGGGAACGCGCATCCGCCCTGGCCACAAGGTGACCTTGCGGGGGCCGTTCGGCAGCGCGTTTCATCGGCTCGACGCCGGGCGGATCATTCTGATCGCGGCGGGCACCGGCTGGGCCCCGATCTGGGCCATTGCCCGCGCCGCCCGCTACCGGGAGCCGTCACGGGAGATGGTCGTGATCGTCGGAGCGCGCGATCCGCGCAATCTCTACATGGCCGAGTCGCTGGCCTGGCTGGCCGAGACCGGTGCCGCGAAGATCATGCCGACCAGCAGCGGCGGCTCGGCGGCCGGCATCCTGAGGGGTCGCCCCACCGATCATCTGCCGGAGCTGCGGCCGGACGACACGGTCTACGTGGCGGGAGCCCCTGAACTGGTGGCGGCGGTGCAGGCGCGTTGCGAGGCGGCCGGCACGACCTGCCATGCCGACCCTTTTGTCGTATCTCCGACGAAGCGGACGATCAGAGACAAGATCGCAGGTCTTTTCTTTGCGCGTGCGGCGTTATGGCCCAAGGCGCGGCAGACGCAGCCTTCACCCTTGAACGCGAGCTTCAAGGGGTAATCGGAATGGCGCCGAAATCCCGGATCACGTTGCCTGCGTCCGGTATCCGAGTGAAGGCGATGAACTTCTCGGCCTCCGGCGTCAACGCACCTTGTTTGTAGACATAGGCGACCTCGCCGCTGCTTGCATAACGCGCGTCCGAGGGATGGAGACCGTCGATCGTCAGCACCTGCGTGCCGATGTCGAGCAGCCGGCTATAGGGTCCGAAGCCGATCGCGCCCTCCGTCAGGCGAACCGTCTCGACAGCCTCCTGTGTCGACGTCGCCGTCTTCGAGCGTTCGGTGATCGCGAGCTCCCGCCAGCCCGGCATTGTCGCGCGCAAGGTCGTGAGAGTGCTGTCGGATTCCTCGCGGCGCACGACGCGGATGCGCTGGTCGGCTCCGCCGACTTCCTTCCAGTTGCCGAACCGGCCAGTGTAGATGCCCGCCAACTGTTCTACGCTCAACTCGGTGATGCCGGCGCTCGGGTGAACGAAGAAGGCACAGGAAATCTTGGCGACCGGCACGTAGACGAGGCCCCGTGCCCGTTCGGCATCCGTCAGGACCCGAGCGACGCGGGCCAGCTTGGCCGTTCCCGACCCGACTGCGGCGATGCCGCCGCCCGAGCCGATGCTGGGAGGGATCTTGACGTCTATGCTCGGCTCGACGTCGCGGAAGCGCTTGGCGACGGCTTGCAGCATCTCCACACCGTCCCCGGTGCCGACCACGATCAGCTCGTCCGCCCGAGTGGGATTGCAGAGGGCCAGCAGGCCAAAGATCAATGCAGTAGAGCGGGATATCATCGAAGGATAAAATTTTCCGCGAAGCTCTGCCAGAACTGGCATGGCCGTATGAATAAATTCTAACCAGAAACATAAAAATAAGAGGTTCATTCTGCTAGATTTTCATTTACGCAAGCTTCAATGGTAGCGGCTAGTATGGGCGGGGATGTTTATCGTGGAGTAGACTGAGTGCCGCAGGAGCAAGCCAGAGCCGGGCGGGCCAGTGAAGCTGGTCGAGCCACCGCGGACGGCTTCCTGCGCCCTGCTTTGAAGTCCATCGGCGCCTGGAGAACGCGTTTGCGGGCTGCCTGGCGTGTCTGGATTTCGACATCCCATATCGGGACACATCTCGCCTTCGTCGTCATGCTGACAGGGGCTGTGACTTTTGCCGTTGTCGGACTCGTCGCGCTGCTGCGCCTCAACGAGGACGCCGTCGAACAGGCGCGGGCGCTGGCACAACTGTCGCGCCAGCAGGTCGCGCGCAGGCTCGATGCCGAGGCCTCGCTTGCCCAGGCGCGCGTCTCCGTGCTGCTGGACGAGGCCAGCCGCCAGACACGCTATCTCGCGCAGCGGCTCGATATCGTGAAGGCGGTGGCCTCAGGCAATCATATCGCGATTCAGGAGCTGCTCGCTCCTGCCGGTGTGACAGGCGAACTCGACGCCTTGCTGGTCGTCGACGCGACCGGCGCCGTGATCGGCGGCAGCCGCACGCCGGATCTCCTAGCCGCTTCGGAAGCCTTGACGCTCCTGGGCGTCAAGGAGGTCGTCACCTCGATTTTCAAGGACAATCAGCGCTCGGTGAGGCGGGCGCACCATGCGACCTACCGCGTGTCGGAAAGCTTCGGTTCCGCGGTGGGACTTCCGCAAGATCGGGCCATCGCTCATCTCGCGGCAGAACCCGTCTTCGACGATTTCGGCGACGTAGCGGGTGTGCTGATCGGGCTGAAGACCCTGGCTCCGTCGGAAAGAACGCTGGAGCTCTTCGCCGGAATCGTTCAGGCAGGTGTCGCGGTGGCGGATGGCGACCGGGTGATTTCCGCCGGTGGCGAGCCGCCGGTCGGCCTTCGGCCAGCTGTGCCGCAAACGCCCGGCGGGCTGATCACCATACCGGGAAGCGGGCGTGTGGCGCGCTGCATCGCAGACAAGATCGGCCTCCTGGTCTGCGTGCATGTCGATGCCGGAGAGGTCGAGGCAACCCAGAGGGAGCTTCAACGCGTCAGCGAGGAACAAGCCGGCACGCTGTTCCGTTGGTTCTTGCTGCTGGCGGCGGGCTCAATCAGCGTTCTGGTGTTCGTGGTCCTGCTGAGTGTCAAGCGGGCGACCCGTGGCCTGCCCCAATTGGCTTCCGCCGCCACGTCGGTCGCACGTGGCGATCTCGATATCCCGTTCAACGCATCCGGCATTGGCGAAGTTCGTAGCCTCGGGCTGGCGTTCGAGGTGATGCTCTTCAATCTCCGGGAGAGCCTCGGCCGCATTCGGCAACTCGCCTTTTTCGATCAGATGACGGAGCTCTCCAACCGGGAGAAGATCCGCATCGACGGAGCCAGCACCCTGTTGAACGGCAAGGATGAGGTGGCCTTCTTCTTCATCGATGTCGATCGCTTCAAAGCCATCAACGACACTTTCGGCCACAAGACCGGCGACGTGCTGCTGCGCCAGTTGGCCTCTCGCCTCACTCATTTCTTCAAGGCGCGGCAGGAGGCCGGAGAGCTTCGCCATTTCTCGGTCGGACGCCTGAGCGGCGACGAGTTCCTAGCTATCTTGAGCGGAGCGCTGACCATCGACGGTCTTCAAGCCTGCGCGGAGGCTTTGATCCAGAGACTGGGCGAGATCTACGTCATCGACCGCACGCATATGACGGTCGGAGCCAGCATCGGCATTGCAGTCGCCGGACGAGATGGCACCGGCTATGACGAACTTCTCGTCAATGCCGATGTCGCGATGTACGAGGCCAAACGGAAGGGGCGAAACGCCTTCGCCTTCTTCACCGCGGAAGCGGCGGAGCTCATGCATGAGCGGCGAACGCTCGAGCAGGATTTGCGAGCTGCGCTGCGGGACCGCTCGCTCGATGTTTTCTACCAGCCGATGATTTCTCTGATCGACCATGGCGTCGTCGGTGCCGAAGCCCTGGTCCGCTGGGCTCATCCTACGCGGGGGGATATTCCACCGGGGAAATTCATCGGCATCGCGGAAGAAGCCGGTTTGATCGCCGAGCTCGGCCAATTTGTCCTCGAGCGCGCGATCGAGGAGGTTCGCGGCCTGAACGACATCACGATATCGGTCAATGTTTCCGTGCTCCAATTGGAGGACCCGACTTTCGCAGCCTCGGTCGAGAACTGCCTTCTGAAGGTCGGGATCCCGCCATCGCGCCTGGAGCTGGAAGTCACGGAATCCGTGGCCATGCGCGCCTCGGACGTCGTTCAGAGGCAGCTGCGGCAGTTGCGGACGCTTGGTGTCCGCTTCTCGATCGATGATTTTGGAACTGGCTACTCCAATCTCTCGATGCTGGCCCGTCTGCAGTTCGATACGCTCAAGATCGACCGTTCTCTGATCCAGGGGGCGCGCGAAAGTATCCAGCAGCAGACGATCGTCCGAACGATCTTATCGCTAGCCCGATCATTGGGCTTTGGTACCATTGTCGAGGGCGTCGAGCGGATCGACGACTTGGCTTTCGTGATGAAGGAAGGCGCGGCCGTAGCGCAGGGCTATTATTTCAGCGAAGCCCTTCCAATCGGAGCTTTCGAAGTCTTCGTGAATGCAAGACGCCTGCGTCAGCTCTCCAAATTAGGGCAGCGGCACTCAAGACAACCCGAACCTTACACTGATACTAAGCGCCTATCACGGTAGATCGAGACATTTCAAACATCTTCGATCTGAGCTTGTCGCGCCCGACAGGGCAGTGAACGCATTCCGTCGGCTCTGCACCTCAGGCCGCCCCAATATCGGCTCGCATTCGAGATAGGGGCCGAATGATGCCGCAGGCATACCTGACCGTATCGGCGAATCTCCCCTTGTCGGTCACTCAAAAGCGACGAATCAGAAGCCTGCGTTGCTCCAGAAGCGGAAATTGGCGTGAAGCCGCAAAGCAGACATTGTCAGTATGCTTGAGCACTAGCTTAAATTAGCAGGGGCGCTGCAGAATGATATCCATCACAATGCTTTCTCGCGGCCTGAGTTAACGGCGAAAGCACAAAATCGATCATTTTAAGCTATCTGCTCTGATAATATTCTCTCTTAAATAAAGACCGTACCAATTCCGCGTGCTTCGAACCTTTCTCATTTCCATGACGCCAAAAGACCACATAGCGGTAAGTTGCGGTTGGGCGGAACGGGATAATCGCGAGATCGTTTCCCAGCGTTTCATACTGCTTCGCGTTGAATTCATTATCGACCGATACGCAGAGCCCGTTTGCGATATACAAGGCACCCAACCCGATAGAATCGACATAAATATTGGCCGCAGAGGCATCTCGCCTCGGACCCGAAACCCTCGATCCCAGCGGGTTGGCCGCATATTGGCGTTCGATCGAGAGCAGTTTCTCGGAAACGAGATCGTCCTCGGTGATGAACTCCTTCCGTGACAGCGGATGATCTGCGCGCATGACGCAGACATTCTGGATTTCAGCGATCTCCAGCCACTGGAAAAACCTTTCGTCCAAGGGCAGTCGCGAGATGCCGAGACGAGGGCCAGGGAACCGTCGATGTCGAGAATGCAAGGCAGGAGTTGCATTCGCTGAGGGCGCGACGAGCGCGCGCGTCGGATCGCGATTGGCGCGCCCTCAGCTGAGTTTGCATGTCGAATGCTGCGAGGACATTTGCTGCGAGGACATCGAAGCGCAGCGTCGATGAATCACAAATAGAGCTTTTCCCAAGCCCACTCAGCTTTGGGCTGCGCGTGAAGGCCCCAGAACAGATCGGCGACCTCCTCCGCTTCCGCGCTAGCCGGGCTGACCAACTTCGCCACGGTGACGACCCCGACATGGACGCCGTGGCCGCGGCTGACCTCAAACAGGCCTTGCGCCATAGCACGAATACCGGCCTTGCCGACGCTCAGCGTCAGCAGATCGGGATGGGGCGTGGTGGCGAGGCCCCCGCCCGTGAGCAGTATCGATCCCGAGCCACGGTCGTAGAAAGCGGGCAGCGCTGCACGAAGCGCGGCGAGAGCGCCGGTGACGTTGACGGCGACGTCGTCCTCGATCGTGTCGACGGCCAAGTCGCCCAGCGGGTCGGTGCGCAACTGCCCGTCGCTATAACGCAGTACGCCGGCATTATAGTGCAGTACGTCGATGTCGGGTGCGTAACGGGAGACCAGCGCGTCGACTGCGGCAGCGTCGCGGACGTCGACGATCTCCTCGACGACGTCGGCACCGTGCCCCGACAGCGTATCCGACATGCCCTTCAGCTTGTCGGCGTTTCGAGCGGCCAGCACGACACGAAAATCCTCACGGGCGAAGCGCTCGGCCGTGGCGAGCCCAATACCCGGACCCGCTCCGATGATGAGAACGGCTTTCGACATGATGGTTGTCCTTGAATGTGGTTTGAACAGGAGTGGACCTCGCCCGGCACCTCAGGCAGCCGGAAAGTCTGCGCCCTCGGTGACGGCGGCCCAGGCGTCGAAGTCGGTCCGGAGCTCGGCGAGCTTTTCGCGCGCACCGGCGAGCGCGGCCTTGCCCAGCAGCAGCCGCAGCGGCGGTTCGGTCGCATTGACCGCCATGACAATGGCTCGCGCCGCCCGCTCGGGATCGCCCGGCTGCTGGCCGTCATAGCCGGTGATGGTGCGGCGGAAGGCACCAGCTGTATCCGCGTAATCGTCGATCACCGTGCCGGCATGCCCTGGCGAGCGGCCCGCCCAGTCCGTCCGGAACGGACCCGGCTCAACGATCAGCACCTTGATGCCGAGGGGCGCGACCTCGCGCGACAGGCTCTCCGAAAGCGCCTCGACCGCGAATTTCGTAGCCGCGTAGAAACTGAGCGAGGGTAAGGCGCGCAGGCCGCCGATCGAGGAGATGTTGACGATCGTGCCGGCGCGACGGCGGCGCATGCCCGGCAGCACGGCGCGAGACATCTGTGCCAGCCCCCAGACATTGGTCTCGAACATGGCGCGCACCGCACCCATGTCGCTTTCCTCGAAGGCGCCGAAGTAGCCGACGCCGGCATTGTTCACGAGTACGTCGATGCGGCCGAAGCGCGCCTCGGCGGCCTGGACGACCTCGGGGATGTCGGCTTCCCGCGTGACGTCGAGCTTGAGGACGAGGGTGCGCTCTGCGTGGTCGGTCCCGATATCCGCGATCTGCGCCGGGTTGCGGGCGGTGACGACGACGTTGTGTCCGAGCGCGACGACGTGCTGGGCCAACGCGCGGCCGAAGCCGGTCGAGCAGCCGGTGATGAGCCATGTCTGTGGCATGGAACGAGCCTCTAAAATTGAGAAAAAGGTTGGGGCGCACGCCGCCAGTCGCGGCGCGCGACGGGGATCAGACGACCTGGGCGAGCTCGATCAGGTTGCCGAAGGGATCGGCGATGAAGGCGAGCTTGCGGCTGATGTCGTCGAGCTTGAACGGCTCGGTGACGACCGTGACGCCCCGGGCCCGCAGTGCCGCAACGCTCGCATCCATGTCGGCAACGTTGATGCAGAAATGGTGCAGGCCGGCCTGGCGCAGGCTCTCGCCGAGATCGGCATAGGTCGGAGCCGGTGTCGGCAACGGATCGCCACCCGCCAGCAGCTCGATCATGAAGTGGTCGTCATTGGGCAGTGCGAGATAGGCGAGCTTCTGATCGGCATAGGGCCACTGGTGGACAATGCGGAAATCGAGCTTCCCGACATAAAACGCGATCGCGTCGTCGAAGGACGGCACGCGCAGCGCGACGTGGTGGCCGCGCAGGTCGGCGAAGGGCGAAGCGGCGTTGCGAGTGGGCAAGGTGAAGTCGGCCATGGAAACCTCCATCCGGTGATCGGCCGGCGGGATGCCGGCTGCGATGACGTGAAGGTGGCTCAACTCGACTTCCGCGATTAGATCGGTAAATCTTCGCATGATGCTGAGTGAGGATCATCAATGCGTGCGACAGAACTCTCAGAGCTTTCCGCCTTCGACGCTGTCGCGCGCAACCTGAGCTTTCGCCGAGCCGGGGAGGAGCGCGGTGTCACGGCGTCTGCCATCAGCCATGCCGTCAGCAACCTGGAGGAGCGCGTCGGCATCCGGCTGCTCAACCGCACGACCCGCAGCGTCTCATTGACCGATGCCGGCGGGGTGCTGCACGCACAGCTCTCGCCCGCCTTCGCGGATATCGGCGCAGCACTCGACGCGCTCAACAGTTTTCGCGATACGCCCTTCGGCAAGGTCAAACTCAACGTGCCGAGTTCGATCGCGCCCTTCGTGCTCGGCCGTGTGCTCGGTCCGTTGGTCAAGGCCAACCCGCAGCTCCAAGTCGAGATCGTGGCGACCGACCAGCTCGTAGATATCGTCGACGAGGGCTTCGACGCCGGCATCCGACTCGGCGAAAGCCTGCGCGAGGGCATGGTGGCGGTGAAGATCCGGCCTCGGCTGCGCATGGCCGTCGTCGGCTCACCCGCGTACTTCGACGAGCGGCCGATGCCGATGACCCCGCGCGAGCTCTCTCAGCATGTCTGCGTCCAGAACATGTATCCGAGCGGCGTCCGCTACGCGTGGGAGTTCGAGTTGAAGGGGGACGCGATCGCCTATCACCCGACGGGTCCGATCGCGCTCGATGATCACGAGCTCATGGTCCAGGTCGCCCTGTCGGGTGCTGCGCTCGCCTATGTTTGGGAAAACCGAGCTGAACGCGACATCCTTGACGGCCGCCTTGTACGCTGCCTCGACGAATGGTGTCCGCCCGAAGACTGGCTCTACCTCTACTATCCCAGCCGCCGGAACATGTCGGCAGGGCTTCGCGCGTTCATCGACGCGGTGAAGGCCTGATCAGGATGCAGCAACGCGCCAGGAGCGGACATGGACCCGTTGCCGAAAAGCGGATGTCGACATCGTGGCTAGGCGAAGGCGGCTCTGTTCAGTGCGCCTGCTGCATGGCTCGAGCGGAGGATATCGATGAATTGCCCATGGAATTGCCGGGGCGCGACGACGAGGCTGCGGCATTGCAGCGGGTCGCCCTTGCCGTCGATCTCGGTCGCCAGGCATCCGGCTTCGCGCGCGATGATCACGCCGGCCGCCAGGTCCCAGAGATCGAGCTTGGCGCCGGAGGCCCAGAAACCGTCGAAACGGCCTTCGGCGACATAGGCGATCTCCAGCGCAGCCGAGCCCGGACTGCGGATGCCGGAGACCCGCGGCATGATCGCCGCCATCTCTCGGGCGGCCTTCTCGGTGTCGCCCTTGCCATTATAGGGAAAGCACGTTCCGACGACCGCATGGGCGAGGGACTTGCGGCTGGAGCCGTTCAGCCGCCTGTCGCCGAGATAGGCACCTTGCCCGGCCGCAGCCCAGAACATCTCGCCGCTCAGGGGATTGTAGGTCACGCCCGCTGTCACCTCGTCGCCTTCCATCAGGGCGAGCGAGGCCGAGAATTGCGGTATGCCGTGCAGGAAATTGTTGGTGCCGTCGAGCGGGTCGATGATGATCCTGAGCCCGTTTCCGGCATCGGGCGAGGCTGCGCCCTCCTCGCCGAGCACTGCGACGTCCGGCAGTTTTTCGTTGAGATGGGCGATGATCAATCGTTCGGACTCGATGTCCGCGGCGGAGACGAAATCGGACGGGCCCTTCTCGAGGATGGGGAGGGCGGAGAGGCGCGCGAAATTCTCGGCGAGCGAGGCACCGCCGATGCGCGCGGCTTCCTTCATGGATCTGACGATCTCGCTGCGGGTCCGGGGCTTGTTGGGCATGATGGCTGACCTGGCTGAAGTCGAAGGACTCACCGGCGATTTCACGCCGCTGGCATGATCCCAACTCGCGGCGCCGCGATCCGGTTTAGCGCCGCCTGATGCAGCTCGGGATTGGCCGCGGCCAGGCAGCGCCCGCTCGAATGCAGGGTCAGCGGCGCTCCGTCCCAATCGGTGATGACGCCGCCGGCATTGGCGATGACCGGGACATGGGCGAGGACGTCATGCGGGGTAGTGAAGCGGTCGATCGCGATATCGATCCCACCCGAGGCGAGCCGCCCGTAGGAATAGCAGCTGCCGCCATAGACGCACCAATGCACGGATGAGCGCAGCGCCTGGAAAATCGGCAGGCTCGCGGGATCGTAGAGCTCGATATTGCTGGTCGAGAGGACGGCTTCGGGCAGGAGCTTGCGGCCGGAGGTCGTGACGCGGGTGTCGTTCAGGGTGGTCGGGTAGCCCTCGGCGCCGACCCAGCGCTCGCGCGTCATCGGCTGGTCGATGACGCCGAGTATGGGCAGGCCGCGGCGGGTGAGCGCGATCAGCGTGCCGAAGACCGGGATGCCGGCGACGAAGGCTTTTGTGCCGTCGATCGGGTCGAGCACCCAGACATATTCGACATCGGTCGCCTGCGCGCCGAATTCCTCGCCCTGGATGCCGTGCTCCGGAAAGGCCTCGCCGATGCGGCGGCGCAGTTCCGTCTCGACGCCACGGTCGATCTCGGTGACCGGGCTGTCGTCGCCCTTCGAGACGAAGGCGTTGTTGTGGCGGGCGGCGTCGCGGATGATCGTGCCGCTCGCCTCGGCCAGCCCCTGGGCGAAGGCGATGAAGTTCCTGATATCGCTAGTCGGCATGACGGACCTGTCCGGGAATTGCAGCTGTGCTCGTGAGCGGGCGCTGGTGCTTGCTGAGCGCGTATTCGAGGTATTTGAAGCAGCGCGTGATCACGAGCGTGATCGCGAGGTAGATCAGCGCCGCCATGATGAAGACCTCGTAGGGGGAGAAGGTGCTGGCGACGATGGTGTTGGCGACGCCGGTCAGCTCCATCAGCGTGATCGTGCTGGCGAGCGAGGTGCCCTTCAGCATGCCGATCGCCTGGTTGCTGTAGGCGGGCAGCATGAGCCGAAAGGCGATCGGCAGCACGATCAGGCGCTGGACCTGGAAGGCGGACATGCCGCAGGCGCGGGCCGCCTCGACCTCGCCGGCGGGAACGGCCTGGATCGCACCCCGCAGGATGTTCGTCGTATAGGCGGTCGAATGCAGCGCGCAGGCGAGCAGAGCGCAGATGAAGGGCTGGCGCAGCCAGGGCCAGAGAAAGCTCTGGCGCACGAGATCGAACTGGGCGAGGCCGTAATAGACGATGAAGATCTGCACCAGCAGCGGCGTGCCGCGAAAGAAATAGACGAAGCCGTAGATCGGTGCGCGCGTGAGGCGGGAGCCATTGGCGTAGAGGATGCCGAGCGGCAGCGCGCAGACGAAGCCGATGATCTCCGTCAGCAGCAGCAGCTTGAGGGTGAGGACCGCTCCTTCCAGCAGGCGTGGGAGGCTGTCGATCATGAGCGACATGTCCATGATCAGACCCTCCGGACGCCGCGGTTGGCGCGGTTTTCGAGCAGCTCGATGATGAGGGAGTTGGTGATGGTCAGCAGGAGATAGATCAGGGCCGCGAGCATGTAGAAATGGAACGGGCTGCGCGTCACCGAGGTCGCGATGTAGCTGACGCGCATCAGCTCCTCGAGCCCGACCACGGAGATGAGCGAGGTGTTCTTGATCAGCGAGATCCAGATATTGCCGAGCGCCGGCAGGGCGTAGCGCCACATCAGCGGCAGGCGGATATAGATGAACAGTGTCAGCGGCGACATGCCGAAGGCCTTGGCCGCCTCGATCTGGCCGGGCGGGATGGCGAGGAAGGCGCCGCGGAAGATCTCGGCCGCATAGCCGCCGAAGACGAGGCTGAGCGCTAGCACGCCGGCACCGAGCGCCGGCATCTCGAAATAGGTGTTCGGGCCGCCGATCCAGCGTAGGGCCGCCGAGAGCGCTACCGTGCTGCCGAAATAAACCAGGAGGATGATCAGCAGTTCCGGCGTGCCGCGGATGCAAGTCGTATAGAGATCACCCGCTGCGCGTAAGGTCCGCGACGCGGAGAGCTTGGCGAGCGCGACGAGGAGCCCGATCACGAGCCCTGCCAGCAACGACAGGAACGCGACCTTGAGCGTGACCATCGTTCCCCAGAAGAGCTGGGCGCCCCAGCCCTGAAAGAGATCAGCCGTCATGGTTCAATCCCGTGAGGGGCGGCGCGGGAGGCAAGGTGGTGCGGCGCACAAGCCCTGCTCCCGCTCGACGAGGCCGGCTGGCTCAATCGTTCCAGACGCTGGGCAGGACGGTGAACTTCCAGTACTTCTGGTTGATCGTCTTGAAGGTCCCGTCGGCGTACATGCCCTTGAGCGCGTCGTTGACCTTGCCCAGCAGCTCCGCCTCGTTCTTGCGCAGGCCGACGCCGACGCCCGGCCCGAAATACTTGATGTTCTCGAGTTCGGGGCCGATGTACTTGAAGCCCTTGCCCTGCGGCTCGGCGAAGAAGCCTTCCATCTTGATCGGCCCGGCCATGATCAGGTCGACGCGGCCCGAGACGAGGTCCAGCAGCAGGGTCTCGTAGTTCTCGTAGCGCGAGATCTGCACACCGGGGAACAGCTCGGAGAAATAACGGTCATAGGTGCTGGAGCGGATCAGCCCGACGACCTTGCCGTCGAGCGCCTTGGGACTGGGTGTGCCGTCGGCCGTCACCGGCTCAAGCTTGGAGGCGTTCGGGCCGACGAAGCGGCCGGTCGACGAGCGGTAGGGAATGCTGAAATCGATGCTCTTCTGCCGAGCCTCGGTGATCGACAGGCTGGCGAGCACGAGATCGAACTTGCGCGCCGTCAGCGCCGGGATGACCCCTTCGAGCGACTGGCAGACGAAGCTGAGCTCGAAACCGGCGCGCTTGCCGATCTCGCGGGCGATATCGACATCGAAGCCGGCTAGTTCTCCGTTTGCGGTGCGGTAGTTGAAAGGCGGGTTGGTGCATTCGGTGCCGACCTTGACCTCTCGGGCGAAGGCGGAGCCTGCCAGCAGCAAGGCTGCGCTGGCCAGTAGGGTGAGAGCCGTCTTCTTCATGGGTCTTCTCCTCACAGAACCCGCTGCAGGAAGCGCCTGCACCGCTCGGAGGCCGGATTGCCGAAAATGTTGTCCGGCGTGCCGCGCTCTTCGATCTTCCCCTCGTGAAGGAAGAGCACCTCGTTCGAGACTTCGCGGGCGAAGCCCATTTCGTGGGTCACGACGATCATGGTCCGCCCCTCCTCGGCCAAGAGGCGCATGACCCTCAGGACCTCACCGACCAGTTCGGGATCGAGGGCGGAGGTCGGCTCGTCGAAGAGCAGCAGCTTGGGCTCCATCGCTAAAGCGCGGGCGATGGCGCAACGCTGCTGCTGGCCGCCGGAAATATGGGCGGGATAGTGGAAGCGCTTGTCGAACAGGCCGACCTTGGCGAGCAGGGCCTCGCCCCGCTCCCTAGCCTGCGCCTTCGGCACGCCAAGCACCTTGATCGGCGCAATCGTGACATTGTCGAGGACGGTGAGGTGACTCCAGAGGTTGAAGCTCTGGAACACCATGCCCATCCGGCTGCGGATCCGGCTGATCTGTCTGGCGTCCAGGACCGGAGCGCGGTTTCCGCTGCGGCCGAGGCTGATCTGCTCGCCCTCGAAGGCGATCGTGCCGATTTCCGGCATTTCGAGCAGGTTGATGCAGCGCAGGAAGGTGCTCTTTCCCGAACCGCTCGCCCCGATCATGCAGATGACGTCACGCTCGCGAGCAGCCAGGCTGACACCCTTGAGAACCGGGAAGTCGCCATAGCTCTTGTGGATATCGTCCGCCGTGAGGACGGTTTTCGCCTCGGGTCGAGACACGTTATCCCTTTCGCGCGTGTTGCATGACCGGCTTTGTCCGATCGCGATTGGCAGGGACGGTATCGGCGGCTAAAAATTGCCTCAAGTACCAATTTCTTTAAGTAGAGCATACCAATCTTGAGGTATGCTTGACCGTTCGCGTCGCCGGCCGCTCAATCCACGGCAGCAGCAGGCCGGCCCGCCCCGACCGCATCCGCGACAGGATATGAACGCGAGCTTCAACTATCCCTTCTGGAACACGATCGCGCTGGCGCCGGACGGGCCGGAGCCGCTCTATGACCAGATTGCCGGGCAACTTCGGGCGCTGGTCGTCGCCGGCGCGATCCCGCGCGGCATGCGTCTGCCGCCTTCGCGCCAGCTCGCAGGTGAGCTCGACGTCTCCCGCTCGACGATCGTGCTCGCCTATAACCGCCTGAAGAACGAAGGCTATGCGCATGGGCGCACGGGCGCGGGCACCTATATCGAGAAGGACCTGCCCGAGGATCTGCACCGCCGCATCGGCGAACCGGCGCCGGCGACACCGCCACTCCGGCAGCCGCGCGTGCTGGCCGCGCGCGGTAGTGCCCTGATGGGGTTGGCGCTGCCGAGCGAGCGCGAGCTCGGCTATGATCTCAGCCCGCTGCTGCCGGCGCTGGACGAATTGCCGTTCGGGGATATCAGCCGCAGCACCGCCGAATACTGGGGCTCGGAGCCCTGGCCCCAGTTCAATTTCAGCGAGCGCCTCGGCCTGCCGGCCTTGCGCCAGCAGATCGCGAAATATCTAGGAGAATACGAAGGCGTGCCTTGCCGGCCGGAGCAGATCGCCGTCGTCGCCAGCACGACGCAGGCCTTCATCCTGCTTGCGCAGCTGCTGCTCGACCCCGGCGGCGGTGTCGTCATCGAAGACCCCGGCTATCCGACACGGGTGGCCGCGCTGGTGGCGAATGGTGCACGCGTCCTGCCCCAGCGCGTCGATCTGGAGGGGCTCAGTATCGACCGCTTCGGCCCGGAGACCGACGATGCCCGGATGGTGATCGCTTCGCCGACCAATCAGTTTCCCTATGGCTCGACCATGTCGATGGAGCGCAGGCTCTCCCTGCTGGCCTGGGCTCGAGCCCGGAACGCCTGGGTGATCGAGTACGACTACAGCAGCCCGATCGGCATCAACCGCCAGCCGCTGGCGTCCTTGCTCTCGCTCGACGCCGACCAGCGCGTCATCTTCATCGGCAATATCAACCGGATCTTCTCGCCCTCGTTCGGCCTGACCTATCTGGTGCTGCCGCCCGATTTGGTCGAGCTGTTCTATCGCGCGAAGCTGGTCTTTTCCTGCTATCTGCCGCCGCCGCTGCAACAGATGGTGGCCGACATCATGGGCCGCGGTGTTCTCGCTAAGCATGTCCGGCGCATGCGGCTCATCTATCGCGAGCGGGCGACGATCCTGGTCGATGCCTTGCGGCAGGCCCTGGATGGCCGGCTGCTCATTCCCGACGTCACGGCAGGGCTGCACCTCACCGCCCATGCGTTGGGACCGCTCGACGACGCCGCAGTCACCGATGCGGCGCGGCAGCGCGGCATCGATGCGCCCGCTTTGTCGCGCTATCGGTTGCAGGACCGGACGGCGACGGGCTTCGTCTTCGGTTTCGGCAATACCGCGCCGGAGCGCATCACCCCGGCCGTGCGGCGCTTCGCCGAGATCATGGCTGTGGCCTAGGGTTTTTGGAAAGCGATCGTTTCGCCCGGCGGCAACAGAGCCGGGACAGGAGGATGGGATGATGGACAGGGATGGCTTGGCCGCGAGGCTGATCGGCGAGCATAACGGGAAGGAGAAATTCCGTCCTTTCGCCGCGGCGAACGGCATCGCCTCGTCGACGACGCCTACGCCGTGCAGGAGCGCTATGTCTCTCTGCTGAAGCCTCGCTGTGGCGCTCCCGTCGGCTACAAAATCGGCCTGACCTCGCAGCGCATGCAGGTGATGTGCGGGATCGACCAGCCGATCGCCGGCATCGTGCTGGCCGACCGGCTGCACCGCTCCGGCGCACGCGTCGCGATCGCCGACTACGGCCGCATCGGCCTCGAATTCGAGATCGCCGTGCGCATTGGCAGCGATCTTCCTGTCGGAGGGCCTGCCTGGACGCCGGAGAGCATCGCAGCGCATGTCGCCGGCGTCTGCGCCGCCATCGAGATCGTCGACGACCGGGCTGCCGACTATGCCGCGCTCGACGTGCTCTCGCTGGTCGCCGACAATTCCTGGAATGGCGGCGTGGTGCTGTCGGAATTCCGCAGCAGCTGGCCGGCGCTGGATGCCGTCGCGGGGGTCGTCAGCCGCAATGGTAGGGAGCTCGACCGCGGCCACGGACGCGACGTGCTCGGCCATCCTTTCGCGCCGCTCGCCTGGCTCGCCAATGCGCTGGCGGCAAAGGAGCAGAGCCTGCGGGCCGGCGAGATCGTGATGACCGGCAGCCTCGTCACCACCCGCTTCCCGATCGAGAGCGAGACCTATCGCTTTGAACTCGAAGGCATCGGCGCCGTTGAGCTCAACGTCACTGCCGCGGCAGAACACATGCCGGAGCCCAGCAATGACGCATCGCCTCGCCGCCCTGATGAGCCGGGCCCTGCACCACTGACGAGGCCCTGATCCTCCAGGGCGGCCAGCAGGGGTTCAATCTCGTCGCCAAGATGCTGATCGACAAGAACGACATCGTCGTTGTCGAGGACCCGACCTTCCTGGGCGCGCTGATCGCCTTCAACGCCTGCCAGCCGCACTATGTCACCGTCAGCATGGACGAGGAGGGCATGGATGTCGCGCCGCGCGACGAACGAAGCACTAAATGCGCGGCACGCGCTCCTAGCCGATTTAGTCGCGCGGAAGCAGAGATCTCTATCGTCGGCTAGGGGCCATTCCGGGCCGCCCGACTGCCGCGCTCAGCATTAGCAGGCTGCCCCGGAGCAGACGTTCCAGAGGTCGGCTATGGGCCATTTGCGGAAGTGGAAGCTCTGCGAGAGCCGGCTACATAAGCAGCGACTTGGACTCCCTACTGAAGCCGGATCATCCAGTAAGCTCATGAATTCGATCGTTTTGAAGGTTGAAGTATCGCGAATTTAGATCGAACGTAGCCGCAGAGCGTCGATTCTCCGTGTAATATCGGTCGCCGTTCTCGCCGAGGAACCCGACCGTGGCGTTCAGCCAGAACCGGAATTCTCCTACCGAGAAACTGAACACATTGCCTCTCGGCTGCGAGCACCACGACGCTCGCACCTGCGATAGGCGGCAGACGGTGACGATGAGCATGATCGGATTGTTGTTGCTCCGCGCCCATAGAGGGCCATCCCCAACGAATGAATCGATATCCTGCTCCGAAAACTCGAAACCGCGTGACAGCCCGACTGATGCGACATCTTTGAAGGGATGCGAGTGAAACTCCCCCCAGGAACGCGAAGTGAGGAGACCACCGCGCGACGAAGTTATCCTTCAACGGCAACGCTTGCGGGTTCGGAATGACATAGCTGTCGCCTCGGCGTGCCGAGATGTTGACCGAAGCCTTCGCGATGAAAATCGTCGTGAGGTCGAGACTGATTTTCCTGTGCCCCCACAGATAACCGAACGTCTCGACCTGCTCGAAATCTCGGCCTTGCCCGTCTCCTAGGCAACACGCCTCAATCGCTGCCAAAGCCAGAGATTCAAGAGCATCGTCGGCTATCCTGATCAGATATCGCATCACAGAACGGCAAAGTTCTCAACGCGTTTGGCTGCGCGCGACACGGCGATCGCGCCTGCATTTGAAGTCCGTCCCCTTCAGCCGGCACCCACGCATCGATGTCCCCCCGCGCATGCCCGATAGCCCGTTTGAGCGTCTCGTCGATTCGGAAACCCGCAGCCGCGATGCGCATTTCGGGCGCGCAACGGCATTTTAGCGCCCTCAGCGTGACCCCACAATGGATTTGGCCCCGGAGAATCCAGACAACCCATTGAAATGACCACGCTTTCTGAGGATTTCGTTCTATGCCTCAGTTCTTTGAGACTAGGGCTCTGAGTACGAGCTGCACGATCCCTAATCCTCGCCGCTACCCGCAAAAATCGCCGCTCAAGCGGCAAAATCATCGGAACCTGCGCACCTCGGCGTAGGCATTTTCAGCGATTGGGCTTTTGTAGGCGATTTTGTGAGTCGCTGATGAGTGCTTTAGAATTTTCTCAGCAAAATCAGCACATTATAGGATAAAATGGCGGACAGGGAGGGATTTGAACCCCCGATACCCTTGCGGGTATGCCGCATTTCGAGTGCGGTGCATTCAACCACTCTGCCACCTGTCCGCGGTCGCTCTGGTCGAGGCGGGGTGCTTACTACACACTGCATCCCCGCTGCACAAGCCTTTCCGGAGCGATGCGTCCCCAACGCCGTCATCGCCCTGAAATCAACCGTTGCCATGCTGCTTTTCCTTGACGGCTCGCCCCTGCGCGACTAGGAAGCCGCGTCCGGCGTGGGGAAACCCGCGCCTGATCTCTTTTGGCTGCCGCCGACCATGCCGCTTCGATGCGGCAGGCGCAGCAGGCCTCAAAGAGCAAACCCGACCACGCAACCGACTGCCAAAAAGCCGTCCCGCGTGCGCCCTCCAGGGGCACATGACCGGGCGGGGCTCAACATGGAGAACACTAAGATGTTCGCAGTCATCAAGACCGGCGGCAAGCAGTTCCGCGTCGCCGCCAATGACCGCATCACCGTCGCCAAGATCGAGGGCAACCCGGGCGACACCGTCGCTTTCGGTTCCGTCCTGATGCTGACCGATGGCGAGAAGTCGACGATCGGCGCCCCCTTCCTCGGCGACATCACCGTCGCCGGCGAGATCGTCGAGCAGGCCCGCGGCGAGAAGGTCATCGCTTTCAAGAAGCGCCGCCGCCAGAATTCCAAGCGCAAGCGCGGCTTCCGCGCCGAGCTGACCGTGGTGCGCATCACCGACATCCTCACCGGCGGCAAGAAGCCGGAGATGAAGAAGGGCGAAGCCGCCCCGGTCGCGCTCAAGGCCGGCAGCGAAACCGTCAAGGGCAAAGCAGCGGCCAAGCCTGCCAAGGCCAAGGCTGACGCCAAGGCCGAGGGCCTCGACGCCTCCAACCTCTCGCTGATCTCGGGCGTCGGCCCGACCATCGAGAAGAAGCTGCGCGCAGCCGGCATCACCTCCTGGAACGACATCGCCGCCTGGACCGAGGCCGATATCGCCAAGTGGGACGAAGAGCTCAAGCTGCGTGGCCGCGCCACCCGCGAGGAGTGGGTCGAGCAGGCCAAGGAACTGCTCGCCGGCAAGCCGCCGCGGGCCAAGGCCGACCAGGCCGAGCTCGCTTCCGGCGAGGACTACTGATCGGCGCTGACAGGCACCGCGCAGCTTCACGCCCGGTCGGGGTGGCTTTTGCCGCCGATTCGGGTTACATCGACTGAAGAGTTTTTGAGGTAGGGCGTTATGGCTCACAAAAAGGCAGGCGGCTCGTCCCGCAATGGTCGCGACTCCGAAAGCAAGCGCCTCGGCGTGAAGCGTTTCGGCGACCAGGCGGTCGTGGCCGGCAACATCATCATTCGTCAGCGCGGCACCAAATGGCACGCCGGCGTGAACGTCGGCATGGGCAAAGACCATACGCTCTTTGCCACGTCGAACGGTCGCGTCCGATTCACGACGAAGCTCGGCCGAGCTTTCGTGAACGTAGTCCCGGCCCAAGAGGCCGCAGAATAAACGGCGGATAGGGAATGTTCTCGATCCGCCGGTTCCATCGAACCGGACGGATCAAGGGAATAAAAGCCCGAAAGCGGGTTTCCCGAAGGTCAGCGAGGGGGAGATGGGACCAAAGCCCATCTCCCCCTTTCGTTTGCGCCGACGGAGAGACCCGATGTTCCCCGAATTGACGAGAGACGACGTCTTCCGGCTCGAGACCAGGCGGCTGTGGCTGCGCTGGCCGCGGATTGCCGACGCCACCGCCATCCTGCGCCTTGCTGGCGAGAAGGCCGTGGCCGAGATGACCGCCTCGATTCCGCATCCCTATCCGACCCAGGCGGTCGACCCCTTCGTCTTCGCGACGCGCAAGGGCAATGCCCTCGGCGAGCATCTCGTCCTGGCGATCACCCCGCGCGAGAAGCCCAACGAGCTGATCGGCATGATCGGCGCGCACAAGCAGGCGACCGGACGGCCGTTCATCGGCTACTGGCTCGGCACGCCGCACTGGAACAAGGGCTATGCCACCGAAGCGGTGCAGGCGCTGATCGACACGATGTTCTCGCTGGTCGAGATCGATGCGGTCGAGGCCGACACCCGCGTCATCAACCCGGCCTCGCGCCGGGTGCTGGAGAAGAGCGGCTTCCGGCAGGAGGGTTCCTTCCTGAAGTCGCTGCCGGCACGTGGCGGCCTGTTCCCCTGCGAGCAGTTCCGGCTCGACCGCTCGACCTGGGCGGCGCTGAAGAGCTGGAGCGCCTCCGGCTGGACGCCGCTTCCGGCGGATGAACAGCAGCAGCAGGCCGACAGCCGCAGCGAAGAGCCCTGCCTCGCTTGAAGCCCTCGGCCCCGCCCTCCCGGGCGGGGTCGAAATCCTTCTTCACCGCATCAGCCCGGCCGAACGCAGCGCATCCTCGATGATCTTGCGCACGCCAGTGGCTGCAGGCGGCGTAGCCGACCGATCGGTCACGCGCGGTTCAGGCTCCGGCTGCGCCGGGCCGGCGGCCGTGGCAGGCTCTTGCACCGGGAGCGGAGCGGCCGGCGTTTTCGCGTCCGGTTTGGCCTTCTCTGCCTCACCGGCCGCCAGCCCCCAGAACCGGGCGATCCGCTGTGTCGAGGAAATGCCGGCGGCCAGCATATACGGCCCCGGTCGGCCGATTCCGTCGCCGGCAATCGGCGTACCATGGCCCATTCCGGCAATGCTGTACTCCTCGATCAGGTTGCGGCCATCGGCGTCACGCCAGACCCGGCGCCTCTGGCCGTCGACCGTTTCGCTCGCAGACGGCTCGGCAGGCAGGTCGTGGACGCCGCGCCATTGCGCGATGAGCGCTGCGGCATTGGCAGGGGCGACGGTGCGGTCGGCGCTGCCCTGCCAGATCGAAATTGTCGGCCAGGGTCCATCATGCTGCGAAGCGGAGCGCACCAGATCCTGCAGCCTTTTCTCCCCAGGCAGTCCATGGGCCCGCATGCGGTCGAAGGCTTCGGGAATGGTGGCCGCGACGCCATAGGGCAGACCCGCAATGATCGCGCCACCGGCGAGGAGCTCGGGATAGGTCGCGAGCATGACGCCGGCCATGGCCCCGCCAGCTGATAGTCCGGTGATGAAGACGCGGTCCCGATCGAGGCCATGGCGTGCGATCATGGCTTCGATCATCTGACTGATCGACCGCGCCTCGCCCTTGCCGCGCTGCGTATCGCCCGGCTCGAACCAGTTGAAGCAGAGATTGGCGTTGTTGGCGCGCTGCTGCTCGGGAAACAGCAGCGCAAAGCCGTCGCGATCGGCCAGTGTCGACCAGCCGGAGCCAAGATCGTAGCCGGAAGCGGTCTGGGTGCAGCCATGCAGCACCACGACGAGAGGCGCGCCGGCAGGAAGCCCGGGCGGAAGATAGGTCCGGGCGAGCAGAGCGCCGGGATTGCTGCCGAACTCCGGCAAGGTGCCGAGGCGGCCAGACGCATCGATACTCGCCCCGCCCCCCAGCTGGGTGCGGTAGGCCGATAGGCGGGCGATTGTGTCGGAGAGCTTTCGCATCGTCATGGCCCTTGTGTCGTCAGCCGCCGGAGTGGCGCTGGCGGGTGACAACGTCCGAGATGGGCATTCGTTGCTGCACTGCAACATAATTTCGGAAAAGAGCGACGCAGTCGGACCGGAGAAGCGTCGCGACGCATTGCTCTCCTGCGCTCATGCGACTACCTACTCCTCCATGAAATTCCTCGACCAAGCCAAGATCTACGTGAAGGCCGGAGACGGCGGCGCCGGCTGCGTCTCATTCCGGCGCGAAAAATTCATCGAATTCGGCGGACCCAATGGCGGCGATGGTGGGCGCGGCGGCGACGTCGTGGTCGAATGCGTCCAGGGCCTGAACACGCTGATCGACTTCCGCTTCCAGCAGCACTTCAAGGCCAGGATCGGCGAGCACGGCATGGGCAAGGACCGCCATGGCGCCAATGGCCCGGCGATTGTCCTGAAGGTCCCCCCGGGCACCGAGATCCTCGACGAGGACGGCGAGACGCTGATCGCGGACCTGACCGAGCCCGGCCAGCGCTTCGTCCTGTGCAAGGGCGGCAATGGCGGCTTCGGCAACGCCTATTTCAAGACCTCGACCAACCAGGCGCCGCGCCATGCCAATCCCGGCCTGCCGGGCGAGGAGCGCTGGGTCTGGATGCGGCTCAAGCTGATCGCCGATGCCGGCCTCGTCGGCCTGCCCAATGCCGGCAAATCGACCTTCCTCGCCACGGTGACGGCGGCCAAGCCGAAGATCGCCGATTATCCCTTCACCACGCTGCATCCCGGCCTCGGCGTCGTCCGCGTCGACGCACGCGAGATGGTGCTCGCCGATATTCCTGGCCTGATCGAGGGCGCGCATGAGGGCCATGGCCTCGGCGACCGCTTCCTCGGCCATATCGAGCGCTGCCGCGTGCTGCTGCACCTCGTCGAGGGCGCAACCGAGCATGCCGGCAAAGCCTACAAGACGGTGCGCAAGGAGCTTGCCGCCTATGGCGCCGACCTCGACGAGAAGCCGGAGATCGTCGCGCTCTCCAAGGTCGACGCGCTGACGCCGGAGGCACGCAAGGAACAGCTCGCCCGCCTGAAGCGCGCCAGCGGCCGCACGCCGATCGCCCTGTCGGCCGCCTCGGGCGAAGGCGTCGAAGCGGCGCTGCGCGCGGTCTTCGCGGTGGTCGAGGAAGCGCGCGCCCAGGAGGTCAAGGACGAGGCTCCGGCAGAGGAGAGCGGCTGGCATCCTTGACAGCCGTTCACAACTTCGACTTGCGCGGCGGTCACTCCTGGTCTTGAAGTCGGCGATTGCCCGCTTTGGACCATTCCAGCCATGCTGAGACGACAGACTGCCCTCGCCTTCTCCGCCACTCTCCTGGCAGGAACGGCTTTTGCCCAGGCGCCGGCGCAACGCCCCGCCCAGCCGCGCCCGGTCCAGGCGCAGGCGACTCCGACGCCCGGCGCCGTCTCCCAGCCCGACAATACCACCGCGACCTATGGCGACTGGATCCTGCGCTGCCAGCAGAGCGTTGCAGCCCGCGTCTGCGAGATCGTCCAGACCCTGGAACAGCAGGGCCAACGCGGCCCGATCGCGCTGGTTGCCATCGGCCGCCCGGTCAAGAGCGAGCCGATCAAGCTGGTGATCCAGGTGCCGCCGAACCTTGCGCTCGGCGACAAGGCCAGCGTGCGCGTGGTCGTTGCCGAGAAGGACGAGGCGCTCGCCGTCTTCCAGCGCTGCCTGCCCGGTGGCTGCTTCGCCGAGGCGACACTGAGCGACGACGTCTTCAAGCGCTGGCGCGGCTTCAGCGAGGCCGGCCAGATGCGCTATCTCGACGCCGGCAAGCGCGAGGTCACGCTGCCACTTTCCTTCCGCGGCTTCCCGGCGGCCGCCGAGGCGCTGCAGCGCGAGCCCTGATCCTGCGCGTCAAGCCCGGGCTTGCCCCGAGCATCTCAGGCCGGAAGAGGTGCTAGTCAGCGCCTTCTCGTCAGGAAATTCTCGGGCCAAGCCCGAGAATGACGCTCTTCAATGCGCCGCCGACGGCTTTGCATCGCGCAAGGTCGTCAGCGCCACGGCGATGCAGAAGACCATGCCGGCGATCGCGATCAGCGCGACCGCATGGAAGCCGGTCATGAAGGCCTCACGCGCCGCCTGGAGCAGATGTGCCGACTGCTCGTGCGTCAGCCGCTCGGCCGCGGCGAGCGCCCCGCCTAGCGTCGAGCGCGCCGGCGCCAGCGTCGCGCTGTCGACGCCCGCGACCGAAAGCCCCGCCATGCTCTGGCGATAGAGCGCCGCCCCGAGGCTGCCGAACACCGCGACGCCGAGCGCGCCGCCCAATTCGATACTGGTCTCGGACATGGCCGAGGCTGCTCCTGCCCGCTCCTGCGGCGCCGAGCCGACCACGATCCCGGTCGTCAGCGCGATCACCGGTGTGAAGCCGATCGAGAACAGGATCGACGAGGCGACGATCGGGACGAGGTTCGGAGCGAAGGCAAGCCAGGCGAAACCAAGGCCGGAGAGCACCATGCCGCCGGCCATCAGCGTCGCGGGCTTGAAGCGCACGGACAGCGGCGTCACCGCGAAGGAGGCGAGCGTGAAGGCGACTGCAGAAGGCAGCGACCAGATGCCGGCTTCCAGCGGCGTCAGCCCGGCGACCAGCTGCAGATACTGCGCCATGAAGATGAAGCTGCCGAACATCACCATGATGCCGGCGAGGTTGATCGCCAGCGCCGCGCGGAAGGCGGCAATCCCGAACAAGGTGAGATCGACCATCGGATCGGCAAGGCGCGTCTGCCGACGCGCGAACACCAGGCCGAACACCAGCCCGGCGACGATGCAGCCGGCGGCATAGGCCGAGAGTCCGAACTCGGCCCAGTGCTTGATCCCGTAGATCACCGGCAGGATCGCCGCCAGCGAGAGCAGAGCGCTCGGCAGATCAAGCCGCCCTGCCTGCGGCGCCTTGTATTCCGGCAGCAGGATCGGCCCGATCACCAGCAGGATGAGCATCGGCGGCACTGCGATCAGGAAGACCGAGCCCCACCAGAAATACTCGATCAGCGCACCACCGATCAGCGGGCCGATCACAGCCCCTGCCGAGAAGCTGGCGATCCACATCGAGATCGCGAAGGTGCGCTCGGTCTCGTCCTCGAACATCACCGCGATCAGCGAGAGCGTCGAGGGCGCCAGCGTCGCCCCGGCGATGCCAAGCAGCGCCCGCGTCATGATCAGCATCTCGGTACTGCTCGAGAAGGCAGCGACGGTCGAGGCCAGGCCGAAGGCGGCCGCGCCGATCAGCAGGAGCTTGCGCCGGCCGATCCGGTCGCCGAGCGTGCCCATGGTCATCAGGAAGCCGGCGACCATGAAGCCGTAGATGTCGATGATCCAGAGCAGTTCGCCCGCTGTCGGCTTGAGTTCGCGCGTCAATGTCGGGACCGCCAGGTTCAGCACCGTCAGGTCCATCGAATAGATCATGCAGGGGAAGGCGATCGCGATCAGGCCCAGCCATTCGCAGCGGGTGGCCTTACGCGCCGGCGCGGCGGCGTTCGTCGGGGTCGTCACGGCAGAGACTCTTTCAATTTTTTAAGCCGGAACACTGCCAACAGAATGTGGCAGCTCCTGTCAGCAGCTGCCCGCCACGCGCGCATGCCCGGCATGCTTGCGGCAGCGCCGACACGCCAGCTTGGCGCTATGCCGGCCGCGCCCGCCGCAGCAGCAGCGTGTCATGCCCGGAGAAGCTGACGATGCGCTCGTCCCGGAAGCCGAAGCGGCGCGCCAACCGCAGTGAAGGCTGGTTTTCCGGCGCGATCAGGCAGACCGAGCTGTCATGCGCGCCTTGCCCGTCGAGCCAACCGAGCGCGGCGGTGAGCGCCTCGCTCGCGAACCCCTGCCTGTGCGCCCAGCCCGCCAACACCCAGCCGGCTTCGGGGATGCCGCGGATCGACGGCTCGATCGCCCGGTGGAAATCAGCGAAGCCGAGATCGCCGACGAAGCGACCGCTCGCTTTCTCGGTCAGCGCCCAATAGCCGTAGCCGAGCAGCGGCCAGAGCCCGCGATAGCGCAGCAGCCGCATCCAGGCGTCCTGAGGCGTCGAGGGCTGGCCGATATGGTGCACCACCGCCGCATCGCCCCACATCAAGGAGAGCGGCTCGAAATGCTCGACGCCGTGCAGGTCGAGGACGAGGCGTTCGGTCTCCAGGCGAATAGCTTCAACCCTCCGCGAATTGCAGCCTATAGAGTCGTGCATAGGCGCCGTCGCGCGCGATCAACCCGTCATGGTCGCCGGTCTCAACCACCTTGCCCTCGTCGAGCACGACGATCTGGTCGGCCTCGCGCACGGTCGACAACCGGTGCGCGATGACCAGCGTCGTCCGGCCCTTCATCAGCTCCGCCAGCGCCTCCTGCACCAATCGTTCCGACTGGGTGTCGAGTGCGCTGGTCGCCTCGTCGAGCAGCAGGATCGGCGCATCCTTGAGGATGGCGCGGGCAATGGCGAGGCGCTGGCGTTCGCCCCCCGAAAGCCGCGAGCCGCGCTCGCCGACCTTCGTGTCATAGCCGTCGGGCATCGCCATGATAAAGTCGTGCGCCGCCGCCGCCCTGGCCGCAGCGACGATGTCCGCCTCGCTCGCACCCGGACGGCCGAAGCCGATATTGGCGCGCACCGTGTCGTCGAACAGCACGACATCCTGGCTGACCACGCCGATCTGGCCGCGCAGGCTGCGCAGGGTCACGTCGCTGATGTCCTGCCCGTCGATCTCGACCCGGCCCTCGGTCGGATCATAGAGCCGCGGCACCAGCGCCAGCATGGTCGACTTGCCCGAGCCGGAACGGCCGACCAGCGCCGTGGTCTTGCCGGCCTCCGCGACGAGATCGATGCCTTCGAGCCCGCGCTGGTCGTCGCGATAGCGGAAACGCAGGTCGCGGAAGGCGACCTCCCCACCATTCACCGCCAGCGGCCTGGCATCCGGGCGCTCGGTGATCAGCGACTTCTCGTCGATCAGCGCGTAATAGCGCTTCAGCGAGGCGCCGGCCTCCTGGACGATGGCGTTGAGATTGCCGAGCGAGCGCATCGGCTGGGCCGCCAGCAGCAGCGCCGAGACATAGCCGGTGAAGTCGCCGACGGTGGAACTGCCCGAGGTGATGCGCACGCCGATCGCCGAAAGCACGCCGGCGACCGCGAGCCCGCCGGCGACCTCGAGCAACGGATCGAGCCGGCCGCGGGCATTGGCCGCCTTCATCTTCAACGCCCGGATCGTCTCGAAGGCCCCGGCCGCGCGTTCCTTCAGATAAGGCTCGAGCGAATCGGTCTTGGCGACGCGCGCGCCCTGCAGGCTCTCGGTGACCAGGCTCGCCATGAGTCCGGTCTGCTCCTGCTGCGAGGCCGCCATACGGCGCAGCTTCTTGCCGATCCGGCCGATCGGCCTGGCGACGATCGGCGCGATCAGTAGCACGACCGCGGTCATCTTCCAGTCGATCCAGAGCATGGCGCCGACCAGCGCTATCGCCGTCATCACGTCGCGGACCGCGATGTTGACCAGCCGGGTCAGCGCCTCCTTGACGAAGGTGAAGTCGGTGGTGAAGCGCTGCGTGAGCGAGGCCGGGTTTTCCCTCTGAAGCTGCGCCAGGTCGGCATCGATCAGATGGTCGTAGAGCGCGCTCTGCATGTCGGCCTCGATCCGGCTGACGACGCTGTTGGTCATCACCGTCTGCGTCAGCAGCGAGAAGCCCTTGATCGCGGTGACGATCACCACGACGACGGCGACGGCGTTGACGACGCCGATCTCGAAATCAATCGACTTCGACACCAGCCGCTCCATGCGGCGCACGAAGCCAGTCGCCTCGGCCCCGATCGGGTCGGCGAAGGCGTCGAAGGCCGCCTTGATCAGCAGCGGATAGAAGCTCGTCGTCGCCGCGATGACCACGACGAGACCGAGGATGGCGAGGAGTTGCGGCGTGTAGTGCCGCCCGCGCTCGCGCCAGACTCGGGCAAAGAGCGCAAAGGTGTCGTCGGTGACGCGGCCGATCTTCATGGCGCGCGGCCTAACATGGCCGCCATGCAAGCGCCACTGCCGGTCTTGCTCCGGACACGAAGCTGACGTCCGATGGCCATGAGTTGATTCACCAGATTCGAGAGCACATGCCCCTTTCCCCGCCGGCCCGGCCCGGACAGTCCTTCGCCGAGATCGATACGCCCGCCTTGATCATCGATCTCGACGCCTTCGAGCGGAATCTCGTCACCATGGCGGCTTTCGCCGAGGCGACGGGCGTACGCCTGCGCCCCCATGCCAAGACGCATAAGAGCCCGGAGATCGCCCTGCGCCAGATCGCCCATGGTGCGGTCGGGCAATGCTGCCAGAAGGTCGGCGAGGCGGAGGTCCTGGTCGCCGGCGGCGTCACCGATGTGCTCGTCACCAATGAGATCGCCGGCGCCGCCAAGCTCGACCGGCTGGCCAAGCTCGCCCGCGAGGCCCGAATCGGGCTCTGCGTCGACCATATCGAGGGGGTGCGCGAGGCGGCCGAGGCGGCAGCGCGCAACGACGTCGTCCTCGACGTGCTGGTCGAGCTCGACATCGGCGGGCGCCGCTGCGGCGTCGCTCCGGGCGAGGCTGCGGTCAGGCTCGCCGAGGCAGTGGCGCGTAGCAACACGCTGCGCTTCCGCGGCGTGCAGGCCTATCACGGCTCGGCCCAGCACATGCGCTCGGTCGACGAGCGCAGCGAGGCGATCGAGCGCGCCGGCCTGCTCACCCGCAATGTGATCGAGCGCCTCGCCCAGGCCGGTCTCGCTTGCGACACCGTCGGCGGCGCCGGTACCGGAACCTTCGAGCTGGAGAGCCGCTCCGGCGTCTGGAACGAATTGCAATGCGGCTCCTACATCTTCATGGACGCCGACTATGCCCGTAACCGCATGGCCGACGGCTCGACCTTCAACACCTTCCAGCACGCGTTGTTCGTGCTCGCCGGGGTGATGAGCAAGCCGGTGCCGGACCGCGCCATCGTCGATGCCGGCCACAAGACCGCAGCGGTCGATTCAGGCATGCCGGTGCCCTGGCAGCGCGACGGCGTAGTCTACACCAAGCCCTCCGACGAACACGGCATCCTGACCGGCGATCCCGTCGCCGTGCCGCATCGCGGCGAGCGCGTCCTGCTCGTGCCCGGCCATTGCGACCCGACCGTCAACCTGCACGACTGGTATGTCTGCGTGCGCGGCCTGGGTGGCCCGGACGCTCATGTCGAGGCGGTCTGGCCGGTCGCAGGGCGCGGCGCGCTCGGCTGATTGCAGGGGGCATGATGTCGTCCGAAAACCGGCATCCCCTTTCCGGCATCATGCCCTGATGCTCGCCGAGCTGGCACTGCAAGCCCTGACGCCGGCTGCGCCGCTGGCGCGCCGGTTCGGCCTGCTGCGGGAAGGGATCGCACTATGGTCGCGCGGCCGGCGCCAGCGCAAGGCCTGGGAGCCGCATCAGGCCCGCTGCCGCGCCATCATCGCCGAGGTCGCAGCCTCCCTGCCACGCCGCCGCAAGGTCGTGGTGCTCGGCTCCGGCCCTGCGCGCGACATCCCGCTGGACGCGCTCTGCGCCAGCTTCGAGGAGGTCGTGCTCGTCGATATCGTTCATCTGCCGCTGCTGCGCCTGAAGCTCTGGCGGCAGGGCAAGGTCAGCCTCCTCAGCCGCGACCTCACCGGCGCGATGGCCTGGCTCACCGGCGAAGCGGAGGGCCGGCAGGACCCGCTGGCGGACCTCGCCAACGACGACAGGATCGACCTCGTCATCTCGGCCAATTTGCTCTCGCAACTCGCCTGGCCGGTCGCCGACTGGCTCGAGGACAACCCCGCCCGCGCCGCTGCCCTGCCCGACAATCTGCCGGCCCGCTGCATCACCTGGCATCTCGACGACCTCGCCCGCTTCAAGGGCCGTGTCTGCCTGATCAGCGATGTCGAGATGATCGAGCGCGACCGCGGCGGAGCGATCCATGATCGGCTCGATCTGATGTACGGCGTCGGCCTGCCACAGGAGGACGAAAGCTGGCTCTGGCCGGTCGCACCCTTCGGCGAGGCCGAGCGCAACCGGGAATATGTGCACAAGGTCTGCGCTTGGCGAAGATATGAGGGCCGCTCGTCAGCCCTCTGACACCGTGTAGACCTTGTGGACCACCCCGTTCTCGGTCCTGTGGGTCCGGAAGCCTCGCGCCTCATAATAGGCAAGGCCTAGCGGGTTGTCGTCGCGGATAGCAGCATCGATCCGGCCGATGCCCGCCTCCGAAGCAGCCTGCTGCGTGACCGCGAACAGCGCCGTTCCGACACCCTTCCGGCCCGCATGCGGCGAGACATGCGTCCCGATGCTCCCCCAGCCATCCGGCGTTCCATAGGGATCGCCAAGCCGCGCCCGGCGCAGGGACTGAAAACCGAGGACTGTCCCGGCATCATCGAGCGCGACCGTGCAGGCGATGCGGTCGGGATGGGCGATATAAGTCGCGAGAACAAAGTCGGGATCACTGGGACGCTCCCGCCCATACGCGACGATGATGGCGCGTAGGACCGCGCTCATCGCTTCCGCATCGCTGGTAACGGCCGGTCGCGTGCGCATATCGACGAGTCCTTCAACTGCGAGGTTCGCCATCACGCCACAGCCAGACGCCGCCTGACGATCTCGGTGTGGAAGCGTGCGCCGTGGATCAGCCCTTCGTCGTCAAAGTCGTAGCGTGGGTTGTGCAGCGGAGCGCTGTCGCCATTGCCGACGAAGGAGAAGCAGCCCGGCACATGAGCGAGGAAGCGGGCAAAATCCTCCGAGCCGGTGAAGGGCTCCGACACCACCGAGACATTCTCAGGCCCGAGCACGTTCCGCGCCGCCTCCAGTGCCGCCTCGGTTTGGGCCGGCTGGTTAAGCAGCGGCACGAATTCGCGCGTGTAGCTCACCGACTGCTCGACATTGTAGGCGCGCGCGATGCCTTCGCTGATCACGCGCATCTGCGCCTCGATATCGGCGCTGACCTCGGGGTGGAAGCTGCGGGCATCGCCGAGGATGCGCGCCTGTCCCGGCAGGGCGTTGCGGGTGCCGTCGGTGATCAGCTCGGTCACCGAGACCACGGCGATGTCAGCCGGGCTGAGGCGGCGCGAGACGATGGTCTGCAGGCTCGTGACCAAAGCGCAAGCGGCGACCAGCGTCTCGTTGCCGACATGGGGGCGGGCGGCATGGCCGCCGACGCCGGTGAGGACGATCTCGAAATTGTCCTCCGCCGACATGATCGGGCCGGTCCGGGTCTGGAACTTGCCGACCGGCAGCTTCGGCGCATTGTGCAGCCCGTAGATCTCCTCGAACGGAAAGCGCTCCATCAGCCCGTCATCGAGCATGGCGAGCGCGCCGCGCCCCCATTCCTCGGCCGGCTGGAAGACGAAGCGCACGGTGCCGTCGAAACCGCCCTCCTCCGCCAGCAGCTTCGCCGCGCCGAGCAGCATGGCGGTATGCCCATCATGGCCGCAGGCATGCATGACGCCGGGATTGCCGGAGCGGTGGGAAAACTCGCTTTGCTCGGGGATGCGCAGCGCATCCATATCGGCCCGCAGCGCGATCGCCCGGTTGCCGCTGCCGCGCGTCAGCGTGCCGACCACGCCGGTGCCGCCGACACCCTCCGCGACATCGTCGAGGCCGAACTCGCGCAGCTTGGCCGCGACGAAGGCGCTGGTGCGCGTCTCCTCGAAGCCGAACTCCGGATGGGCGTGCAGGTCACGTCGCCAGCCGGTCATCTCCTGCACGAGCTTGTCGAGATCGATCGTCACGGGCTGTCCTCGCCTGCTTCACTCCGCCGGAAGACTATGTCGACGCGAGCGCAACAGGCGCTGCAATTGCCCGCCGCATTTGCAAGCTTGTTTCGCAAGCGTCCGCTTAGCGGTTCAGCCGCACGCTCCCACTGATCGAGAGGTCATAGCCACCGAACTCCCTTGCTCGCACCGCCATGTCGGCACCGTGCATCCAGGCGAGCAGCTTCTGCGTCGTCGGCTCGAAATAGCTCCGCCGGCGCATCACCAGATCGACGTGCTCCCAGACCAGCGGCAGGAAGGCGAGGCCGAAGGCCATGGCGATGGCGCGCGCGGCGATGCCGCAATCGGCCCGTCCAGAGCGGATCGCCAGCGCCAGATCCTGGCCGGTGGCGCAGACGCCGTCGGCGAGGATCATCCGATCAGAGGGAACCCCGGCGCACTCCAGCAGGCTGAGCAGAAGCAATTGCGCCCCGGCACCGCGCTGGCGCTGGGCGAAGCGGGCGCCCTTGGCGATCGCCGCGCCGAGCCCGTCGATCCCGAGCGGATTGTCGGGTGCGATCAGCAGCCCCTGCTCGCGCCGGGCGAAGTTGATCACCACCGCATCGTGCAGGGAAGGTTCGGCGCGGATCGCCGCGAGGTTGGCGGCGTCATCATCCGGCATCGCGTGCAGATGCAATGCGGCGATGGCGACCTCGTTACGTACCAGCCGGTCGAGCCCGGCCTGCGACCCCTCGGCCAGTAGCGCCAGCCCACAGCCGGATTCGCGGATCGCGAGCTCCAGCAGCGAATCCTGGCTGCCACCGACGATCGGCGGTGGCGGGACCGCGTCGAACCCGGCCGGGCGCGACAACCCGGCCTCGAGCCAGCGGTCGAGGCCGCCGCGCGGGAACAGCCATTTGCCGGAGACCTTGGTGCAAGGCACCGCGCCTTGCCCGACCAGTTCGTAGAGCTTGCGCTCCTTGAGGCGCAGATAGGAGGCCGCTTCCTCGGTGGTAAGCCAGACCTGATCCTGCATCAGCCTGCACATGCCTGCGCTGGTTACGACATTGGCATTTGGTCGCATTGAACTCTACCAATTGCAAATGCTTGCAATCTCAAGGCGAGCGCGCGGGAGCAGGCTTTGGACGTCGGCGCGATCTTTCAGGCGGCCTTTGCGCTGGTGGTCGGGCTCGACCCCGGCTTCCTCGGTATCGTCTTCCTGTCGCTGCGCGTGACGCTCACCGCTGTGTTGATCGCGGCACTGATCGGCCTGCCGCTCGGCGCGGCGCTGGCACTGGCGCGGTTCCCGGGCCGCTCCGCCATCATCGTCTGCCTGAACGCGCTGATGGGCCTGCCGCCGGTCGTCGCAGGCCTTGCCGTCTTCCTTCTGCTCTCGCGCTCCGGCCCGCTCGGACCGCTCGGCCTCTTGTTCACGCCGACCGCGATGATCATCGCACAGGTGATCCTGGTGCTGCCGATCGTGATCGCGCTGACCCGGCAGGTGATCGAGGATCTATGGAGCGAATATCGCGACCATTTGCGCTCGGTCGGCCTGGAGGGCCTGCGCGCCATCCCGACCCTGCTCTTCGACGGGCGTTTCGCGCTGGCAACGGCGCTGCTCGCCGGCTTCGGCCGGGCCAGCGCCGAGGTCGGCGCCGTCCTGATCGTCGGCGGCAACATCGCCGGCTACACCCGCACCATGACGACGGCGATTACGCTGGAGACCTCCAAGGGTGACCTGCCGCTGGCGCTCGGCCTCGGCCTCGTCCTGCTCTCGCTGACGCTCGCCATCAACGCCATCGCCTTCGGCGCCAGCCGCATCGGCGCGCGCTATGCGGGTTGAGCGATCATGCTGAGCGTAACCTCGATCCTACCGCTCACAGTCGAGGCCGCCGCCTTCTCCGGCGACGGCAAGCTCTTGGTCGAGCCCAACAGCTTCATCATTCCAGCGGGTGGGCTCACCGTGCTGCTCGGACCGAACGGCGCCGGCAAGTCGCTGACCCTTCGCCTCTGCCATGGCCTGCTGACGCCGAGCCGCGGCGCGGTGCGCTGGGCCGCAGGAACCGAGGGCCGGTCCAAGCGCCACGCCATGGTCTTCCAGAAGCCGATCATGCTGCGCCGCTCGGTCGAGGCCAACATCACCCATGCCCTCGCCGCCGCCGGTGCCAATAGCACCGAGCGAAAGGCCCGCGCCGCACAGGCGCTTGACCGCTTCGGCCTCACCGGACGCGCCAGCCAGCCGGCTCGCCTGCTTTCCGGCGGCGAGCAGCAGCGCCTCGCCATCGCCCGCGCCTGGGCGCTAAGGCCCGAACTACTCTTCTTGGACGAGCCGACCTCGCAGCTCGACCCTGCAGCGACGCGCCAGATCGAGGACCTGCTCTCCGGCCTCGTCGCCGAGGGCATCACCGTGATGATGTCGACCCATGATCTCGGCCAGGCCCGCCGTCTCGCCGACCGCGTGCTCTTCCTGCATCGCGGCCGACTGGTCGAGGACGCGCTTGCACGGGACTTCTTCGCCGGCCCGCACTCGGCTGAGGCGCGCGCCTTCCTCGCCGGCGAACTGCTCTGGTGAACCACAAAGACCAACGACAGGAGAAACGCCCGATGACCGCCTTGCCCCGCCGCTCTCTCCTCGCCGCCGGCCTGTTCCTCGGCCTGGCCGGCGTCGCGCTTGCTCAGGCTCCGGCCGGCGAGCGCTTCATCACCGTGGCCTCGACCACCTCGACCCAGGATTCTGGCCTGTTCAACCACATCCTGCCGCTGTTCAAGGCCAAGACCGGCATCGAGGTCCGCGTCATCTCGCAGGGCACCGGCCAGGCTCTCGACACCGCCCGCCGCGGCGATGCCGACGTCGTCTTCGTCCACGCCAGGGCGCAGGAGCTGAAATTCGTCGAGGAGGGCTTTTCGACCGAGCGCCGCCCGGTGATGTACAACGACTTCGTCCTGATCGGCCCCAAGAGCGATCCGGCCGGCGTCGCCGGGACCAAGGACATCGTCGCCGCGTTGAAGAAGATCCAGGAGAAGGCCGCGCCCTTCGTCTCGCGCGGCGACAAGTCCGGCACCCATGCCGCCGAGCTCAATCTCTGGAAGGTCGCGGGCGTCGACATCGCCGCGCAGAAGGGGCCCTGGTATCGCGAGATCGGCCAGGGCATGGGCGCGGCGCTCAACACCTCCGGCGCCATGGGCGCCTATGTCCTCTCCGACCGCGCCACCTGGATCTCGTTCAAGAACCGCGGCGATCTCGTCATCTCGGTCGAGGGCGACCAGCGCCTGTTCAATCAGTACGGCGTGATGTCGGTGAACCCGGCCAAGCACCCGCATGTGAAGGTCGCCGACGGCAAGCTCTTCGCCAACTGGCTGACCAGCCCGGAAGGCCAGAAGGCGATCGCCGACTACAAGATCGACGGCCAGCAGCTCTTCTTCCCGAACGCCGGCCAGGCGGGAGCCTGAGCCGATGCGCAGGCTCGCACTCGCCGCCCTCGTCAGCCTGTGGCCGGCGCTCGTCCCGGCGCAACAGGCCGAAAAACCGGTGCTGCTCCATGCCGCCGGCAGCCTGAAGAACGCGCTGACCGAGGTCTCCAGGGCCTTCGAAGCCTCGGCGCGCATTCCGGTCACGACCAGCTTCCGCCCCTCCGGCCTGCTGCGCGAGGCTCTTGCCAAGGGCGAGCCGGCGGAGGTCTTCGCCTCTGCCAACATGGATCACCCGCTCGCGCTGGCGAAGGACGGCAAGTCCGGCCCGGTCGTGCTCTTCGTGCGCAACGAGACCTGCGCCTTCGCCCGTCCAGGGCTCGACGTGACCAGCAACACGCTGCTCGCGCAGATGCTCGATCCGAAGCTCAAGCTCGGCACCTCGACGCCGAGGGCCGACCCGTCCGGCGATTATGCCTGGCAGGTCTTCGCCAAGGCCGAAAAGCTCAAAGCCGGTGCGAAGGCGGCGCTGGAGGCCAAGGCGCTGCAGCTCGTCGGCGGCCCCAACAGCGCCCCGACCCCGCCCGATCGCAACGGCACCGGCCATCTGCTGGCGACCGGCGCGGCCGACCTCTTCCTCGGCTACTGCACCAATGCCGACCCGATCGCGCGCGAGCAGCCCGGCATCCGCATGGTCCGGCTGCCGGAGAAGCTGCTGGTCGGCGCGGACTATGGGCTGACGGTGATGAACGGCGCCTCGCCGAACGCCTACCGGCTCGCCATGTTCATCCTCTCGCCGGACGGGCAGCGCATCCTGGCGCGGCACGGCTTCGTCGCGCCCGGCCTGCCTCGCGAGGGGAAGTGAGATCTTGACTGCGCCAGCCTCGGTGAGCCTGCACGCCGCTGGCAGCCTGCGCGGCGCCCTGCTCGACATCGCCGAAACGTTCCAAAGCGAGACCGGAGTTCCCGTCTCCGCGCAGTTCGGCGCCTCTGGCCTGCTCAGGGACCGGCTCGCCAGAGGCGAGGCCGGCGAGGTCTTCGCCTCGGCCAATCTGGAGCATCCGCAGGCGCTGGCACGGGCCGGCCTCGCCGGGCCGGCCGTGCTCTTCGCCCGCAACGAGCTCTGCGCTTTCCTGCGGCCGGGACTGGTCGCGACGAGCGCCAATCTGCTCGATCTGATGCTCGATCCCAAGGTCAGGCTCGGCACCTCGACGCCGAAAGCCGATCCATCGGGCGACTACGCCTTAACCGTCTTTGCGCGGGCGGAGGCGGTGAAGCCCGGCGCCAAGGCCGCGCTCGAAGCCAAGGCCTTGAAGCTGACCGGCGGACCCGAATGCCTGCCGGCACCGGAAGGTCTCAACGTCTACGGTCACAAGCTGGCGAGCGGCGAGGCCGACATCTTCCTGGCCTATTGCACCAATGCCCAGCCGCTGGCGAAGGAACAGCCGGGGATCGCGATGCTGCGCCTGCCGGACCAGCTCGCAGTGGGTGCCGATTACGGCCTGACGGTGATGAACAAGGCCTCGCCGGACGGCTACCGGCTCGCCATGTACATCCTCTCGCCGCAGGGTCAGGTGATTCTGGCAAGGCATGGCTTCGTCGCGCCCGGCCTGCCGCGCGCGAGATAGCGGGAAGGGCACCGTCATGGATTGGCAAGCGACCCGGCCGGGCGAAACCGAAGCCGCTTTGCCCGAGCGCAGCGATGCCCGCCTCGTCTTCATCGGCCGCATCCGCACGCCCTTCGCGACGCGCGATGATTGCCCGCGTCAGGGTAGCCAGGACGGACCCATTTGCCGCGTCGAGATCGATCCGCATTGGCATCAGGCGCTCAAGGGCATCGAAACCTTCGGCGAGCTCGATCTGCTGTACTGGATGCACGAAGCCAGGCGCGATCTGCTGACGCAGACGCCGCGCGGCGGCGGCACGCTCGGCACCTTTGCGCTGCGCTCGCCGGTACGCCCGAACCCGATCGCATTGTCGCGGGTGAAGCTCGAAGGCGTCGAAGGAGGCACCCTGCTCGTGCGCGGGCTCGACTGCCTCGACGGCACGCCGCTGCTCGACATCAAGCCTTTTCGCTGCAGCCATTCGCACGGCACACCGGGAACGTCCCATGCCGCATCCTGATCGCCGCGCCGTCCTCGCCGGCCTCGGCGCGACGATCGCCACCCCGCGCCTCGCTCGCGCCGCAACCATCCGCGACGGCGCCGGCCGCGAGGTCCCGGTCCCCGGCAAGGTCGAGCGCATCTTTCCGGCCGGGCCGCCCGCCGCGATCCTGGTCTACACGCTGGCGCCCGACCTGCTGATCGGCTGGCCGCGCGCCAACCGGCCGGAGGAGCGCGAATTCCTGCTGCCAGGGATCGGTGACCGGCCAGAGGTGGGCCGGATCACCGGCCGCGGCAACAGTGCCAATCTCGAAGCCGTGTTGCAGGCCAGGCCAGACCTCATCATCGATTCCGGCTCGACTGGCCGCACCTATGTCGAGCTCGCCGAGCGCGTGCAGCAGCAGACCGGCATCCCCTACGCCCTGCTCGACGGCCGCTTCGACCAGACTCCGGCAAGCTATCGCATCCTCGGCCAGCTCACCGGCCGCAGCGAGCGCGCCGAGACGCTGGCGCGCTGGTGCGAGGACAGTTTCGCGACGATCCGCGGCCGCATCGCTTCGATCCCACCCGAGAAGCGCCCGAGCGTCTATTATGCCCGAGGCCCGCGCGGGCTTGAGACCGGGCTCGGCGGCTCGATCAATGTCGAGACCCTCTCCTTCCTCGGTGCCCGCAATGCCGCCGCCGAGCAGCAGGGCAGCGGCCTTGCCCAGGTCTCGCTCGAGCAGGTGCTGGCCTGGAACCCCGATGTGATCGTCACCATCGACCTTGCCTTTGCCGAGAGCGTGCGCAGCGATCCGAATTGGGCCGGCGTGAAGGCGGTACGCGAGGGCCGGGTCCATCACTCGCCGAAACTGCCTTTCGGCTGGGTCGATTTCCCGCCCTCGGTCAACCGCGCCATCGGCCTGTGGTGGCTGGCAAAGCTGCTCTATCCCGCGCAATTCCCCGAGGACATCCGCAAGCTCGCCCGCGACTTCCACACGCTGTTCTACCAGGTGACGCCAAGCGAGGCACAGCTCGATCGCGTGTTGGCGGGGCGGGGGTGAGGGGATGATGCTCTTGCTGCAGGTCGCCTCGCCTGCTTCGCTGCGCCCGCAATGACCTCCTCCCTGCGCGGCAATCTGATCGCCCTTGTGCTGCTGGCGTTCGCCGTGCTCGCCGCCTTCGCGCTTGGGCGCTTTCCGGTCGCCCCTGGCGATCTCGGCCGCCTCGCCTGGTCGCTGGTCACGGGCGAACCCTCCGGCCTGCCGCCTCAGATCGAGACCGTGGTCTGGAACATCCGCGGCCCGCGCATCCTCGCGGCGATCCTGTGCGGGGCCGCGCTTGCCATCGCCGGCTGCGCCTTCCAGGGCCTGTTCCGCAACCCGCTGGTCTCGCCCGACATCCTCGGGGCCTCCTCGGGCGCAGCGCTCGGCGCTGTCATCGGCATCTATCTCTCGCTCGGCCTGTTCGGAATCCAGCTCGCTGCATTCGTGGGTGGGCTCGTCGCGGTCGGCGCCGTCTATGCCGTCGGCTCGACGATCAGGCGCGGCGATCCCGTGCTCGTGCTGGTACTGACCGGCGTCGTCGTCGGCTCGCTGCTCGGTGCCGGTATCGGCCTGGTGAAGTATTGGGCCGACCCCTACAACCAGCTCCCGGCCATGACCTTCTGGCTGCTCGGCAGCCTCGCCGGCACGGCCAAGCCCGACCTCATCCCCCTGCTCGGCCCGGTCCTGATCGGCGCCGTCATCCTGCTGGCGCTGCGCTGGCGCATGAACGTGATGTCGCTGCCGGAGGAGGAAGCGCGTGCCCTTGGCCTCGCCACAGGCCCCTTGCGCATCGCCATCATCGCCGCGGCCACGCTGGTGACGGCGGCGAGCGTCGCGGCGGCCGGTATCATCGGCTGGGTCGGCCTCGTCGTGCCGCATCTCGCCCGCTTCCTCGTCGGCCCGGATTTCGGCCGGCTGCTGCCGACGGCGGCGCTGCTAGGCGGCGGCTATCTCCTCGCCATCGACACGTTGGCGCGGACCGCCGCCCCGGTCGAGACGCCACTCGGCATCCTCACCGCCGTGATCGGCACGCCCTTCTTCATCTGGCTGCTTGCTTCGGCACGCGGAGGCTGGTCGTGAGCCTCGAAGCCAGCGCCCTGGCCTATGGCTATCGCGAGCGTGAGATCGGCCGCGACATCGCGCTCGATCTCGCCGGCGGAGAAATCCTGGCGCTGCTCGGCCCCAACGGCCATGGCAAGACGACGCTGCTGAAGACGCTGCTCGGCCTGCTGCCGGCAAAGGAGGGAACGCTCACGCTCGATGGCAGGCCATTGGGTGCACTCTCGATCGGCGAACGAGCCTGCGCCCTCGCCTATGTCCCGCAGGTCCATGCCGGCACCTTCGCCTTCTCGGTGAGCGAGGTCGTGCTGATGGGCCGCACCGCCCGCTCCAGCCTGTTCGCGGCACCGTCTGGCCATGACTGGGACGTGGTGAGCGCGATGCTGGATCGGCTCGGCATCGCGCATCTGGCGCAGCGCCCCTACACCGAAATCTCCGGCGGCGAGCGCCAGCTCGTCATGATCGCCCGCGCTCTCGCCCAGGAGCCGCGTTACGTCATCCTCGACGAGCCGACGGCGAGCCTCGATTTCGGCAATCAGGGCAAGGTGATGAACCAGATCCGCCGCCTCACCGGCGAAGGGCTCGGCGTGCTCTTCACCACCCACGATCCCAACCAGGCGTTGCGCTATGCCGACCGGGCGCTGCTGCTGCGCGAAGGCCGGGCGCTCGCCAGCGGCAAGGCGAGCGAGCTGCTGACGCCGGAGCTGCTCGCAGCGCTCTATGGCGTCGCGATCGAAACCGTCAGGGGCGACGGAAAGCTCGCCTTCCTGCCCGGCTGAGCAACCTCGCGGTGCAAGCGCCGATCCCGTCACAATCTCCTGATCCCATTTACCTACGGTCAGAACATCGCGTGTGATCGTGGCGCCGCCGGCGGGCGTACCGCTTTCGGCGGCATGATCGGCCGGCCTATGCGATGCCTTGGGGGATAGTGAATGAAGCGCATCATCGGAGCCGCGCTCCTCTGTGGCCTCGCCGCGATCTCGGGCACATCGAAAGCAACCGCGCAGCAGCCCACGCAAGGCTCGATCGAAGCGCTGCTGCCGGAGTTCGAGAAGCAGGTCGCCGAGGGCATGAAGGCCTTCTCGGTGCCGGGCGTCGCCATCGGCATCGTCCATGACGACAAGCTGATCTACGCCAAGGGCTTCGGCATCCGCGAGCTCGGCAAGCCCGAGCAGGTCACGCCGGAGACGATCTTCCAGGTCGGCTCGACCACCAAGGCTTTCCTCGCCACGACGCTGGCGCAGGCGGTCGATGCCGGCCGCCTCGGCTGGAGCGATCCGGTCATCGACCATACTCCCGAGTTTCAGCTCGCCGACCCCTGGGTCACCCGCGATTTCCGCGTGCTCGACCTTGCGGCCCAGCGCTCCGGCCTGACGGCTTACGTCAACGACGCGCTCACCATGCTCGGCTACGACAAGCAGACGCTGATCCGCTCGCTGCGCGTCGCGCCGCAGCTGGGGATGTTCCGCTCGGATTTCCGCTATCTCAACATCCCGCATGTCGTCGGTGGCGAGATCGTCGCCAAGGTCAACGGCGCACCGTCCTGGTTCGACTCGCTGCAGAAGAGCCTGCTCTTCCCGCTCGGCATGGCCGCGACCACCGCCACGGCGGAGACGATCACAGCCGCTCCGAACCATGCGCAGGGCCATCGCCTCGCCGACAAGCCGGTCGCCGTGCCCTTTCACCCGTCCTTCCCCTATGCGCTGGGTCCCGCCGGGGCGCTCAACTCGAACATCCCCGACATGGCCAAATGGCTGCGCCTGCAGCTCGGCCGCGGCCAGTTCGAGGGCAAGATCCTGGTCTCCGAGGACAATCTCGACGTCACCTGGACGCCGCGCGTCGCCATGAACGAGCGCAGCTCCTATGCCGTCGGCTGGGTCGCGACCGCGACGCCGCGCGGCCGGATCATCTGGCATAATGGCGGCACCTCCGGCTTCGGCGCGCATGCCGGTTTCCTGCCCGACGGCAAGACCGGCATCGTCATCCTGACCAATCTCGAGAATATCGGCCTGCCGGACGCGCTGGCGATGTGGTTCTACGACCGCGTGCTCGGCAACCCTGCCGTCGACAACGTCGCGCTCGCGGCCGCCGCTGCGAAGACCCGTCGCGAGGCGGCGCAGGCCGAGGCAGCCGGCTTCGCGCCCGGCCCGCTGTCACCGCTCGCCGCCGGCTTTTCCGGCAGCTACGCCTCGCCGATCCTCGGCGACGCCACCGTGGCGCTCACTGGCGGCAAGCTCAGCCTGACGCTGGAGAAGACCGAGGCGCAGCTCCTCCTCGAGCCGAACAAGGACGATCCCTACCTGTTCCAGGCGCGGCTGGCGCCAATCGGCGCCTTCGTCGCGCCGTCCGAGATGTCCGGCGGCGAGCCCTTCGTCCGCCTGCGCTTCGAGACCGACGCCGCCGGCAAGATCACGCAGATGCGCTGGCTCAGTCCCGAGCTGCCGCATAGCTTCGCGCGCGCAGCGCAGTGACGGGAGGGAGCAGCATCATGACGATCCGCATCGCCCTCCTGTCGTTCGCCACCGTTCTCGCCATCAGCTCCACCGCCTCGGCCGCGCCGGCCTTCGCGCCTCTGCCCGAGACTGCCGCCTCCCTACCGGTGGAGCCCGCCCGCTCGGCCCTGCGCAAGTTCTTCGACGCGCTCGGCGACGACGACGTCCATGACGATCATTACGACTGGAACGACTATCGCGACGCAACCTCGCGCAAGGACCGCATCCGCGACTGGCAGCGCATGCAGCTCGACGCGCAGAAGGACTACTGGCGTCAGCAGAAGGACATGCAGAAGCGGGCGATCAAGGCCCAGCGCGGCTGGTAGGTCGCCAGCGTCGCAGCGGTCACGTCAGGGGCTGGCAGGAAACTGCCCCACCCCCCTTACCTTTCCCCATCGGGCTGTTGCATAGTCGCCCAGACGTGGCGTCATGGCGCCACAGGATGGGGAATGGACATGAAGACCTTTGCTCTCGCCGCGGCGCTGCTCGCCGCCGGCACCCTCGCCGCTTCCGCACAACAGCTGGCGCCCAGCCCGACGCTCGATGCGATCAAGGCGCGCGGCCATCTCGAATGTGGCGTGCATCTCGGCCTGCCCGGCTTCTCCTTCGCCAACGACAAGGGCGAGTGGACCGGGCTCGACGTCGACTATTGCCGCGCCCTCGCCGCCGCCGTGCTCGGCGATGCCACCAAGGTGAAGTACACCCCGACCTCGGTTCAGCAGCGCTGGCCGATCCTGCAGTCGGGCCAGGTCGACGTGCTCTCGCGCAACTCGACCATCACCTTCTCGCGCAACGCCACGCTCGGCCTCAACTTCCAGGGCATCAACTTCTACGAGGGCCAGACCTTCATCGTCCGCAAGAAGGCGAACGTGAAGTCGGCCGAGGAGCTCGACGGCGCTTCGGTCTGCGTCGCCGCCGGCTCGACCGAGGAGAAGAACGCCGCCGACTGGTTCCGCGAGCGCAACCTCAAGGTCACCATCACCAATTTCCAGAAGAATGACGACGCCATCACCGCCTATGACAGCGGCCGCTGCGACGCCTACACCGCCGGCGTCGGCGCCCTCGCCGGCCAGCGCGCCAAGCTCAAGGTTCCGGATGACCACACCATCCTGACCAAGCCGATTTCGAACGACCCGCAGGGCCCGGTCACCCGCTATGGTGACGAGCGCTGGCAGCTGATCGTGCGCTGGGTGCTGAACGGCACCATCGCCGCCGAGATGCTCGGCGTCACCTCCAAGAACGTTGACGAGATGAAGGCCAACTCGAAGAACACCGAGGTCCGCCGCCTGCTCGGCGCCGAGGGCGGCTTCGGCGCGATGATGGGTCTGCCCGACGACTGGATGTACAAGGCGATCAAGCAGGTCGGGAACTATGGCGAGAGCTATGAGCGCACCGTCGGCCTGGGCTCGCCGCTGAAGCTTGAGCGTGGCCAGAACCAGCTCTGGACCAAGGGCGGCCTGCTCTTCACCCCGCCGTTCCAGTGAGCGCGCGGCGGCTCGACGCGTGAGCCGCTGTCACTCCGGACAAGCCGCATAGCGGCGCAGTTCCGGAATCCATCGTAAAGCGCCGGAGTCCTGCCATGGATTCCGGCTCTCCGCTTCGCTCCGGCCGGAATGACGGCTGGCCCTCAGCGTTTCCTGCGAGGTCGAGCATCGTGGCCAAGGCCTTCGCCTTCATCAACGACAAGCGCGTCCGCGACGTCTTCTACCAGGCGGCGCTGCTGATCGGCCTCGTGGCGCTGCTGGTCTATTTCATCCGCAACGCCTCGCAGAACATGGTCCAGGCCGGCATCGCCTCGGGCTTCGACTTCCTCTGGCGTACCTCGGGCATCGAGGTGCCCTTCGTCCTGACCAACTACACCCAGTCGGACAACATCCTCGCGCTGTTCTGGGCCGGCGTCGCCAACACGATGCTGGTGACGGTGATCGCGCTGGTGCTGTCGACGGCACTCGGCTTCCTGATCGGCATCGCCCGGCTCTCCTCGATCTGGCTGGTCCAGGCCATCGCCGGCGCCTATGTCGAGTTCGTCCGCAACATCCCGCTGCTGTTCTTCGTGCTGTTCTGGTATTTCGGCGTCATCGCCGCCTTGCCCGCCCCGCGCGAGAGCCTCTCGGTCTTCGGCGTCGCCTTCCTCAACAATCGCGGCCTGACCATCCCGCTGCCGGATGCCGGCGCGACTTTCAAATACGCCTTCATCGCGATCGCGATCTCCTGCCTGCTGCACTGGCTCTTCCTGCGCTGGGCCAGGCGGCGCAAGGAGGAGACCGGCAAGGACGCGCCGATCCTGCGCGTCGGTCTCGTCCTGCTGCTGCTCATCCCCGCCCTCGCGCTCGCCTGGGCGACGCTGGCGACGCGCTGGGACATTCCGGTGCTGCGCGGCTTCAATTATCGCGGCGGCTTCGTCGTCATCCCTGAATTCGTCGCGCTGCTCGCGGCGCTGGTCACCTACACCGCCGGCTTCATCGCCGAGATCGTGCGCGGCGGCATCCAGTCGGTGCCGCACGGCCAGATCGAGGCATCGAGCGCGCTCGGCCTGCGCCCCGGCCCGACGCTGCGCCTCGTCACCATCCCGCAGGCGCTGCGGGTGATGACGCCGCCGATGACCAACCAGTACCTCAACGTTCTCAAGAACTCGTCCTTCGGCGCGGCGATCGCCTATCCCGACGTCGTCAGCCTGTTCATGGGCTCGGCGCTCAACAACACCGGCCAGGCGATCGAGATCATCGCGATGACGCTCGCGGTCTATCTCGTCATCGGCCTCGCCGTCTCGGCCTTCATGAACTGGTACAATGCCCGTATCGCGCTGGTGACCCGATGAGTGCCGCCGCAACGCTTCCGACCAGATGGCGCGAGCGTCTGTTCGGCACGCCGACCATCACCGTGGTGACGCTGCTGCTCGCCGCGCTGATCGCCTGGATCGCCGTGCCGATCATCCGCTGGGCCCTGATCGACGCGACCTGGAGCGGCCAGACCCGCAATGACTGCACCGGCACCGGCGCCTGCTGGGTCTTCATCAAGGCCCGCTTCGGCCAGTTCATGTACGGGTTCTACCCGCTCGAGGAACGTTGGCGGCCGAACCTCGCCGGTCTCGCCTTCGCGCTCTCCGGCGCAGCGATCGTCCTCGCGCCGAAGCGGCTGAAGCTGGGCCTTGGCCTCGCTGCGCTCGTCATCCTGCCGCCGCTCGGCGTCTGGCTGCTCGGCGGCGGCTTCGGCTTGCGCGCGATCGAGACGCGCGAATGGGGCGGGCTGATGCTGACCGTCTTCATCTCGATCTATGCCAGCCTGATCGCGATCCCGCTCGGCATCCTGCTCGCACTCGGCCGCCAGTCCGAGCTGAAGGTGGTCAAGCTGATCTCGGTGCTGTTCATCGAGTTCTGGCGCGGCGTGCCGATCATCGCAGTGATCTTCCTGGCCTCGCTGCTGCTGCCGCTCATCATGCCGGCCGGCATCGGCGTCGACCGGCTGGCGCGCGCCGTGATCGGCCTCGGCTTCTGCATCGCAGCCTACATGGCCGAAGCCGTGCGCGGCGGCCTGCAGGCGCTGCCGAAGGGCCAGCGCGAAGCGGCGACCGCGCTCGGCCTGTCCTACTGGAAGGCGACCTGGTTCATCATCCTGCCGCAGGCGCTGCGCATCTCGCTACCGGCGATCACCAACGAGTTCATCGCGCTGGTCAAGAACACCACGCTCGTCCTCGTCGTCTCGATCCTTGATCTGCTCGGCATCGCCCAGGCCTCGCTCGCCGATCCCAACTGGGTCGGCATGAACATGGAGGCCTATGTCTTCTCCGGGGCCCTGTACTGGCTGATCTGCTTTGCGCTCTCGCGCTGGAGCCGGAGCCTGGAGACGAAGCGAGGGCGGTAGCATTCCGCCGTCATGCTCGGGCTTGACCCGAGCATCTCAGGCCGAAGGAGGCTCCGGCCAGCGCCTTCTCGTCATGAGATTCTCGGGTCGGCGCTTCGCTCCGCCCGAGAATGACGGTGAACCTTCACCCCTTCATGTAGTCGTGGATCTTGCGGCCGAAGGGCAGTGTCAGGTCGGCGATGAAGTGATGCGCGCCCAGCACCTTGCGCACCGGCAGGTCGGCGACCGGCGCGTTGACATGCGGGATCAGATGCAGCCGGCCGGGGCCGATCCATGAGCCCTTCACCGTGATGTCGGTGAGGTTGAGCGCGACGAGCTGGCAGATCTCCGGCTCGCCGTCGACGCCGGGAATGATCTTCAGGTTGACCTGCGTCTTGGTCAGCATCGCCGTGGTCTTCACGCCATTGCCGGCGAGGCTCTCATGCTTGTAGCCCATCGTGCCCATCGCGACCTGCTGGCCGGCATATTCGAGCGTGCCGGTCAGCGTGTCCTTGACCACTTCGAGCTTGGGATGGGCGTATTTCTTCGGGAAGCCCCAGATTTCGCGGCCTGCCGAGATCGGCGGCTCGATGTCGAGATACATCTGCGAGACGAAGCTGACCTCCTCCTCGCCGAACAGGCAGGGGATGACGATCCCGGTCTCGGTATAGGTGCCGAAGCCGGAGGAATCCGGCATCTTGATCCATTCATAGTGCACGATCGGCTGCGCCGTCGGCATCAGCGGCTCGGGCAGATGATGGCGGATCAGCTCCGGATCGGTCTCGTAGCTGATGATCATGTATTCGCGGTTGATGAAGCGATAGGGCCCGGCCGGATAGCTCGGCCCGGCGAGCGGCATCGAGGGCAGGTCGAGGATCTGCTGGCGGTTCATGGTCGTGCCCTCACTGCGCGGTCCAGCCGCCATCGACCGGCAGGATGACGCCGGTGATCGACTTTGCCGCATCGGAAGCGAGGAAGACAGCGAGCGCCGCCACCTCCTCGCTGGTGACGAACTGCTTGGTCGGCTGGGCATGCAACAGGACATCGTTGATGACCTGCTCCTTGGTGAGATTGCGCGCCGCCATGGTCTCGGGAATCTGCTTCTCGACCAGGGGCGTCCAGACATAGCCGGGACAGATCGCATTGGCGGTGATGCCGAAGGTCGCCGCCTCCAGCGCCACCGTCTTGGTCAGCCCGGCGATGCCGTGCTTGGCCGCGACATAGGCCGATTTGAACGGCGAGGCGACCAGCGCATGCGCCGAGGCCGTGTTGATGATCCGGCCCCATTTGCGCTGCTTCATGCCCGGCAGCGCGGCGCGAATGGCATGGAAGGCGGCCGAGAGGTTGATCGCGATGATCGCGTCCCATTTCTCGACCGGGAATTCCTCGACCGGCGAGACGAACTGGATGCCGGCATTGTTGACGAGGATGTCGACGCCGCCGAACTCGGCTTCCGCCTCGGCAATCATTGCGGCGATCGCGCCGCCATGGGCCATGTCGGCTGGCGAATAGCGCGCCTTCACCCCGAAATCGGCCTCGATGCCGGCCCGTTCCTGCTCGATCGCCTCCGGCGCGCCGAAGCCGTTGATGACGATATTGGCGCCCTCGGCCGCATAGGCGCGGGCGATGGCGAGGCCGATGCCGGAGGTCGAGCCGGTGACGACGGCGGTCTTGCCTTTGAGCATGCGTGATCTCCCAGCCGCGAGAACGCGACGCGCTGCTTGCGTCGCAAGGTCCGTGCCGCTGAGGTGGAAGAGCAAGCTGACGGGGCGATGAAGCTTGTCTGACGGGCCGGTGACACCGATATCCCACACTGCCCGCGTCACATGCCTGTCACTGCCCTCCCCCCAGACATGGGCGAAATCCAGCTCTTCCCGATGATCGAGCGAACGGAATCCGCGCCATGAACGCCCCTTTTGCGCCGTCCTCCACCGACCACTATCTCGGCTGGCGCCCGGAGCGCTGTGACCGCGTCGCGCTCGTGCTCCAGGGCGGCGGCGCGCTCGGCGCCTACCAGGCAGGCGTCTATCAGGCGCTGCACGAGGCCGATATCGCCCCCGACTGGGTCTCGGGCGTCTCGATCGGCGCGATCAACGCGGCACTGATCGCCGGGAACCCGCGCGAACGACGGCTCGAACGGCTGGAGACCTTCTGGAACCGCATCACCGACCGCAAGGTCTGGTGGTTCACGCCGGAGGGCGACATCTTCCGCCAGGCCCGCAACGCGGCCTCGTCCTTCATGACCACGGTGCTCGGCCAGCCCGGCTTCTTCGAGCCGCGGCGCACAAGCGCCTGGCTGGCACCAGCCGGCGCCACTGACGCGACCAGCTTCTACGACACCTCGCCCTTGCGCGAGACCCTGCTGGAGCTGGTCGACTTCGACCTGATCAACGAAAAGCGCACGCATTTCTCGGTCGGCGCCGTCAACGCGCTTTCCGGCAATTTCGTCTATTTCGACAACATGCAGGAAGAGATCACACCCGAGCATGTCATGGCCTCGGGTGCGCTGCCGCCGGCGTTCCCGACCGTGCAGATCGGCACAGACCACTACTGGGACGGCGGCATCGTCTCGAATACGCCGCTGTCGCATCTGCTCAACCAGGACGACACGCTGAACTCGCTGATCTTCCAGGTCGACCTGTTCTCGTCACGTGGCCCGATCCCGCGGACGATGCAGGACGTGATGGGCCGGCACAAGGACATCATGTACTCCTCGCGCACCCGCATGGTCACCGACCTGTTCCAGACGCTGCAGAGCTGGAAGAAAAAGACCCATGATGCTCTGACCCACATCCCCGAGGATGCCCTGAGCGAGGAGGATCGCAAGCTCCGCGACGAGCTCGCCTTGATCCCCGAGCACACCATCCTGCAGTTGATCTACCAGCAGAAAAGCTATGAGAGCCACGCTAAGGATCACGAGTTCTCGCGCACCTCGATGACGGATCACTGGCACTCCGGCTACGAGGACACCAAGCAGACGCTGACCCGCAAGGACTGGCTGACGATCCCGCCGGACGGTGCGGGAATCGTCACGCACGACGTCCATCGCGATTTCGAGCGCTGCTGAACCTCGGAGCCTCTGTCAACGCTCCTGCGGCGGCACGTTGCGCAGCAAGTTGCTGCGCTCGCGCCGCTGCTCGGCCGTCCATTGCGAATGGTGGCGCTTCGTACCGGCGGGGCGGTTCGCAAGGCCAAGGCCGAGCCCGCCCCAGTCGCCGACCGGCCGGATCGGCCTCTGCACGAAGCCGCCGCCGCAGCTCGGGCAGACGTTTTCGAGCGTCTTCTCGGCGCACTCCGCGCAGTAGGTGCATTCATAGCTGCAGATGCGCGCCTCCAGCGAGGCTGGCGGCAGATCGCAGTCGCAGAGTTCGCAGTTCGGCCGCAGCTCAAGCATGGCGTCTTTTCCTCTCATTGCAGGGACTGGATGCCATGAGGGGACGATGTCATAAATGACAAGATGACCTCGTTTCCTGCCATCTCTGCAACGGCGCCGATCCGCGTCGTCATCGTGCTCTTCCCGCGCACCAAGCTGCTCGACGTCACCGGCCCCCTGCAGGTCTTCAATGATGCCAAGCACGCAGATGGCAGCGCGGTCTACGCGATCACCCTCGCCTCCGAGCATGGCGGCCCGGTCGAGACCGATGCGGGCGTGCCGCTGCCGAGCATCCCCCTTGCCGAGGCTGCGGCCCGGCCAATCGATACCCTGCTGGTCTCAGGTGGCCGCTCGGCATTGGACGCGGCCGGCTCGGCTGTACTGCTCGCCTTCCTGCGCGAGCAGAGCGGCATGGTCCGGCGCCTCGGCTCGATCTGCCTCGGCGCCTTCATCCTCGCCGCCGCCGGCCTGCTCGAAGGCTGCGAGGCGACGACGCATTGGGAATACACGGAACGCCTCGGCGCAGCCCATCCGGCCACCACGGTCAGGCCGGACGCGATCTTCGTCAGCAACGGCCGGATCTGGACCTCGGCCGGCGTCTCGACCGGCATCGACATGGCGCTCGCCATGGTCGAGGAGGACCTGGGGCGCAAGGCAGCGCTCGATCTGGCGCGCGACCTTGTCCTCTACCTCAAGCGCCCCGGCGGCCAGGCGCAGTTCAGTGGCGAATTGCAGCGCCAGTCGCGCGATGCCGCCGGGCGCTTCGAGGCCCTGCACGCCCATATGCGCGAGCATGCGGCCGGCGACCTCTCAGTGCCCGAGCTCGCTCGCGTGATGGCGATGAGCCCGCGCCATTTCGCCAGGGTCTATACGCAGGAAACCGGGGTCAGCCCGGCCAAAGCGGTCGAGGCGGTCCGACTCGATCTCGCCCGCGACCTGCTGGAAGAAACGGATATCGGCATCCAGCAGATCGCGGTGCGCGCCGGCTTTGGCGACGATGAGCGCCTGCGCCGCGCCTTCCTGCGCCGCTATGGCGTCGCGCCGGGCGAGTACCGGACGCGGTTCGGGAACGTGCGGGTGGATTAGCCCCGCCCCAACTCCACGGGCACGGAATAGGAGCGCTTCACCCGCCCGAGCGCGAAGCTCGATTCGATAGAGGCGACATTGTCGAGCCGCGTCAGCTTGTCCTTGAGGAAGCGCTCATAGGCGGCAAGATCGCTGACGATGATGCGCAGGAGATAGTCGCGCTGCCCGGTCATCAGGTAGCAGTCGGCGACCTCGGGCCAGCGCGACACCGCCGCGGCGAAGCGGTCGAGCTCCTCCTCGCGCTGGCGCTCCAGCTTGATCGAGGCGAAGACCGAGACGGGCAGGCCGAGCTTCTCCTGGTTCACGATGGCGACATAGCCCTCGATGATCCCCGCCTCCTCCAGCAGGCGCACCCGCCGCGCGCAGGGGCTTGGCGAGAGCCCGACCTTGCCGGCCAGCTCCTGCACGCTGATCCGTCCGTCCGCCTGCAGGGCCTGGACGATGCGGCGGTCGATCTCGTCGAGCTTGAACTCTGGCATTTTCCCTCGCCTCGCCGGGAGAGCTTAGCGGAAACCGCCAATACCGTAAGCCGGCGAGGCGGTCTTTAGCTGCCTTCCCCAAGGCAATTGTGCATGATGTCCCGGCCCAAGGAGCACCGCGATGTCCGATCCCCGCCTGCCCATCCTCGCCGAGCTCGAGAAGAAGATTCTCTGGCTCGCATCGTGGACGATCCACAACGCCAACCACATCCGTGCCAATGAGGACGGGATGAAGGTCGGCGGCCACCAGGCCTCCTCGGCCTCGCTGGCGACGATCATGACGGCGCTCTACATGGCCGCGCTCAAGCCGCAGGACCGGGTGGCGGTGAAGCCGCACGCCTCGCCGATCTTCCACGCCATCAACTATCTGATGGGCCTGCAGACACAGGAGAAGCTCGAGAACTTCCGCGGCTACAAGGGCGCGCAGAGCTATCCCTCGCGCACCAAGGACATCGACGACGTCGATTTCTCGACCGGCTCGGTCGGCCTCGGCGTCGCGCAGACGCTGTTCTCCTCGCTGGTTCAGGACTATGTGAAGGCGCATGGCTGGGGCAAGGACACGCCCGAGGGCCGCATGGTCGCGTTGATCGGTGACGCCGAGCTCGACGAGGGCAACATCTTCGAGGCCCTGATGGAGGGCTGGAAGCATGGCCTGCGCAACACCTGGTGGGTGATCGACTATAATCGCCAGTCGCTCGACGCCGTCATCCGCGAGGGCCTCTATGACCGCTTCGAGCAGATGTTCAAGAACTTCGGCTGGGACGTCGTCACGCTGAAATACGGTTCGCTGCAGCAGGCGGCGTTCAGGGAGAAGGGCGGCGAGCGGCTGAAGGCCTGGATCGATTCCTGCCCGAACCAGCTCTATTCGGCCCTGACCTTCCAGGGCGGAGCTGCCTGGCGCAAGCGCCTGATGGACGATCTCGGCGACCAGGGACCGGTGACCAAGCTGATCGAGAAGCGCTCCGACGCCGAGCTCTCGAAGCTGATGTGCAATCTCGGTGGCCACGACCTGCCCTCGATCCTCGAGGCCTTCGAGGCTGTCGATCACGACCGGCCGGTCTGTTTCCTGGCTTACACGGTCAAGGGCTTCGGCCTGCCGCTGGCGGGCCACAAGGACAACCATTCGGGCCTGATGACCAAGGAGCAGATGGAAGGCTTCAAGGCCGCCAACAAGGTCCGGCCCGGCCATGAATGGGATCTGTTCGAAGGGCTGGCGCTGCCGGAGAAGGAGGTCCGCGCCTTCCTCGACAAGGTGCCGTTCTTCGCCAAGGGCCGTCGGCGCCATTCGGCCCCGGCCCTGCCCGTCCCGGCCAAACTCGAAGCCGGCATCCAGGCAACGATGTCGACGCAGATGGGCTTCGGCAAGGTGCTCGACGAACTCGCCAAGCTCGGCGGCCCGCTCGCCGACCGCATCGTCACCACGGCGCCGGATGTCACCGTCTCGACCAATCTCGGCCCCTGGGTCAACCGGCGCGGCCTGTTCGCGCGGGCTTCGATGGCCGACACCTTCAAGGACGAGCGCATCCCCTCGATGCAGAAATGGGAGTTCTCGCCGAAGGGCCAGCATATCGAGCTGGGGATCGCCGAGATGAACCTGTTCATCAACCTCTCGGCGCTCGGCCTGTCGCATTCGATCTTCGGCGAGCGCCTGATCCCGATCGGCACGCTCTACGACCCCTTCATCTCGCGCGGCTTGGACGCGCTGAACTATGCCTGCTACCAGGACGCCCGCTTCATGGTCGTGGCGACGCCCGCCGGCGTCACGCTCGCGCCAGAGGGCGGCGCGCACCAGTCGATCGCGACACCGCTGATCGGCATGAGCCAGGACGGGCTCTGCGCCTTCGAGCCGGCCTTCGTCGACGAGCTCGCCGTGATGATGCGCTGGTCGTTCGAATACCTGCAGAAGGATGGCGAGGGCGATCCGGACGAGCGCACCTGGCTGCGCGACGAAACCGGCGGCTCGGTCTACCTGCGCCTCTCGACCCGCCAGGTCGAGCAACCCAGGCGCGCCATGACTCCTGAGCTGGAGCGCGACATCATTGACGGCGCCTATTGGCTCAGGAAGCCCGGCCCGAACGCCTCCGTCGTGATCGCCTATACCGGCGCCGTCGCACCCGAAGCGATCGAGGCCGTCGGCCTGCTCGGTGAGGACCGGCGCGATGTCGGCTTGCTCGCGATCACCTCCGCCGACCGGCTCAACGCCGGCTGGCAGGCGGCCGAGCGGGCGCGCCAGCGCGGCAACCACGAGGCGACCAGCCATGTCGAGCGCCTGCTCGGCGAACTCTCGCGCGATTGCGGCATCGTCTCGGTTCTGGACGGCCATCCGGCGACGCTGGCCTGGCTCGGCAGCGTCCACGGCCACCGGCAGAAGGCGCTCGGTGTCGAGCATTTCGGCCAGACCGGCACGGTCGCCGACCTCTACCGCCATTTCGGCATCGACGCGAACGCGATCGTGCACGCGGCGAACGCTGCCGCGCCGGGGCGGCCGGTGAGGTATCTGAAGGCGCTGCCGTAAGGCGCGCCGGCTGCGCTTACGCCTCGCCGATGTAGCGGCTGCGCAGATAAGCCTCGAGATCGGCCTCGCTGCGCGGCGACAGCAGGAATCGCCGCCAGGCCGCGGTCTCATGCGAGACCGCAGTCATCTCCCAGATGCAGAACGTCCCGCGATGAGCGTGAGGAGCGTCAAACGGCGCGAACGCCGTCATGCCTTCGTCGATGAACTGCACGGTTTCCCAGAGCTCATTGGTGCCGCGCCAGGTGCAGAGCAGCAGGAAATGGAAATGCTCGCCGCAGCGATGCAGGATGGCGAAGCCGACCTCGCCGTTCCGGCCGGCCGCAAAGCCTTCTGCCGCCTTTCGTGCCAGCGCGACGATCTCGGCCACGACGCCGACTTCGGCGATCTCATACCATTTCAGCACCGCCTGCGGCGCGACGAGGTTGTCGCCGGTCGCGACCTGCTTCAGCCGGGCGCCCTGCCCTGCGGGCGCGTCCATCTCCACGATCCGCACCGCAACCCTCCCGCGCCAGCCAGGCTCTGAGCTGGCTTGCCCGGCACGATAGCGCGCCTGCTGCCAGCAGGCGTCGGCAGTGGTTCAAAGCTGCGGCTAGGGCCGCTTGACCTTCACCCCGGCGAGCAGCCAGGCCCCCGTCAGGAAGAAGCCGATCAGCACCGCCAGGCCCGCGCGCTGGCTCGCAAAAACGGTCGTCGCCAGCGCGACCAGCGTCGGCCCCAGGAAGGACGTCACTTTCCCCGCCAGCGCGAACAGACCGAAGAACTCACCGATTCGGGCGGGCGGCGCGATGCGGGCGAGCAGGCTGCGCGAAGACGCCTGCAACGGCCCGGCGACCAAGCCGATCAGCAGCCCCAGGTCGAGATAGACCTTTTCCGGCAGCGAGGCGAAGAGCCCGTCGCCCGGTGTCGCGGGCGCGGCCTCGAAGAAGAAGGCGACCTGCCCCGGCCCGAGCGAGAGGATGCCGATACAGGCGAAGAGCAGGCAGGCGATGGCGCCAAGGATCACCGGCTTTCCGCCGATCGCATCGTCGAGCTTGCCGCCGGCCCAGGCCCCGAGCGTGCCGGTGACGGTGAGCAGGATGCCGAAGACACCGAGCTCGATCGTCTGCCAGCCGAAGACGCCCGCGCCATAGATGCCACCGAAGGCAAAGAGCGCGACCAGCCCGTCCTGGTAGATCATGTTGGCGAGCAGGAAGCGGCCAAGCCCGGGTAGCGAGGGCAGTTCGGCGATCGTCGCCTTGAGATGCGAGAAGCCGCCTGCCGCCGCCTCCTTCAGCGGAATGCCGGTCCGCGGCGAGTCCGGCGTCAGCAGGAACATCGGGGTGACGAAGATCACGAACCAAAGTGCCGTAAGCGGCCCCGAGAAGCGGTCGCCCTCGCGAGCGGCGGCATCGAGCCCGAACAGCGGCGACAGGCCGGCCAACGTCTTGCCCGTATGCGGATCGGCCGCGAGGAAGCCGAGCGTCAGCGTGAGCGAGACCAATCCGCCGAGATAGCCGACGGCCCAGCCGGTACCGGAGAGCCGCCCGAGCCGCTCCGGCGGCACCAGCCGCGTCATCATCGCATTGTTGAAGATCGTCGCGAATTCCGCGCCGATCGTGCCGACGACGAAGCCGGCGAGCGCGATCGGCACCGCCCAGGGCGAACCCGGCTTGGCGTACCAGAGCATCGCCGAGCCCGCGACCAGCATGGCGCCGAACACCGCGATCCATGGCTTGCGAGGGCCGGTCCTGTCGGCGATGCCACCGAGCAGCGGCGAGAGCAGCGCTATGGCCAACCCGGCAAGGCCCGTCGCATAACCCCAGAGCGCCTGCCCCTCCGCCGCATCGCTCGCCAGCGCCGAAGCGAAGAAGGGCGCGAAGACGAAGGTGGTGACGAGGGTGAAGAAGGGCTGCGCCGACCAGTCGAAGAAGATCCAGGCGACGACCGAGCGCCGCGGCGGATAGGTCGCTGGCTGGTCGCCAGAGGCAGGCAGGGAGGCGGTGTTCACTGCAGCGTCGTGTCCGGGTCGGAGCCGCCGCGCGCTAGTTCGATCTCGGTGATCGCGACCAGCACCTCGGCTCGGGTCTTCAGGCTCGGCGCTTCCAGCAGCGCCTGTTTCTCACGCGGCCCGAACGGGCACATCATCGAGAGGGCGTTGACCAGCGCCTCGTTCGGCGCCTCGTTGACACCCTTCCAGTCGATCTTGAGCTCGTTTGCCTTGGCGAAGCTGCGCAGCGCCTTGATGAGGCCGGCGCGATCGACCTCGTCCTCGCCGGCGCGCGCCTCGAAATCGACGGCGAAATCGCCATAGGAGACCCGGCCCTGGCGATAAGGCGTGGTGACGGAGATCTCCTCCTCCAGCCGGAAGCGCGAGATGCCGGTCAGCGTGATGACGTAACGGTCGTCTCCGGTTTCGGCGAATTGCGTGATCCGGCCGATGCAGCCGACCTGGAGCAGCGGGGGCACCTGCGCCTGGCGTCCGTTCTCCGACTCGGGCTGGATCATGCCGATGACGCGATGCGTGCGCAGCGCATCGTCGATCATGGCAAGATAGCGCGGCTCGAAGATGTTGAGCGGCATCTGTCCGCGCGGCAGCAGGAGCGCGCCGGCGAGCGGAAACAGCGGGATCACCGCCGGGCAGTCCCCAGGCCCGGAATAGACCGCGTTCATGCCCATCGGCGTGCGCTCCTCTCTCCTCACGAAAACAGCAGGACCGACAGCTTGCGACGGCCGGCGACACTGTGCTCGTCCATCGGCCCCCAGGCCTCGAACAACTGCAGCAGCTGCTTGCGGGCGCCGTCATCGTTCCATGTGCGGTCGGCCTTGATGATCGCGATCAGATGGTCGACCGCCTCCTCGCGCTTGTCGCGGGCGTTCAGCGCCAGGGCCAGGTCGAACCGCGCCTGATGATCTTTCGGATTCGCCGCGAGCCTGGCCTCGAGCTCGGCCGTGTCGCCAAGCGAGGCGGCCTGCTCGGCAAGTTCGACCGCGGCCCTGACCGCCGCGACGGCCGGATCCTGGGCTTTGGCTTCGGGCACCATGGCGAGGAAACCCTTGGCACCCTCGATATCACCGGCGTCGAGATGCAGGCGTGCTATTCCGGCAATCGCAGTGATGTTCTCCGGCTCGGCTGCCAGAACCTCGGCATAGAGCTCGCTTGCGCCCGCCGCGTCGCCCGCCTCCAAAGCCTCCGCCGCAGCCGCCAGCACCTCCTCGATCGGCCCGGGCCCCATCGGTCCCACGAGCTTCTCGATGAAAGCCTTGACCTGGCTCTCCGGCTGCGCGCCCATGAAGCCGTCGACCGGCTGGCCACGCTGGAAAGCGATCACCGCCGGAATCGACTGGATGCCGAGCTGACCGGGGATCCCCGGGTGCTCGTCGATGTTCATCTTGACCAGCTTGACCTTGCCGCCGGCCTCGTTGACCACCTTCTCGATCACCGGGGTCAATTGCTTGCAGGGCCCGCACCAGGGCGCCCAGAAGTCGACCAGCACCGGCTGGTTCATCGATTCGGCGATGACGTCCTGGCGGAAGCCCTGCGTCGTCGTGTCCTTGATCAGCCCCTTGGCCGGGGCCGCATCGCCATTGACCAGCATGGCTCGTCCTTCACCTAGCAATCTGTCGACGTGAAAATCGAAAAAACGGATGCCCGCGCCGCGGGCCACCCCATAGATGGGTGGCTTCAGCCGTTCTGTCCATCGTCCGGCGGCGTCGGAAGGTCAATGATCATCGGCTCGTGCCGGACCGCGCGCAGGAAGGCGATCATATCGTCTCTGGAGATGCCGAGCGTCGCCGTGTTGACCAGAGGATGGAAGTTCAGGCGCTCGCCATCCATCAGGGCAGCGTCGAGCACCATGGAGACGTCGCCCGCATGGTCGTTGACCACGGCGAAGGCAGTGACAGAGCCCGGCGTGACGCCGAGCTTCTCCATCAAGAGCTCGGCAGAGCCGAAGGACAGCCGCCCGCTGGCGCCGAGCCGCTCATGCAGCCGCTTCAGGTCGATCCGTGTGCTCTCCAGCGCCGAGACCAGGAAGATCCGTCCCTTCTTGTCCTTCAGGAACAGGTTCTTGGTGTGATGGCCGGGAACCTTGCCGCGCAGTTCCTTCGATTCGGCGACAGTGAAGACTGCGACATGGTCGATGCGCTCGGTCTTGATACCAAGTTCATCGAGCTTGGCGATGAGAGCGTCGGGAGAAAGAGACGTGGGCATGCTCGGCCGGTCAGGACAGGGAAGCTGCGCGATGCCTAAGGCCGCCGGCCGGCGCAGGCAAGCGAAGCGAGGCATGAAACAGGCCAGCTGCCTCTTCGCACCGCTCCGCGCAGCATAGGGCGACCGGACATCGCTCGCGTCGACATGGCGCCCAAGTCGCCCAGGATGACAGGTGTTTCTCCATCATATCGCCCGCGGGATCGACAGAGCTGACGGCGCATTCGGCGCTTATCCCCGTTATGGCATTGTTTCTTCGGCGGTTTTGCGGGCCTGTCACGCGACCATCAGAAAATTGCAACAAGGCGCTTGCGCTTCTCGTCCCGTTGGGCAATAAACCGGCCGCGCCGCCAACACGGCGCGACTGTCTCGGATGCGGGTGTAGCTCAGGGGTAGAGCACAACCTTGCCAAGGTTGGGGTCGAGGGTTCGAATCCCTTCGCCCGCTCCAGACAATCTCAAGGTTTGAGAGGCACGTAAGCGTCGGGTTTCCCGGCGCTTTTTGCTTTTTGTGCTTGGACATTTTGAGAGCATTTCTCGAAGAGCCTCGAAAGCCCGTGGTTACCTCGCGGTTATGGCAGCGGCACCATGAAGGGGTGCTGAAGCGAGCAGATCAGCCCTTCGAGTTCGGGATCCTCTGACAGCGAAGCAGATGGACGGACCTCGGGAAACCACGCTTGGCGTAGGAGAGGAGCAATTTTTTGCATCCGATGCCGGCTCACATCGGCACCGTCGGACCTCGTCGCTCCACCGAACGAGCGCGCAGGTGGCGGCGTTTCCGCCTTCGCCTCAGCCACAGACCGAATGCGAATGGCAGCAAGGCGCTGACGGCGAGCGGCGCTGCATGCGGGAAAAGTTCGATGCTGTAGAACTTCCCGACACCCCACACGGCCACTCCGAAAAGGCAGACGCTGATCAGGCCATAAGTCAGCGCCGAGCCGACGGGTGCGGGAGCATAGGCGGAGGCCGCGATTTCGGCCGCTACGCTTTGGCGATCAACGCGGTTCAATGCGATACGACGGCAAAAGCCAGCGCCATGGCTGCAATCAGCCCGCCATAGGCCAGCCAGACCGGATATCGGCTCAAGAGCCAAACCCTGTACAAGTTCCAGTGCGACATGACGTTGGTCATTGCGGGCTCCGACATTCTGCTCTGGGGAATAGGCACGGCCCTCGCATTAACGATGCATCTGGAATTGGTTTCTGACAGCATGTCTGCCAAGCTCGCCTGAGGGCGCACGCCTCGCCCCGTTCGCCGAACCGCTCCCGTGGCTCGATCATCCGCCTGGCGTAAGAATCCAGCTATCGCCGAAACCCGACCTCAGACGCGTTCCATCACCCGTCCGGCAAACGTCAGATGGTCCGCGCCGATCGACGTGATCCTGATATGGCACCGTCCACCGTCGTCGGTCTCGAGCATCAGATCGCCTTGAAGGTCGGCGAGAGCCAACATGCCCGGGTTGCAGATGAGCTTGCCCGATCTCTCATTCGACATGTCGCAGACCATCTCGGCACGCTGTCCTGTCTTCGTGATCAAACGAGCCATGGGTCGATTCCTTCTGCGCGAGGGCGGGCACACCGCACACGCTCGGAATGACAGTCTGCCAACTCCATCATGTCCCTGTCTGCGAGCGCAGCGAGCCTTTGATATGGGAAATCGCCGCCTGAATCGGTAGAGGCAAAAAATAATAAACGGCCAAAACCTTAGACATCGAGATATTACCGCACGAGATCAACGTTTTAAGGGGAACTAATGTAAGAAAAATATTCGATAATAACTTTACTTCATGGAATTTCTGAGCGAGAATTATTTTTTGTACCTTGTATCGGGTGAAATTTATCCCATATCCGAGCGTGATCGGTCGGTATTGAAATTGCTGGCCGCGAGCGGTCGGGCTGTCGCCGGGCACGCCTTCCCCCGTCCGTCGGAAACCTCCGACAAGATCATGTTGCTTAGGAAGGAGGCCGCAGTGACCAATCGCACCACGCAGATCTCCGTCCACTTTTCGCGCCCATTTTTGCTGCCCGGCTTCGAGGCGCCGCAGCCGGCCGGGGAATACCGGGTCGACTACGACGAGGTATCGATCGAGAGCACGTCCAGACTTGCCTGGCGACGTGTGGGCGGCTTCGTCCATTTGCCGGCTATCGGAATGCCCGGATCCTTACACCAGATGGTTCCGATCGAGCCGGCTTATCTCGCCGCAGCCCTTGAAAAGGACCAGCAGCTGCCTTGATCGGCAGGCGCTGAAAGCTGCGGGCCGGAACTCAGCCGCTCTTGCAAAGACAAGGCCCGCAAAGGCCGGTGCCTTCGCCGATATCCATGCCTTGCCGGCCCCGCCGCAGCGTCTTTCGACAATCCCGTCGAACCGTCGAAGCCCGGCGATCTTGGAGTTCGCCATGGCCCTCGAATTGGCTCGCCTGCAGGCCGTACCTAAACCCTGGGGCTCGCACGACCTCCTGCCATGGAGCGGGACAGATCATCACGACGTCGCCATCGGCGAAATCTGGTTGCAGCGCCACGATTCGGCTCCTGAGCCCGCTTTGCTCCTCAAGCTGCTGTTCACACGCGAAGCGCTGTCGATCCAGGTGCATCCGGATGACGACGCAGCCCACGCGATGGGGCTTGCGCGCGGCAAGACCGAAGCCTGGTATGTGCTTGCTGCCGAGCCCGGTGCCATGGTGGCGCTCGGCTTGCAGTCGTCGCTCTCGCAGGCGCAACTGCGAGCCGCGATCGAGGACGGCTCGATCGCCGAGCGCATGTCCTGGCAAACCGCCGCGGCGGGCGATGTCATCTTCGTGCCGGCGGGGACGATCCATGCGATCGGCCCAGGCCTCGTGCTTGCCGAGATCCAGCAGCGCAGCGACACGACCTTCCGCCTGTTCGATCAAGGGCGCCAGCGCGAGCTCCATATCGAGCTCGGTGTTGCCGCCGCCCATGCCGGACCGGCCGCAAAGCAGGTGCCGGCGCGACGCCTGAGCGATGCCAGGACGCTGCTCCTGGCGACCCCGTTCTTCACCCTCGAGCGCTTCGAGCTTGCTGCGGAATCGCTTTGGGAGTTGCAAGCCCAGGCGGAGACCTGGCTGCTGATAATCGCCGGAGAGGGCCGGATCGGGCCATGGCAGGCGCAAATGGGCGAAGGCTGCTTCGTGCAGGCGCAAACCACGCATCTCGCCGCCGGGCAAGCGGGCCTGACCTGCCTCGTCGCCTATGATGCCGCCCTGCCCAGCCATGATCTTCTGCGGCCGATCGCAGCCCGAAACGCGACCACGCCGGCCCGCAGCCCGATCCACGGGCCTCTGCTGCCCGCCGCGAGGGCGAAAGCGCAGTTTCCAACCACAGAGGCACGCGCATGACCGCACTCCATCGGATCGCCTTCATCGGCAACTCGCTGCCACGCCGCTGCGGCATCGCCACCTTCACCACGGACCTGCAGCAGGCGGTCGCGGCGTCGGACCCCGATCTGGCGACATCGATCGTGGCGATGAACGATAGCGACGGTTACGACTATCCGGGCTGTGTCCGGTTCCAGATCCGCGATGACCGAACAGAGGACTATGCGCGCGCTGCCGACTTCCTGAACGAGGGCCGGTTCGACGTCGTCTCGCTGCAGCACGAATTCGGCATCTTCGGCGGCGAAGCGGGCGCGCATGTCGCCGGATTGCTGTCACGGCTGACGATGCCGGTCGTCACCACGCTTCATACCGTCTTGTCGAAGCCGAGCCCGGCGCAGCGCGGCGTCATGGAGCGGATCGTCGATGCCTCGTCCCGCGTCGTCGTCATGGCGGAGAAAGGGCGCGACATGCTGCGCACCATCTACCGGCTTCCCGCCGACAAGATCGAGGTGATCGCGCATGGCATCCCCGATTTCGCTTTCGTCGAGCCGGACGAGGCCAAGGCCAGGCTAGGCTTCGCCGGCCGCTCGGTGATCCTGACCTTCGGCCTGCTCTCGCCCAACAAGGGCATCGAGGTGATGATCGATGCAATGCCGTCGATCCTGAGACGCCGGTCCGATGCCGTCTATGTCGTCCTTGGAGCCACTCATCCCCATCTCGTCCGCGAGCAGGGCGAAGCCTATCGCATCGGCTTGCAGAAGCGCGTCCATGAGCTCGGCATCGAGGATCACGTCGTCTTCCTCGACCAGTTTGTCGATCGCGAGACGCTGCTCGACTTTATCTCGATGTGCGACGTCTACGTGACGCCTTATCTCAACGAGGCGCAGATGACCTCGGGCACGCTGGCCTATAGCTTCGGGCTTGGAAAAGCGGTCGTCTCGACGCCCTACTGGCACGCACAGGAGCTGCTCGCCGATGGCCGCGGCGTGCTGGTGCCGTTCAGCGACGTCGTCGCGACCGGCAACGAGATAGCAGGATTGCTGACCGACTCGACCAGGCGACAGGCCATGCGCCGGCGCGCCTATGCCAGCAGCCGATCCATGACCTGGGAGCAGACCGCAAAACGCTATCTCGCTACATTCGAGTCGGCGCGGCGCAGCCGTTTGCTGAACGTGATTGCCGGGACGGCGCAGGCAAGACCATCCCTTCAGCTTTCAGCGCCACCGGAGCTGCGGACGGATCACCTCCGCTGCATGTGCGACGACACTGGCCTCTTCCAGCACGCCGTCCATTCTGTGCCGGACCGCGCGCATGGCTACTGCATCGACGACAACGCCCGGGCGCTGCTGCTGTCCTGCCTTCTCGGCAGCGCCGGCGAGCAGCACCTGCCCGAGCCTCTGACGGCGCGGTTCGCTTCCTTCGTCCAGCATGCCTGGAATCCGCAGGCGCAGCGCTTCCGCAACTTCATGAGCTTCGATCGACGCTGGCTCGAGGAGGTCGGCTCGGAGGACAGCCATGGCCGGACGCTCTGGGCCCTTGGCGAATGCGCGCGCAGCGACGCCAGCCCGTCACGGCGGCGCTGGGCCGCCGCGCTCTTCGCCGAAGCGCTGCCCGCGGTCGAGAGCTTCAGCTCGCCTCGTGCCTGGGGATTCGCCCTGCTCGGCCTCGACGCCTACTGCGCCGTGGTCGCGGCGCCGTCCTCCACCATCCAGCTGCGCTCCCTGCTGGCGGACCGTCTGCTCGCCCTGCTGTCGACGGTCGAGACGCCGGACTGGGTCTGGTTCGAGGAAGGTCTCTCCTATGACAATGCCCGATTGCCACAGGCTTTGATCGCGACCGGGCTTTCGATGCAGGTTTCCGCCTATGTCGAAGCCGGCCTGCGCTCGCTGCGCTGGCTGGTTGGGGTGCAGAGCACACCTGCCGGCCTGTTCCGGCCGGTGGGTTCGGAGAGCTTCGGCGACTGGCTCAGCCCACCGAAGGCGTTCGACCAGCAGCCCCTGGAGGCCACGGCGACCATCTCGGCCAGCCTTGCCGCCTGGCGCGCCGATGGCGACACGCAATGGCGAGCGGAAGCAGTGCGCGCCTTCGCCTGGTTCATGGGCGAGAACGACCTGTCGACACCGCTGGTCGATCTCGAAACCGGCGCCTGCCGCGATGGTCTCCACCGCGATCGGCCGAATGAGAACCGCGGCGGCGAATCCGTGGTATCCTACCTTCTCAGCCTCGCCGAGATTCGCCAGCTCTCCCGCATGAGTGGGGACCGCCCGAAACTGGCGCCGCTTCGGGTCTTGCACGCCTGAGCCTTCGGCGATCCGCACAAACCGAACTGGGGCCGCCTTGCCGCAAGCCACCTTCCTGAACCGGCAGGCTCTGCACCTGCATCCCGATCCCGCTCGGGTGGTGGTGCGTCGCTTTGGGCCCTCGCCCGATCCGCGCGACATGAACCCGACCGACAAGCTGCGTGCGAACCACATCGTCGCGCGCGTGGTGGGCCTGGACCAGGAGGCGGCGGCAAGCCAGCTCGCCGAGGTGCTGGAGAACTTCAACGGCCGGCACCGGAATCTGCTGGAGCGTTTCGAGGCGCGTGCCGACGAGATGGAGGAGGTGTTCACCACGCACCGCGAGTTCAGCAGGGCGCAACGCCAGCTGCTCGGATCCTATTTCCTGCATGAGTATTCGTTTGAGGCGGCGGCGCTCTTCAACCCGAGCATCGTCTCGCACCCCGACCAGTCCGGAGCTCCACCGGGCGGGCGGCGCTTCGTCCTCAGCCTTCGCGCGGTCGGCGAGGGCCATATCTCGTCCCTGACCTTCCGCTCCGGCACGATCTCCGCTGACGGCAGCCTGAGCGTCGATCCGACCTCGCGCCTCGCGACGATCGCGACCTTCCGCAATCGCATGGTGCGCCTCGACGGCGACGACGTCGAAGTGGCGTTCTCCCCGGACGGCGACATCAGCGAGCGGGTGATCTTTCCGATCACGGCTTCGCAGTCGAACGGGATCGAGGATGCGCGCTTCGTCGAGTTCGACGAGGGTGGGCACAGCGTGTTCCGCGCGACCTACACGGCCTACAACGGCAGGGGGATACGCTCCGAGCTGATCGAGACCACCGACTTCCTGTCGTTCCGGATGTCGCCGCTGCAAGGCAGCGCCGCCGTGAACAAGGGCATGGCGCTGTTCCCGCGCAAGATCGCCGGCCGCTACGCCATGATCGCGAGGCAGGACAACGAGAACCTCTATCTCGTCTATTCGGACGACCTGATGAACTGGGACGGCGGCGTCGCGATCCTGAAGCCGCAATACCCCTGGGAGTTCATCCAGATCGGGACTTGCGGCTCGCCGATCGAGCTCGACGAAGGCTGGCTCTTGTTCACCCATGGCGTCGGGCCGGTGCGGCGCTATGCGATCGGCGCCGTCCTGCTCGACAAGCAGGATCCGTCGAAGGTGCTTGCGCGTTCGCGCGAGCCCCTGGTCCGGCCGGAGCCGTCCGAGCGCGAGGGCTATGTTCCCAACGTCGTCTACACCTGTGGTGCGATGCGCCATGGGGGGCAGATCGTCCTGCCCTATGCGGTCTCCGACACCTACTGCAATTTCGCGACGATCAGGATCGGGGCGCTGCTGCAGGCTCTGAGCCCGGTCGCCGCCGACGAGACGCATGATCTGCGGCAAAGCGCCCTCCCTGAGAAAGAGCACGAACATGACCCAAGATAAGCCCACGACCCACCGCTCGATCGCACCGGGAGACGTGGTCCGGCTGTCCTTCGGCTTCGCCGATCAGTCCGGTGCCGGAGACTACGAGATCGTGCGGATCATGCCGACGCGGGCGAGCGGCGAGCGCGAATACCGCGTTCGCGGCGCCGACGGCCATGAACGAGCGATCGGCCATGACCAGATTGTTTCGGACAGCCCCGGATCGGTGCGCAGCCGCGTCGGGTGACGCTTGCTCGAGGCTCGTCTCCTACCCCAAGCCTACCCACTCCGGAGAAGACACTTGGCAGAGAACTCGAAATCCCGCGTGACCGCAGATGCTGCGTTCCTGAGAACGCAAACCCAGTCGTTGTCGCGCAATCGCGTGCTGTCCGAAACGGAGACGATCACTCAGGCGCGCGACGCCAACACGGCGCGCTTGAGAGAATTGCGGCTGCAGAAGGAGGCGGCCGACCGAGCCGCTGCAGCGTCGGCGCCACCACTGCCCAAGCGTAAACAGCCGGTTTGACGGGCCCTATCACCGTTTCCGGGTTACTCCGCGATAAGACCTCTGCCCCGACTGGTTGAAACCCGCCCCTTGAGCCCTCGGATCGGGGGGCCGACGAACGGAGATCGCTTGGACATCGACGTGACGCGGAAGCCGGACGGAACTGCCTGGCTGCTGACCGACCTGCTCGGTCGAGCAATGGGATATGTCGAGGACAGGGCGGAGGGCGAATTCATGATCTACCCTGCGGGCCAGGCGATCGCGACGATGCAGGCCATGCGGCGAGGCCCCTTCGGGTCGCTCGATGCCGCGCTGGCCGAGATCGAGCGCTTTACCCGGGGAACCTGCCGGCGCGTTGTCGATGATGCGCGGCCCGATTCCGATGACTGAGCAAGACTGCCCAGCGGCGCGCAGGCGCTGGCTAGGCCGAAAATGCCTTGGATCGCTTCGCGAGCCTTTTGATCGGGGTGTCGTCCGGCAGCTCGATCAGCTTCGCCTTGCGCGACGCCTTGGCCTGGTCGGAGATCGGCAGTTCCGAAAGCGCCTCATCGATATGCCGGCCTGCCAACGAACGCGCAGCCCGCTGCTGCCGCTTCCTGACGACATTGCGCGGGGCATCCACCGGAAGCGACAGCTCCATGTCGTGGTCAGCGATCGGCGGGCTCCCTGTCTGGGGGACTGGATCGGGACGAATCGATGGATCCTTGCGGGGATTGGTCATGACGAACGAACCGTCGCCGCGGCACTTTTGTTCCGGTTTGCAGCGAACTTGCTCGGAAATGAGGCCGTCATGTCCCGGCCGCGCGCGGTGAGGCGATGATGCCCGCGCCATGGTGGCAGGGCGGCGTGATTTACCAGATCTACCCGCGCTCGTTCCAGGACAGCAAAGGCGATGGAATCGGTGACCTCCAGGGTATCACGCGGCGGCTGGGCTATCTTGCCGAGCTCGGCGTCAATGCGATCTGGATTTCGCCGATCTATCCCTCGCCGATGGCCGATTTCGGCTACGACGTCTCCGATTACTGCGACGTCGATCCTCGCTTCGGCACCCTCGCCGATTTCGACGACTTACTCGTGCAGGCCCATGCACGCGGGCTCAAGCTCCTGCTCGATTTCGTGCCGAACCATACCTCCGACCGACATCCCTGGTTTGCCGAGAGCCGCTCCTCGCGCAGCAATCCGAAACGGGACTGGTATCTCTGGCGCGACCCTGCCGCAGGAGGCGGGCCGCCCAACAACTGGATCAGCGATTTCGGCGGGCCTGCCTGGGAATGGGACGAGGCCAGCGGCCAGTACTACTACCATGCCTTCCTGAAGGAGCAGCCGGACCTCAACTGGCGCAATCCGGCGGTGCGGGCGGCGATGCACGAGGTGCTGCGCTTCTGGTTCGACCGCGGCGTCGACGGCTTTCGCATCGATGTGCTCTGGCACCTGATCAAGGCGGCCGACTTCCCCGACAATCCGCCGAACCCGGCCTATCGGCCTGCGCTGGACGAGAAGGACCAGTTGATCCAGCTGCATTCGACCGACCAGCCCGAGATCCATGGCATCGCGGCAGACATGCGCGCGCTCGCGGACGGGTATGGCACGGTGGAGCAAGGCGAACGTGTGCTGGTCGGCGAGATCTACCTGCCGGTCGACCGGCTCATGCGCTATTACGGCGAGGACCGGGCCGGCGTGCACCTGCCCTTCAATTTCCAGCTCATCGAGGCGCCCTGGCAGGCGCAATCGCTGGCTGCGCTCATCGCCGCTTACGAGGCGGCGCTGCCCCCCGGCGGTTGGCCGAACTGGGTGCTCGGCAATCATGACCGACCGCGCGTTGCGACCAGATTGGGAGAAAGCCAGGCCCGGGTCGCAGCGATGCTGTTGCTGACCCTGCGCGGCACGCCCACCCTCTATTATGGCGACGAGCTCGGCCTGAGCGATGCGCCGATCCCGCCCGATCAGGTCCAGGATCCGCGCGAGTTGCGCCAGCCGGGCAAGGGCCTCGGGCGCGATCCGGTCCGCACGCCGATGCCGTGGGACGACAGTGCGCATGCCAGCTTCAGCACCACTGAACCCTGGCTGCCGCTCAACGCCGACTGGCCAGCCCGGAACGTGGAGCGCCAATCAGCCGATCCGGGCTCGATGCTGGCGCTGCATCGCCGATTGCTCGCAGCCCGACGCGCCCATCCTGCACTGGCCATCGGTGATTTCGCGCTACTGGATGCCGAGGGCGATATACTCGCCTATGAGCGTCGGCATGGTGCAGAGCGGCTGATCGTGGCGCTCAATCTCGGGGCGCGGCCGCAACGCTTGGCCTTGCCGAAATGGGCGCATGGTTGCCGCCCCCTCCTGTCCACGCTCGCCGATCTGACGCCTGTGCGGGACGACGCTTTGCTCCTGCGGCCGAACGAGGGCGTGATCCTGACGCTCGCCGACTGATCACAAGGAGGGACGAACGCTTGCGCATCGCCATGCTGGCGCCGATCTCCTGGCGCACCCCGCCGCGCCATTACGGCCCCTGGGAGCTGGTGACGAGCCTGCTGACCGAGGCGCTGGTGGCGCGCGGCGTCGACGTCACCCTGTTCGCCACCCGGGACAGCCGGACGGCAGGCACCTTGGCCGGCATCTGCCCGGCGCCGTACTCCGAAGACCCAACGATCGACGCCAAGGTCTGGGAGCTGCTGCACGTCGCCCATGTCTTCGAGCGCGCCGGCGAATTCGATCTCATCCACAACCAGGCCGATTTCGTGCCGCTCGCCTTCTCGCGCCTGGTCGACACGCCGGTGGTGACGACGATCCATGGCTTCTCCTCGGAACGCATCCTGCCGGCCTTCAAGGCCTATGAGGACCGGGTCCATTATGTCGCGATCAGCGCCGCCGACCGGCACCCCGATCTGCGCTATGCGGCGACGATCCATCACGGCATCCGGCTCGAGGATTTCCCGTTCGATCCAACCGGGAGCGACGACCTGCTCTTCTTCGGGCGCATCCACCCCGACAAGGGCACGGCCGAGGCGATCGCCGCGGCGCGCGCAGCCGGCCGGCGGCTGGTCATGGCCGGCATCGTCCAGGACCGCGGCTACTACGACGCGCAAGTCGCGCCCGCGCTCGCCAGCGCGAGCGTGGCCTATCTCGGTCCCGTCGGCGGCAGCGCCCGCACGCATGCGCTCGGCTCGGCGAAGGCGTTGTTGCACCTGATCAACTTCGAGGAGCCGTTTGGATTGTCGGTCATCGAGGCGCTGGCCTGCGGCACGCCCGTCATCGCCTCCCGGCGCGGCTCGATGCCTGAGCTGATCGAGCACGGCGTGACCGGCTTCCTGGTCGATAGCACTGAGGAGGCTGTAGCTGCGATCGCGCGTCTCTCCGAGATCGACCGCACCGCCTGCCGTGCAGCGGTCGCAGCGCGCTTCACCGTCGACCAAATGGCCGATCGTTATCTCGAGCTCTATCGGTCCATCCTCGGATGAGCCACATGCGCTCCCGGCGGACGGAAGGCACGCGGGTCCCAAGGGAGAGCCAAGAAGAAACAACGTGCGCTTTCCTCAGCCCTGGCCTAGGCTGCAACCCTGCTTCGACATGACTTGCCTGGATTCGCCCCCAGGTAGCCGCGGCAGCTGCTAGCCGGCCGCGCTGCACCGAGCACTTGCTCGCTTCTCCTGAGTGACATCAGCGCCTGCAATCTCGCATGCGCATTTCGATGGCGACTGCCTGCGAGGCACCCAGCTCCAGCCGATACGAACCCGAGAGATCGCGACCCGTGATCTCCGAGCAAGGACAAGAACGGCATGTCAAAAGGCGAACGACGCGGCAACCGCGAGGCCAAGAAGCCGAAGCAGGAAAAACCGAAGCTAGCAGCACTTGCTCCCGCCAGCCTTGCCGCTGCAGTCGCGAAGGCTCCGGCTTCAAAAAGGAAATAGCGTTTCGTGCTTTTCGGCAGCGGCCCCAGAGGGCTAGGCGCACGCTGCGAGCTTCGACCAACCGACAGGACAGTGATGATCCGTTTCAGGACGATCGAGCCGAAGCCGGCCGCGAACACCAATAAGCCAGTCATTGCCCCGCAAACGGCAGCCGCGCCGAGCAAACCGGCGCCGGCTGACGATGATCGAAAGATCGAAAGGCAACGGCCATGGGACCCGGAGAAACCCGCTGGTCCGTCGTCGGCAGAAAAGCCTGAGCACGATTAGAAGTCGGCAGCAGTCAATCGATGGTAGCTCTGGCGCTTGCGGGAATAGGCTGCCCCGGCAGCCTTCTGGATGGTAGCGAGATGGCCATCATACGCTCGCAGCATCGACGCTTCACCCGGACCGGCTGACGAGTCGATGCTGCGCAACGCTGCGAGCTCGACCTCGAATGCGATCTCCAGGGCCGAATCGGAGCCCCAGAAGCACACGCAATCCCGCGCGGTGTCATATCGTCGGATTGGATTGGGGAAGTGGAGGCTCATCGGATCATCCTCCAGGGTTGACCAGGTTCAGGCGTGCCGTGGGTGCGCTGGGGTCGTTGCCGCGCGACACCGAGAAGGTGCGTCGCGCGACAAGGCGCAGGTGGGTCGCAATCCCGCGCGACGAACGACCATCTCAGGTTTTCGGAATGCCCAGGGCTGCCGCACAGGCCTTGGCCACGTCTGAATCGGGCGAGGAACTCCCCGGCATTGTCGCCCATCCACCTTTCGCGATGAAATCACCCTGCTGCCAGGAGCTGATCTTCTTGAACTCGAGTTGCTCGGTCGCATTGGCCTGCTGCTGGAACTTCGCCACGCAGATCGGCGAGAGAGCCGCCACAAGAGCGGTGCTCGAACGTGTTCTGGCTTCTCTCTCCGCCGTGCTGTGCGTCACCCACCCGCCCCAGGTGAAACCAATGATCGCAAGGGCAATAGCCCCGCCGACGGCGCCCCAGGCGGCCGGCTTCAGTTCTGCTGGAATTTTCATGATGTCGGACTTTCCGAACCGGAAGAAAATCTCCCGTCGAAGATCATATCACGTTTTGAGAATGACTGATCATCATTTGATTCGATTCAATCATTTCTTCGACAGCGCATTTAGATGAAGCATCCGAATAGTCGACGCACCCTGTTTTCTTCGATGATGGCGACGTGTCGATCCGGCATACGGGTCTCTGCGGCTTGCAGCGGGCAATCGCCGGGTACAGATGCCGATCAATGGAACAGAGCTGCCCTTCACAAGTTGGGCTGAGATCGGGCGGTCATAGGGGCGTCCGCAATGCGCCGCAGGCGGCGCCCTTAAAGTGCAATCCACATGACAGATTATACCGCCCGTGGCGTCGCCGACGGCACGACTGCACGCGCGTCCTCCGCTGTGTCCTGGAGCGCTGTACTGGGAGGTGCCGTCGTCAGCGCGTCGATCTCCTTGATGCTCCTCGCCGCGGGTGCCGGGCTTGGCTTCACCTCCGTTTCGCCCTGGTCGAACGCAGGCGTCGCCGCCACGACATTCGGCATCGCTGCCCTGATCTGGCTAGCGCTGGCTCACCTGGTTGCGGCCGGTGCCGGCGGCTATCTCGCCGGACGGCTGCGCACCAAGCGCGTTGGTCTCCACACCGACGAGGTCGCGTTCCGCGATACGGCGCACGGCTTCATGACCTGGGCCGTCAGCGCGATTGTCACCGCACTGCTGCTGGCCTCGACCGCGTCTGCGATCATTGGAGGCACAGCCCGGCTCGGCGCCGCGGCGGCGTCAGGGGTCGCATCGTCCGTCTCCGGCATGGCTAGCCAGGCGGCTGGCCGCGTCGATCTGCCGAATCTGGATCCCTCCGCGTACCTGACGGATTCCCTGTTCCGCACCGAACGCCCGGCTCCGTCTCCGACAGACGCCGGCCCGGCCCGCGCTGAAGTCGGCCGGATCGTCACGATGAGCATCCGCAACGGCGACATGGCGCCGGCCGACAAGGCCTATGTCGCGAGCGTGATTTCGGCTCAGACCGGAATCAGCCAGCCCGACGCCGAAAAACGCATCAACGACGCCATAGCCAAGACGAAGGAAGTCGCCGCCAAGGCCGAGCAGACCGCTCGCGAGACGGCGGACGTTGCTCGAAAGGGGGCTGCCTCCTTCGCCCTGGCGACCTTCATCGCGATGCTGATCGGCGCGATGGCTTCGAGCTATGGCGCCACTGTCGGCGGCCGTGCCCGCGACAAGGTCGAGGCCTGATCACCACGCCTAGCCCCTGAAACCTGGAGAGACCAACATGGCCACGACTGCACCCAAAGCCCTCGACGACATGTTTCATGACATGCTCAAGGACGTCTATTACGCCGAGAAGCAGATCCTGAAGGCGCTGCCCAAGATGGCGAAGGCGGCCAAATCCCCGGACCTGAAAAAGGCCTTCGAGACCCATCGCACCGAGACCGAGAACCATGTCGAGCGCCTGAGCGACGTGTTCGAAGCCATCGGCAAGGCGCCCCGCGGCAAGACCTGCGACGCCATCCTCGGCATCCTCGAGGAAGGCAGGGCCGTGATGGAGGACTATGCCGACAGCCCCGCTTTGGATGCCGGCCTCGTCGCCTCCGCACAGGCGGTGGAGCACTACGAGATGACTCGCTACGGCACGCTCAAATCCTGGGCCAAGCAGCTCGGCCACAAGGAGGCGGTGGCATTGCTGGATGCGACCCTCGCCGAGGAAACCAGGACCGACAAGCTGCTGACGCAGCTCGGCGAGCCGGCCAATTCGGCGGCTGTCGCCAAAGCGGCCTGATCCGCAGGGATATCAAGAAAGGCTCGCCGAGCATTGTTCGGCGAGCCTTTCCTTGGCGGTTGTCACATTGTTTGCAGGCGCGCTTGCTATCGACGTCGTTCCGTTATGGATTCGAGCCACATGGCACGACTGGGAAAGGGCCTGAATTGCACCAGCCGACGCAGGGGCGCTTCCACTTCGATCGCGCCGAGCTTTGGGCCGATGGTCTGATCCATGGGCTCGGAATCGTGCTGGGAGTCGGCGCGGTCGCATACCTGATCGCGCGCGTTGTCGCAGCTTCGATGCCTGGCCTGATCCCGGTTGCGATCTACAGCTGCGCGCTGATCGCCGTCCTCGTCATCTCCGCCATCTACAACATGTTGCCGGTTTCGCCGGTGAAGTGGCTGATGCGGCGCTTCGACCATTCGGCGATCTACGTCCTGATCGCGGGAACCTATACGCCTTTCCTGGCGCGAATGGGCGAGAGCGTGGCGGCGCATGTCCTCCTGGCCGTCGTCTGGATCGCATCGGCTGTCGGAGTCGTGCTCAAGGTCGCCTTACCCGGCCGATATGATCGGCTGTCGATTGCGCTCTATCTCCTCATGGGCTGGAGCGGCGTCTTTGCCTGGGAGAGCATCGCGCAGCTTCCGAGCATCGCCTTGTGGCTGATCGTGACGGGCGGTCTTCTCTACACGCTGGGCGTGGTCTTTCACGTCTGGCAGACCCTTCCATTCCAGAACGCCATCTGGCACGCCTTCGTGCTCGTCGCCTCCGGCTGTTTCTACGGGGCCGTCTTTCAGGCTTATGCGATTGCTCCATCGAGCTGAGGGGGCTTGCGGCCTTTCAGGAAAAAGCGGCTGGCAGGTTCTCGTTCGCAGCCCTGGGAGCTGGGAGGCGCGCTGCCGATAGGAACTGGCGGCTCCGGGGGACCGTATTCCTCTACCGTATTCCTCTACGGCACGCGCGTGACACGATGGCCACGAAAGCTCCGATTTTTGATTTGATCTCAATGCGATGTGCTACTGTTAGTCTCAGCTCCTCAGGCTGACGCAGGCAGGAGATGGAAATGGCGCATCACTATGACGTCGGCGATCAGGTCAGCCTGGCTTTCGGCTTTCACGACCAGAATGCCGTCGGGCTCTATACGGTCACGCGCCGCTTGCCCTCCCTTGTCGACGGCGAGCCCCAGTATCGCGTGAAGGGTCTCGACGATCGGGAACGGGTCATCGGTGAAGCGCAGATCAATGGTTCAGCCGGACAACGCAATGCGGATCGGCCTGCCCGGCCACGCCGCCAGAACAACCCGATAACCGAGATGTTCAATCCCTTGGGCATCGAAAAGAAATAGACACGCAAATTTCTTGAAGGCCGTGCTCTCATTCAGGCCGATGCAGAAGCTTCTCTTTCATCAAGCTGTTTCTGGCTCCATCTGAATCCCCGGACATGCTGTCCCATGGAAGGGCTCGCGATAATGCCGGTGCCATCTCAGCAGCGGATTGCGCTTTTCGGCGATCAGCCAATCATGCTTGCCGGTCTTAACGCACTTGTCGGCGCAGTCCCCGGTGCGACCGTCATTGGCGTGCCATTGACGATGTTCGACGCGGTCGAATTCATTCGCTCGCAGAGCCCCGAAGTAGCTATCATCTGCATCGGTACGCTGAGGCCGGCCGGACTTGCCTTCGTAAGACGCATCATGGGCGTATCACCGCTCATTTTGATCTTGCTCGTATGTGACGATCGCGATGTGAGATCGATCAAGGCGGCATTCCATCTGGGCATCGCAGGCTATTTGTTGAATGGCGCTTCGAGCGACCGGCTGCTGCAAGCGCTGGCGGCTGTTCGAGGTGGCGGGCTGTACCTCGATGGAGGCCTGGAAGTCTCACTGTCCGTAGGAAGCATGTTGAGTCGCCCAGGTGACGTTGGCGATGATCTGAGCGAACGCGAAATGCAGGTTCTCCGGCTCGTCGTCTCGAGCAATTCGAACAAGAGCATCGCACACCAGACCGGCCTGAGCGTCAGGTCAGTCGAAACCTACCGCTTCCGCGCCTGCAGGAAACTAGGTTTGTCTTCACGAGGAGACATCATGCGGTATGGCTCGGATCGTGGGTGGACTCTTTGATTGACGTCCTGGGGGCCTTGGTCGCTGGGCGCACTCCGAGGCTGATGCCATGTGCCGCAGCGGCTGCCGACGGGTGCGCCGCTCGTCGTCGTTCTCCATGGCTGTACGCAGACGGCTGCCGGTTATGACAATGGCTCGGGCTGGTCTCAGCTCGCGGGCTGACATGGCTTCACCCCACATTGTCCCGAGCAACAGCGCGCGAACGATCCGAACTTCTGTTTCAACTGGGAATGCAGATGTATCCCATCGGTCGCAGACGCCTGTGTTGAACACGCTCAAGATATTGGAATCGGGGGATAAATCACTTGCCAAGGTTGGGGCGATGGTTCGAATCCCTCGCCCGCTCCAGGCAATCTCAGAACTTGAGAAGCATGCAAGCGTCGGATCTTCCGGCGTTTTTTGCTTTTCTGGTCCCGCCTGATCACAACATCGCTGCCGTCATCCGTTCGCCCAGTCAGGCCAGAGCGAGCTTCGATGAATTGCCGCGAACTTTGAAAGCCTCTTTCAAAGCCCAGTTCCTGAAACCCTGCACGCGCGGATCGTCGAAACGGTTTTCGTGGATCAGGAGGTAATATTCGCCGGCGCTGTCGAGCACGCTGGCCAGCGGAACCGTCAAGCCACGCATGCCCTCCTCATGCGCCAGGATGATGTCCGGCACCAGGGCGATGCCACGGCCCTGGCGCGCCGCATCGAGCGACATGAAGAAATGCCCGAACTGCAGCGTCTGCTCGATCTCGATCGCCGCGCGCACGCCATGAGCCTTGAGCCAGTCGGGCCAGGCATGGCGGCGCGTCGAGGTATGGATCAGCGGCCAGCGCGCCAGATCGGCCGGAGTGACGTCTATCGCACCAATCAGACCCGGTGAGCAGACCGGCACCAGCCGATCGGGAAAGAGTTCGTCGGCATGGACCCCGTCCCAGCGCGTCAGCATAGATAGCTCGATGCGCGGCTGGTTGCGCTCATAGTGCCGTCCCGGCAGGCGGCCGACGCGGATCGCGACATCGGCCTCATGGGCGAGCAGATCCGCCGGCTCGATCGACGAGACGACACGCAGCTCGATCTCCGGGTGCAGGCTGGTGAAGAGATGCAGCCGCGGCATCAGCCAGACCGAGGCGATCGTCGGCAGCACCGAGACCGTCAACGTCGCCCGGTCTTTGCGCCGGCTAAAGCGGCCGGCGGCGCGCTCGAGTTCATCGAGCATGCTCTCGACGCTCCGGAAGAACTGCTCGCCCTCGGCGGTGAGCTCGATCCTGCGGGTGAAGCGGCGGAACAGCTCCTGCCCGAGATGAAGCTCGAGCTCCTTGACCTGCCGGCTGACGGCGCCCTGGGTCAGGTTCAGCTCCTCGGCCGCCTTGGTGAAAGACAGATGGCGCGCGGCAGCGTCGAAACCGCGCAGCGCATTCAATGGCGGCAGACGCCTCTTTCGCATGCATCACCCCTCGCATGCATGAGAGTAGATCATGCATGCGCACCGAACAATTCGTTTGTGACGACCGGGCGTCAGCCTCATCGTCTCGTCAACACCGGACGTGCCCACGGGCATGGCACCGGTGAATGGGGAACTGCCGATGACGATCGAGCCAGCGATCGCGCTCGCCATGCGCGACATCGCCAAGCGCTATGGCGCGACCTGCGCACTGCGCAGCGCCGACCTGACCTTGCAGGCTGGCCGCGTCCACGCCTTGCTCGGCGAGAACGGGGCCGGCAAGTCGACGCTGGTGAAGATCATCGTCGGGGCGGTGAAGCCGGACAGCGGCAGCATCTCCCTCGCCGGGAAGCCGGTCGCCTTCCGCTCGGTGGCCGAGGCGATCACTGCCGGCATCGTGCCGATCTACCAGCATCTCAGCCTGTTTCCCGAGCTCTCCGTCCTCGACAACCTATCCGCCTTCCAGCTCGCCGCCGGCCAGGCCGGCCTCAGCCGCAAGGCGCTGGTGCCGCGCGATGAGGCGGGGGCCTGGCTCACCCGCGTCGGGCTCGATCTCGATCTCGATCGCCCGGTCTCCTCGCTCTCGCTCGGCGAGCGCCAGTTGCTCGAGATCGCCCGCGGCGTCGGCCGCAATTGCCGCATCCTTGTCCTCGACGAGCCCACCGCAGCGCTGAACGGCGCCGAGGCCGACCGGCTCTTCGCCGTGGTCCGCGATCTCTGCACCCAAGGCGCCGCCGTGCTCTTCATCTCGCACAAGTTCGACGAGATCGAACGCCTTGCCGACGAGGTCACCGTACTGCGCGACGGCGCCACCGTGATCGATGCCGCGCCGATCGGCCGGCACGACCGCGCCACGCTGGTCAAGGCGATGCTGGGCATGCAGGTCGAGCACGAGCATCGTTCCGGCAGCGCCCGGGCGGAGCCGATCCTGACTGCAACCAATGTGCGCATGGCGACTGGCCATCGCTTCGACCTTACAGTACGCGCCGGCGAGATCGTCGGCCTCGCCGGACTGGTCGGCTCGGGGGCGCTCGCAATCGCCGCCGCCATGGCCGGCGCCGCTCCCGGCATCGGCGAGATCGCCGTCGGCGCGCACAGCTTTGCACTCGGCGATCGGCGCGAGGCCGTCCGCCTCGGCGTCGCCTATGTCCCGGCCGATCGCCATGCCGAGGGGCTGTTTCCACCGGTCAGCGCGATCGGCAACGCCTCGGCCAGCGCCCTCTCGCGCTTCTCCACTCGCGGCCTTCTCGGCAAGGCACGCGAGCGCAATGCGATCGAGCCACTACTGCGCCGCCTCCACCTCCATCCGGCCCGGCCGGACGCCGAGGCCGCGAGCTTCAGCGGCGGCAACCAGCAGAAGCTGCTGATCGCGCGCTGCCTCGCCTTGCCGAACCTGCGGGCTCTGGTCCTGCTCGAACCGACACGCGGGGTCGACGTCGCCGCGCGCGCCATGATCCATCGCGCCGTCATCGAGATGGCTCGCAGCGGCGTCGCCGTCCTGGTCGCGTCGAGCGATCTCGACGAGCTGACGGCGCTCTGCGACCGCTACCTCGTGGTCCGAGACGGCATGATCGCGGAGGAACTGCCCGGCGCCGCCTCGACCGAGGCGATCATGGCCGCGCTCGCCGGAAAGGCCGCGGCATGAGCAGCTTTCCAATCGGCGACCGGGGCCCGTCCAGCATGCCTGCCATCCTGCGCCCGCCGGCCATCCTCGTCGTCACGGGATTGCTCTTCGGACTGGCTGCCCTGGCGGTGCCGCGCTTCGGCACGCTCGGCAATATCGAGAACGTGCTGCGCATCGCTGCCATCCTCGGCATCGTCGCCTGCGGCCAGGCCATCGTCGTCATCCTCGCCGGCATCGAGTTCTCGTTCGGTGCCTCGGCGGCTCTGGCGAGCGTCGTCATCGTCATGGCCCTACCGGCGACCGGCGTCATCAGTGCCTTCCTCCTCGGCGGCCTGCTGATCCTGGGCGTCGGCATGGTCAACGGCCTGCTCGTCGCCCGCTTTTCCGTACCGCCGGTGATCGCGACATTGGGCATGCTGATGATCGCGTCGGGCCTTGCCGCCTGGCTCGCCGGTGGCCTGCCGATCGACGCGCCGCCCTCGGACGCCTTCTCCTTCCCCGCCCGCGGCCGCATCCTCGGCATCCCCGTGCCGATCCTCTGCGCCGCCGTCGCCTTCGCCGCGCTGCATCTGCTGCTCGCGAAGACCCGGCTCGGGCGCGGCTGGTATCTGGTCGGCGCCAATGCGACGGCCGCCAGGCTCGCCGGCCTCTCCGTGCCCCGCCTCGTCTTCTCCGGCTATGCCGTGGCCGGCCTGTTCTGCGCGCTCGGCGCCGTGATCCTGACCAGCCGCGTCGCCTCGGGCCAGCCCATGCTCGCGCCGAACCTGCCCTTCGAGACCATCGCCGCCTGCGCCGTCGGCGGGCTGCCGCTCGGCGGCGGGCGAGGCAATGTCCTGCAGGTCGCCTGCGGCGTGCTGATCGTCGCCATGCTCAACAACATCGTGGTGCTGCTGAACCTGCCGACCGCTTACCAACTGATCCTGCTCGGCACGCTCGTCGTCGCTGCCGTGCTGCTCCAGCGCGACTGGGCCTTCCTCGGCAACGCAATTCGCGTCGTGACCGGCGGGAGGCGCGGATGAGCCCGGCCATCGCCCCTCGCCTGCTGGTCGCACCTGCCGGCATCCTCGGCGCCAGCCTCGTCTTCGCCGCGATCGCGCCCGGCTTCCTCTCGCTCGGCAATGCCGCCAGCATCGCCGGCCAGGCTTGGGTCCTCGTCCTGCTAGCGACCGGCCAGATGTTCGCTCTCGCCGCCCGCGGCTTCGACATCTCGGTCGGCGCGATCGCGGCGCTGGCCGGAACGCTCGCCGCAATGGCCGCCAACAGCTTCGGGCTGATGGGCCTGCTGGTCGCCCCCCTCGTCGGCCTCGCCTGCGGAACGCTGAACGGCTGGCTGATCGGCCGGCTCGCCTTGCAGCCGATCGTCGCGACGCTCGGCTCGCTGGTCGTGTTGAAAGGGCTCGCTTTGCTGGTCAGCGATGACGGCCAGGCCGTGCCGTTCACCGAGTCCCGTCATGCCACCAGCCTCGCCTTCGACCCCGTTCTCGGCCTGCCGCCGCTCGCCTGGCTCGCCCTTGCCTGTGTCCTCGGTGCCCAGTTCCTCCTGAGCCACGCCACGCTCGGCAAGCGCATCCTGATGCTCGGCGCCAATCCCGAAGCCGTCGGCCTGGTCGGCGCCGATGCCGGCGCCCTTCAGATCCGCGCCTACCAGCTCTGCGGTCTCTTCGCCGGGCTCGCCGGAGCGCTGATGACGGCCCGGGCCGGCGCCGGCCTGCCAACCGAAGGCGCCGGCATGGAATTGCAGGCGATCGCCGCAGCGATCATTGGCGGGACTGCCTTGTCGGGTGGCGTCGCCAACGCCATCGCGGTCGCGGCCGGCGCCTTCTTCGTCCAGGTCGTGCTGACCGGGCTCAACCTCACCGGGGTCTCGCCCTTCCTGGCGCAGGTCACCGTCGGCCTCGTCATCCTCGGCTCCGGCCTGATGGACACCGCCCTCCGCTCGCTTCTTTCCCGCAACCGCCAGCCCAAGGACGTATCGCCATGACCTTCCTGTCCCGCCGCAGCCTCCTGCTCGCCTCGATCGCTGCCGCCGCACTGGCGCAGCCGGCCCTCGCCCAGGAGAAGACGATCGGCATCGCCGTGCCGAACCTCGCCTCCTCCTTCTGGATCTCGGCCGTCTACGGCATGGAGAGCGAGGCGAAGGCGGGCGGCGCCAAGGTACTGAAGCTCAATGCCGGCGGCGACGCCAACGCCTCGCAGCAGATCGCCCAGGTACAGGATCTGATCCAGCGCAAGGTCTCCGCGATCGTGATCGGCGCCACCAATGGCGATGCGGTGAAGCCGATCGTCGAGCGGGCGATCGAGGCCGGCATCCCGGTCATCGGCATCTCCTCGCCGCCGAACACGCCGAAGCTTGCCTCGCTGGTCAGCGCCGACCATGCCGACATGGGCAAGCTCCAGGCCGAATGCCTCGCCAAGGCGGTCGGCGGCAAGGGCACGATCGCGATGATGGCGGGCCCCGCCGGCCAGGCCTGGTCGGATCTGCGCGCCAAGGGCTTCCGCGAGGCGCTGGCCAAGGCGGCGCCCGACGTCAAGATCGTCGCGGAATCGCGCCTCGCCGACAACCGCAACGCCGCGCTCGGCACCGCCGAGGACTGGACGCAGCGCTTCCCCGACCTCGCCGGCATCTACGCCGCGACCGATGACATGGCGGCCGGCGTCGTCTCGGCTTTCAAGTCGGCGAGCAAGCCGGTGAAGGTCTCGGCCTCGAACTTCAGCCCGACCGCCCAGCAGATGCTGAAGGATGGCGACATCGCCTGTACCTCGATCCAGCAGGTCGTCGCCCAGGGCAAGGCCGCAATGGCGCAGGCGCTGAAGGCGGCCGCCAAGCAGCCGGTCGAGGCCCGCGTCGTGCTGCCGGCGCTGCTGGTGACGCGCGACAACGTCGCGACCGTCGACCTCTCCTCGGTCGTCGCCCCGGCCGATTACCGCCCCTGACGGACGCACGCTCATGCTGCCCAGCCCCGGACGCTTCCCCTACTCGCCCATCGTCGACCGGCCGGACTTCACCTGGCCGGGCGGCAAGCGACTCGCCGTCTATGTCGCGCTCTGCGTCGAGCATTTTTCCTATGGCTCGGGGCTCGGCCTGCCCTATTCACCAGGGCTCCAGCACCCCAACACCTACAACTGGGCCTGGCGCGAATACGGCAACCGCGTCGGCGGCTGGCGGCTGATCGAGCTCTTCGACGAGTACCGCCTGCCGCTCTCGGTGCTGCTCAACACCGAATGCTACGCGCACTGCCCGGAGCTGGTCGCGGCCCATCGCCGCCGCGGCGACGAGATCGTCGCCCATGGCCGCACCAATTCCGAGCATCAGAACGGCATGGAGGTCGAGGCCGAGCGGCGGCTGATCGCCGAGGCGACGCAGGCGATCGCAAGCCATGAAGGTGCTGCGCCCGCCGGCTGGATGAGCCCCGGCGCCCATCCCAGCGCCAACACCGAGGACCTGCTCGCCGAGGCCGGCTACGGCTACACCATGGACTGGCCGATGGACGACCAGCCGGTCTGGCTCAAGACCAAGGGTGGCCTCCTCCTGGCGATGCCCTATCCGCACGAGGTCAACGACGTGCCGATGGTCGTGCTGCATGACGGCACCGCCCAGGCCTTCGCCGACATGGCGATCGACAATCTCGACGAGATGCTCGTCCAGTCCGAGCAGCAGGCGCTGGTCTACGGCATGACGATCCACACCTTCATCGTCGGCCAGCCCTTCCGCATCCGGCAATTCCGCCGGGTGCTCGACCATCTCAACACACACCAGGACCGCATCTGGTTCACCACGGCCGGCGCCTGCGCGCGCCACTATGCCAGCCTGTTCCCGGCTCCATCGGCCGGCTGACGACAAGACAAGGAAACCCCCATGACCTCCCCTTCTGCACCCGGCGCGCATCCGCGCCGGCGGGTCGCCATCGCCGGTCTCGGTGCCGTCGGCCTCAAGATCGCCAGCGTGCTCGACCAGGGCGTGCCCGGCTGCGAGCTCGTCGCCGTCTCCGCCAACGACCGCGACAAGGCGCGCGAGCGTCTCTCGCATCTCTCCCGGCCGATCCCGGTGGTGGCGATCGAGGAGCTCGAAGCGCTCGCCGACATCGTCGTCGAATGCGCCCCGGCCGCCCTGCTGCCAGCGATCGCCGAGCCCTTCCTGCGCGCCGGCAAGACGGTGATCGTGCTGAGCTCCGGCGCAATTCTCTCGCATGAGGGCCTCATCGAGATCGCCCGCCAGCATGGTGGCCAGATCGTCGTGCCGACCGGCGCCCTGCTCGGCCTCGACGCCGTCACCGCTGCAGCCGAGGGCGTGATCCGCTCGGTCCGGATGATCACCCGCAAGCCGGTGCGCGGCCTCGTCGGCGCGCCCTATCTCATCGAGAACAACATCGCCCTCGACGATGTCAGGGAGCCGACGCGGGTGTTCAGCGGCACGCCGCGCGAGGCTGCGATCGGTTTTCCGGCCAATCTCAACGTCGCCGTCGCGCTCTCGCTCGCCGGCATCGGGCCGGACCGGACGACGCTGGAAATCTGGGCCGACCCGGCGCTGACCCGCAACACCCACACGATCGAGGTCGACGCCGACTCCGCCAGCTTCTCGATGACGATCGAGAACGTGCCGAGCGACAACCCCAAGACCGGCCGCATCACCGCACTCTCGGTCATCTCCTATCTGCGCAAGCTCGACGCTCCCCTGCGCATCGGCTCGTAAGCCAGGACTTACAAGGAACCCATCATGGATCTGGGAATTGCTGGACGCACGGCGCTCGTACTGGGTGCCGGCGGCGGGCTCGGCCGCGCCATCGCCAGGGCGCTCGCCAGGGAAGGCGCCAAGGTCGCGCTCGCCGACATCGACGAGACCGCGCTCGCCGCGACGGCCGCCGACCTCTCCGCCCTTGGCGCGCCGCATCTGGCGCGGCGCTGGGACATCGGCCGCCTCGACGAGGCCGACGGGCACCTTGCCGCGATCGGCGAGACCCTCGGCCCCGTCGACATCCTCGTCAACAACACCGGCGGTCCGCCGCCCAGCCTCGCCGCCGGCGTGCCATCGGAGACCTGGATGGCGCAGTTCCAGGCGATGGTGCTCTCCGTCATCGCGCTCACCGACAAGGTGCTGCCGGGCATGCGCGAGCGCGGCTTCGGGCGGATCGTGACCTCGACCTCCTCGGGCGTCGTCGCGCCGATCCCGAACCTTGCGATCTCGAACGCCCTGCGGCTGTCGCTGGTCGGCTGGTCGAAGACGCTGGCGCGCGAGGTCGCGGCGTCCGGCATCACCTGCAACATCATCCTGCCGGGGCGGATCGCCACCGACCGCATCCTCTTTCTCGACGAGCAGAAGGCCAAGCGCGAAGGCCGCCTGCTCGCCGACATCGTCGCCGAGAGCACGGGCTCGATCCCGCTCGGCCGCTACGGCACGCCCGAGGAATACGCCGACGCCGTCGCCTTCCTCGCCAGCGCCCGCGCCGCCTACATCACCGGCTCGGTCGTCCGGGTCGATGGCGGCTATCTCCAGAGCATCTGAAAGGGTTTGAGGTCATGACCGAACTGCCGCATCGCGACGCCACCTGGCGCGAAGACATCCGCCGCCGCTTCCTCGCCGTCGACACATCCAACGTCGCCGACGTGCTCGACACGCTCGGCCTGCCGGACCAGGGCCTCGCACCGCAATTTGCGCCCTACCCCGCGACGACCGGACGGCTCGCCGGCTTCGCCTACACCATCCGCGGCCAGATGACGCCGTTCCCGCTCGGCGGCGACGCCGAGAAGATGAAGGCCTGCCAGGGCGTCTCGCCCGGCGAGATCACGGTCTGGAGCGGCGACGGCGAAGGCATCTGCTATTTCGGCGAGCTGATCGCGATCGGCATGAAGGAGAAGGGCTGCGTCGGCGCGCTCGTCGACGGCGGTATCCGCGACATTCGCTGGATCGGCGAGCAGGCCTTTCCGGTCTATGCGCGCTATCGCACGCCGGTGCAGTCGATCGGCCGCTGGAAGGTCAATGCCAGCCAGGTCCCGGTGCTGATGCGCGGCGCGACCAGCCGCTATGTCGAGATCAAGCCCGGCGACTTCATCCTCGCCGACGATGACGGCGCCATCGTCATCCCGGCAGAGCGGATCGAGGAAGTGCTGGCCGAGGCCGAGCGGCTGACCGCCGTCGAGGTCAAGATCCGGCAGGAGCTCTCGCGCGGGCTCTCGCTCGCCGACGCCCTGGCGAAGTACGGCCACGTCTGACCGGACGCTCGACCATCGCTGGCGGTCAGGCTGTCAAAGCTTCGCGCAGCGGGACCATGAACTCGCGCGCGAGCTGCGACAGCTCCTCGTGCAGCGGATGCAGGATGGCGATCTCGTAGGAGATCGCCGGCCGGAACGGCCGGCGCACCACGTCGGCCGTGAAAGGCGCACTGACCACGGGATCGACGATCCCGACCCCGATGCCGGCGGCGACGAGCTCGCAGGCCGAGGAGAAGAACTCCGTCTCGGCGACCACATTCCAGCGCGCGCCATATTCCGAGAAGGCGGCGGCGAGCTTCTGGTAGACAGGATCGCCTCGGAACAGGCTGATGAAGGGTACGCCGTCGAGATCGGCCGGGGTGATCTCCTCGCGCTCGGCGAGGGGATGGCCGAGCGGCAGCATGCACTGGCACTGATAGCTGAAGATCTCCATCTGCGCAGTCGGATAGTCGAGCGGCAGTTCGGCGATGGCGAAGTCGAAGGTCCGCGTCGACATCAGCTCCTTCACGCTCTGCGATGCTCGCGTGATGATCTTCATCTGAAGGCCGGGCCGCTCGGCGGCGAAGACCGAGAGCAGCCGTGGCAGCAGGGCGATCGAGATGCTCGGATAGGCGGTGATGGCGAGATGGCCGCGTTTGCCGGCCCGGATCTCGCCTGCGACCCGCACGGTGTTCTCGACCGCCTCGAGCGCCCGGCTCGCCTCGGCGTAGATCAGATGCGCTTCCGGCGTCGGCTGCAGCCGCGTGCCCCGCCGCACGAAGAGCGGCACGCCGAAATCGTGTTCGAGCGCTGCGATCATCGTACTGACGCCGGGCTGCGAGATCCCCAATAGTTCGGCGACGCGCGTCATCGTGCCGTGGATCATCAGGGCACGGAAGCATTCGAGCTGGCGCAGGCGCATGCCACTTAATACGATTTTCTAATAATGAAGCCAAATCAAATTATTGGATTTGCATAACGGCTGAGCGTTTCCTTGCCGGCATAGCGAATGAGCCAGCGAGGAGATCGCCATGAACAAGCAGGTCGGAGCGCTCCAGCCGGCGCTCGAACTGATCCCGGCCCGTAGCGGCGTCGCCGCAAGGGTCAGGCGCGGCGAGAGCGTTCGCGTCGTCAACACCCATGGCAAGCAGGTGGTCGATACCTGGGCCTTCAGCGCCGCCGATGTCGACGAGCATCTGTCGATGGAGCACAGCCGGGCCGCGATCCTGAAGCTGATGCCAGCGGTCGGCGACACGCTGGTCAGCAATCGCCGCAACCCGATGCTGACCGTGGTCGAGGACACCACCCCCGGCATCCACGACATGCTGATCGCCGCCTGCGACGAGCATCGTTATCGCCAGCTCGGCGCGCACGGTCATCACGACAGCTGCACCGACAACCTCAAGGCAGCGCTCGCTGCGCTCGGCCTTGCCGTGCCGCTGACGCCGAGCCCGCTCAACCTGTTCATGAACGTGCCGGTGCGCGCCGATGGCAGCCTCGCCTTCGAGGCTCCGGTCAGCGAGCCCGGCCAGCACATCGCCCTGCGCGCCGAGATGGACCTGATCATCGTCTTCTCGGCCTGCCCGCAGGACATGGTCCCGGTCAACGCCATGCATCCGACCGACGCGCACTACCAGATCGCCTGACGGGAGGCTCGACATGCGCAAGCTGCCTTCGCTCAATGCCGTGCGCGCCTTCGAGGCGACGGCGCGCCATCTCAGCTTCACCCAGGCCGCCAACGAGCTCTGCGTCACGGTGACGGCAGTCAGCCATCAGGTCCGCCATCTCGAAGCCGTGCTCGGCCTGAAGCTGTTCGAACGCCAGGCGCGGGCGCTCGCACTGACCGCATCGGGCGAGACACTGTTCCCGCTGCTGCGCGACGGCTTCGACCGTCTCGCCGACGCCTTCGCCCTGCTCGACGATTCACGCTCGGCCGACGCGGTCACCGTCTCGACCACGCGCGCCTTCGCCGAGCGCTGGCTGATGCCACGCCTGCATGCGTTCCATGCCGCCCACCCGGCGATCACGGTCCATATCGACGCCTCCGAAGAGGTGATGGATTTGCGCGCCGAAGGCATCGATCTCGCCATCCGCTATGGCGCGGTGCCGGCCGACCAGCGCCAGAATGTTCTGCTGGAGGACAACTATATCGCCGTTGCCTCCGGCACCCTCTGCCCGGCCGGCGGCCGCACAGGCATCGCCGACATGCTCGGCCGCCCGCTGATCGGCTATCGCTGGAAGAACCGCGCGCTCGAAACCCCGGACTGGCCGGCCTGGCTGGCGCAGGCGCTTCCGGGAAAGGTGCCGGACTTCCGCCAGTCCTGGTTCAGCGAGGAGACGCTGGCGCTGCATGCCGCCGATCGCGGTCTCGGTCCGCTGCTGTGCAGCGATGTCCTCGTCGACGATGCGTTGCGCAACGGCAGCCTGGTGCGCCTCGACGGCGGCAGCCTGCCGGGCTTCGCCTTCCGGCTGGTCGAGGGCGCAACGCCGCGCAAGCGCTCGACGGTGCTGCTCCGTGACTGGCTGCGCGCCGAGGCCACCGCCTTCCGCCGGCGCGAGGCGCCCGAGCTCACCCTGCCACGGGCTGCGTGAAATAGGGCAGTTCCTCGGTCCGGACCTGGTATTCGCCGGCCGCGACCAGCCGCTCGACATAAGCGACAATCTCTTCCAGCGGCGCGAACCAGACCTGGCGCGTCGCCAGTACCTGTTCGAGCCAGCGCTCGACCACGGCCCAGCGCGCCAACCGCCCGGTCAGGAACGGGTGCCAGATCCCCATCCAGAAGCCGCCGGCCTCGTATTGTGCCTCGAATTCGGCGAAGGAGGCGGCAAGCCCCTGCTCCGGCGGCTGCACCGGCATCATGTAGCCGATCTCGGCATAGTGGGCGAAAGGCGGCCAGTCGTCCGAGCCCCAATGCGGCGGCACCTCATAGAGATATTTGCCGCCCGAACGCATCCGATAGGGGATGTCGTCGGCCATCAGCGAGGAATCATAGGAAAAGCCGTGCTCGATCAGGAGGTCGATCGTCGCCTGCGTCGCATTGTAGACCGGCGCGCGATAGCCGCGCGGCGTGCGCCCCGTCATCCGCCGGTGGATGGCGAGCGCTTTTTCGAAGGCGCGGCGCTCGGCCTCGGGCGAGATCTCGGTCGGGTCCTCATGCAGATAGCCGTGATGGCCGATCTCGTGGCCACCGGTCAGGATCGCCTCGACGGCATCGGGATAGCGCTCCATCGTCCAGCCCGGGATGAAGAAGGACTGCTTCAGGCCGAGCCGGCGATAGGTTTCGAGGATGCGCGGCACGCCGACGGTCGGCCCGTAGCGCCCCATGGTGATCGGATAGAGCCGGTTCCAGCTGTCCTTCGGCCTGGCGATATGGATCAGGCTGTCGGCATCGACGTCGAAGGTGATGGCGCAGGCGCAGCGCGCGCCGTTCGGCCACGGGATCGGATTCTGGATCAAGGTCTTTCGCCTCCCTAGGCCGCTTCGGCGCGGCGGCCGGCGATCAGCTCGTCGACCAGTCCCGGTACCGCGGCATGCGCTTCGGCGATCGAGCGCTTGTGCCGGGCGTCGCCGAACTCCTGATAGTCGATCGCGATCGTATGGATCGACTCGACGCCGAGATAGTGCGAGCAGGTCCGGATATGCGGATCAAGCTGGTTCATGTCGGCACGCACCCCGCCCGGCCCGAAGCCGAACTCGCCGCGCGAACTCAGCACCACCAGCGTCTTGCCGCTGAGAATCGGCTCGAGCGGAAAATCGCCGCGGGCCAGGTCGAAGCTGAAGGTCTTGCCGATCCGGATGATCTTGTCGAACCAGGACTTGAGCTGCGCCGGCATGCCGTAATTGTACATCGGCGTGCCCATCACGATCACATCGGCCGCGGCGAGCTCGGCGATCAGTTCGTCGGACAAGGCGAGTTCCGCCTTGTGCTCCGGCGTGCGGGCCTCCTCGGGCGTGAAGGCCGCGGCGACCCAGGCCTCGTTGAGGAAGGGCGGCGGATCACGCCCGACATCGCGGGCAATCACGTTCGCATTAGGCTCGCGGGCGAGCCAGGCCTCGACGAAGGCCCTGGACAAGGCGCGGCTGAGCGAGCGGTCGCCGCGGGCGCTGGCGTCGAGATGAAGAAGCGTCGTCATGTCAGGTCCTCACTGAGGCGGCAGGCCACCAGGCCCGCCGGTTGCAACGAAGATGGGTTGCCGCCCGTGGTCGCACCAACGAGTTTTTCTTCAGGGCTCTGAAGAGATTTTCATCACGCGTCCCGGCGACGCCAAAGGCTTACCGAAGCACTGTTTTGTGGCTTTGCCGGCCATTCCAAGAATCTCTCAAGCCGGGTTGAGCAAATCTCACTTTCCGAAGTCGGAGCGTGCTGCTGCCATCGTGCGGGATGGGCCGAAAACGATCCGAGGGGAGCCCAGTCCTCATTCCAGCACGGGAGATCAGCATGACCCTGACCAGGCGAGACATGGCCGCGGCGCTCGCGGCGAGCATCGGCCTCGCATCCCTGCCGCGATCGGCGAATGCCGCCGGCGGGCCGCTCAAGGTGGCGATCGCATTGCCGGGCAGCATCGCCGATGGCGGCTGGAGCCAGTCGGCCTTCGAGGTGCTGGCTCAGGCCCGCACGGAGCTGCAGGCCGAGACCGCCTATAGCGAGAAGGTGCACCAGCCGCAGCAGGTCGAGGTGCTCTCCGACTATGCCAGGCGCGGCTACAATCTGGTGATCGGTCATGGCGGCGAATTCCAGGATGCAGTCGACCGCGTCGCCGCGCGCTTTCCCAAGACGAGCTTCCTCGTCACCAACGGCCTGCGCCCTTCGGCCAATGTCGCGACGGCCGATTTCCACTTCTCGCAGCCGGCCTATCTGCTCGGCTTCCTGGCGGCACGGATGAGCAAGACCGGCAAGGTCGGCATCATCGCGGCGCAGAAGTTCAAGTTCACCAATGACAGCGTCGCCGGCTTCGAGGCCGGCTTCCGCGCCGCCCGCAGCGACGGCCAGGTCGTCACCACCTGGACCGGCGACTGGGACGATGTCGCCAAGGGCAAGGAAGCCGCCGTCAACCAGCTCGCCCAGGGCGTCGATATCGTCTGGCCGACCATGGACAGCGCTACTGCCGGCAGCCTGCAGGCGGTGCGCGAGAAAGGCGCGATGGCCTTCGGGCTCTATTACGACGCCATCACCAAATGGCCGGACATCATGCTGCAATCGGCCATTCTCGACGTGCGCGGCCTGCTCTTCGCCATGCTGGCCAAGGCCAAGGCCGAGGGCATCGCCGGCCGCAACTACAAGTTCGACATCACCATGCCCCAGGCTGTGCGCCTCGGCAGCTTCGGCCCGAAGGTCCCGCCCGGGACCGTCGCCGAGATCGCAGTGCTGGTCGAGCGGATGAAGTCCGGCCAGCTCGCCGTCCAGCCCGTCTGAATCAAAAGCAAGCGTGAGGCCGGCCGCGCCGCAAGAGCGCGCCGGCCAGCGAGGGAGGATCGGATGGCAGTGTCCGAGCATGACTATCTCGTCGTCGACGGCGTCTCGAAGGCGTTCGGACGTTTTCGGGCGCTGGACGGCGTCGACCTCACAGTCGCCAAGGCCAGCATCCATGCCGTCCTCGGCGAGAACGGCGCCGGCAAGACCAGCCTGATGAACGTGCTCTACGGGCTCTACCGGCCGGATGAGGGCGAGATCCGCATCGCCGGGCAGCCTATCGCGCTGCATTCCCCAGCCGATGCGATCCGCCATCGCATCGGCATGATCCACCAGCATTTCCACCTCGCCGAGGCGCTGAGCGTCACCGAGAACATCGTCCTCGGCCTCGGGAGACCGCTGGCGCGATTGCGGCTGGCCGAGCACGCGGCGCGCATTGCCGAGATGAGCCGGCAGATCGGCTTCGAGGTCGACCCCGCCGCCGAGGTCTGGCGCCTGCCGATGGGGATGCGCCAACGCGTCGAGATCCTGAAGGCGCTCTATCGCGGCGCCGACATCCTCGTCCTCGACGAGCCGACTTCGGTGCTGGCGCCGAGCGAGGTCGACGGCTTTCTCGCCAGTCTCCGGCGCCTGCGGGCCGACGGCACCACCATCCTCTTCGTCACCCACAAGCTCGAGGAGGTCATGGCGGTTGCCGACGAGGCCTCGGTGATGCGCGCCGGCAAGGTCGTGGCCCGCCGCCGCATCATCGACACCTCGCCAAGGGAATTATCGCATCTGATGATTGGGCGGGAGCTCGCGGTCGAGCCGACCACCCGCAGCACGAGCCCCGGCGCGGACCGCCTGGTCTTGCGCGACCTCGTCGCCGACAATGACCGCGGAACCCGCGCGCTGGACGGATTATCGCTCACCGTCCGCGCCGGCGAGGTGGTCGGCCTCGTCGGCATCGACGGCAACGGCCAGCGCGAACTCGCCGAGGTCATCACTGGATTGCGGCCGCTGATCTCCGGCGAGATGACGGCCGATGGCCGCGATCTCCGCCCGCTCGATGCCCGCTCCCGCCAGCGCGAGGCCAGGGTCGGCTTCGTGCCCGAGGATCGCCACGGCACCGGCCTCGTGCTCGACCATTCGGTCGAGACCAACCTCGTCCTGCGCTCCTTCGACCTGCCACCCGTCTCGCGCCACGGCCTGCTCGACCGCGCGACGATCGCGGCGACGGGCAAGCGGCTGGCGGCGGAGTACGACATCCGCCTGCGCTCGCCGCGGCAAGCGGCGCGCGACCTTTCCGGCGGCAATCAGCAGAAGATCATCCTGGCGCGCGAGATCGAGGCCGCGCCGCGCATCCTCGTCATCGCCCAGGCGACCAAGGGACTTGATCTCGGCGCCATCGCCTTCGTCCAGCGCCAGATCCTGGCGCAACGCGAGAAGGGCGTCGCCATCCTCTACATCTCGACCGAACTGGAGCATGTCATGGAGGTCGCCGACCGTATCGGCGTTATCTGCGCCGGCCGCATCACCGGCGAATTGACGCCGCAGGAAGTCAGCGCCGAGCGCATCGGGCTGCTGATGGCCGGCATCGCCGCGGAGCGCGCAGCATGAGCACGCTTCTCGACATCGCCATCCGCCTGCGCAGCCTCTGGGCGACGCTGATTGCATTGCTGCTCGGCGCCCTGCTGATCGGGCTTGCCGGACACGACCCGCTGACCGCCTATGCCGTGCTCTTCCGCGAGGGCTTCGCCGATTATTGGGGCTTCGCGAACACGCTGGTGAAGGCGAGCCCGATCGTGCTGGCCGCCCTCGCCGTCTGCCTGCCCTACCGAGCCGGCCTCTACAATATCGGCGGGGAAGGCCAGATCTATATCGGCGGCCTCTGCGCCACGCTGGCGGGGCTTGGCCTGCCGGATTGCCCGCCCTGGCTCGGCATTCCGCTCGTCCTGGCGAGCGCCGTGATCGGCGGAGCGGCCTGGGCCGCGATCGCAGGCGCGCTGAAGGCGTATCGCGGCGTCAACGAGGTCATCGTCACCCTGCTGCTCAACTTCGTCGCGATCCACATCGTCAGCTATGCCGTCAGCGGCCCGCTGCTGGCGGAAGGGGCGCCCTATCCGTTCTCCGAGCAGTTGCCCGCCAACCTGCATTTGCCGATGCTGCTGCCGCAGACCGACGCCCATCTCGGCGCGCTCTTCGGCCTCGTGCTGGCGCTCGTCCTGCACGTTCATTTCAGCCGAACCAGCCATGGCCTCGCACTCGATGTGATCGGCCGTAACCCGCAAGCCGCGCGCTATGCCGGCATCGCGGTCGAGCGCCAGATGGTCGTCGCGATGGCGCTCGGCGGCGGTCTTGCCGGTCTTGCCGGCGGGCTCGAGATCGTCGGCCTGAAATACCGGCTCTTCCATCTGTTCAGCGCCGGCTACGGCTTCGACGGCATCGTCGTCGCCTTCATGGCAGGTGCACAGCCGCTGCTGGTGCCGCTCGCCGGACTGCTGATCGCGGCGTTGAAGGCTGGGTCCGGCAGCATGCAGCGCGCCATCGGCCTCGACGGCAGCATCGTCGAGGCGATCCTCGGCCTTGTGGTGATGAACGTCGCTGCCGGCCTTGCCTGGAAGCCTTCGCCGGCGTCGTTGCTCGCCTTCCTCCGTTCGAAACCGGCAGCGGGCGAGCCGGTCAACCTCAGCACGCGAAAGGCCGTGCCATGACCGATCTTGCTTTCGACGCCGCCTTCTTCGCAGCCTTGCTGGCGGCTTCCGTCCGCCTTGCCATGCCGATCGCCTTCGCCGCACTGGGCGGCGTCATCGCCGAGCGCAGCGGTGTCTACAACATCGCGCTCGAAGGCCTGATCCTCACCGGCGCACTCGCCGCGGCCGCCGGAGCCCATGCGACGGGCATGCCGCTCATCGGCCTCGTCGCCGGCATCGCCGCAGGCGCGGTCGGCGGCCTCCTCGTCGCCCTGCTGACCGTGACCTTCCGGGTCAACCAGCTCGTCGCCGGCATTGCCGTCAATATCTTCTGTGCCGGGCTGATGGCCTTTCTTGCACGTGCGGTCTTCGGACTCACCACCAGCACGCAGGTCGCTGGATTCCCGGCGCTCGATCTCGGGCCACTGTCTGGCTTGCCGATCCTGGGGCCGGCCTTGTTCGCACATGATGCGCTGACCTATGCCTTCGTCGCGCTCTGCCTGCTCGTCGCCGCCCTGCTCTTCCTGACGCCCTGGGGACTCGCCCTGCGCGCGATCGGCGAGAACCCGCGTGCCGCCGACAGCGCCGGCCTGCCGATTATCCGTATCCGCTATCTCGCACTCATGCTCTCCGGCATGCTCGCGGCGCTCGGCGGCTGCCATCTCGTCCTGGCGCAGGTCCACATCTTCTCGGACGGGATGAGTGCCGGGAAAGGCTTTCTCGCGCTCGCCGCGGTCATCCTCGGCCGCTGGCATCCGGCCGGCGTCGCGCTGGCCGCGCTGTTCTTCGGGCTCTGCGATGCGCTGCAGTTTCGGCTGCAGTTCGCCATTCCCGGCGTGCCCTACCAGATCTTCCAGATCCTGCCCTATCTGGTTTCGATCGCAGCGCTCGCCTGGACGATCGGGCATTCGCGCCAGCCGGCGGCAGCGGGGCAGGCTTACCTGCGCGAGCAGCGCTAGCTGCTCGCCGATCGGCTTTGGATCACCCGGAGTTGCGACCTCAAGGCTTGCGGATGAACGCCCGGCCAGACCTCAGCGCAGCACGCGGCGCAGGCCCGATAGCCGGTCGATGACGACCATCACCACGATGGAGATCAGGATCAGCGAGCTGGCGAGCGCCGCCCCGACGGCGTCGTACTGGAACTTGATGTAGGAGAAGAGCTCGACCGGCAGCGGCGTCCAGCCCGCCGGCGCCAGGAAGACCGAGATCGGGAAGTCGTTCCAGGACAGGACGAAGCAGAGCACCAGGCTCGATACCAGGCCCGTCCTGATCACCGGCAGGGTGATCGAGACCATCGTCCGCACCGGCCCCGCCCCGACATTGCGCGCGGCTTCCTCGAGCGAGAGATCGAAATTCTGCATGCTCGCCGTCAGGATGCGGACGGCGAAGGGCAGGACATGGATCGAATGCCCGATGACCAGCGCCGGAATGCCGGAGCCGAAGCCGAGCCGGGCGAAGAAGACATAGAGGGCAAGGCTGAAGATCGTCGTCGGGATCAGCAGCGGCGACATGATCAGGAGGTTGATCAGCGCCTTGCCGCGGAAATCGTAACGGACCATCGCCAGCACGACCATGAAGGCCAGCGCATTGGCGATCAGGGTCGCCGCCACGCCGAGCCAGAGGCTCACCCCCATCCCGCGCACGAAGCTGTCGGAGGTCCAGGCCTGGCGGAACCATTCCAGCGTGAAGCCGGAGGGCGGCAGGATGAACTCCTGCGGGTTCACCGAGACCAGGAGGGTGATCAGGATCGGGAAGAACAGGAAGCCCATCGCCAGATAGGTGACGAGCCGCAGCGCCAAGGCACCCAGGTCGAGCCGCATCATCGCTTCGCCTCCAGCCGGTTGAGGATCAGCTTGCCGAACAGGAAGGCCATGCCGGTCAGGATCGTCGCATTGGCCAGGATCATGATCACCGACAGGCTCGACGCGAAGGGCAGGTCGTTGTTGAGCAGCGCCTCGCGGTAGATCACGAGGCCGATCATCTGCGTATCGTTGGCGCCGACCATCAGCGGCACCGCAAAGGCCGAGAAGTTCAGGGTGAAGACGATCACCAGGCCGGCATAGAGGCCAGGCAGCGTCAGCGGGAAGGTGATGCTCCAGAAGGCGCGCCAGCGATTGGCGCCGACATTGCGGGCCGCCTCGACGAAGGACGGGTTGATGCGCTCGATCGAGTCCAGCAGCGAGAGCACGATATAGGGCATGCCGATATAGACCAGCAGGATGATCACGCCCTTGAGGTCCCACATATAGCGGACCGGCTGGTCATACACGCCGATCGCGATCATCAGCGAGTTCAGCAGGCCGCCGCCGCGGAAGATCACGATCCAGCCATAGACCAGGGTGACGAGGCCGATCAGCAGCGGCGCGAGCACCATCGTCATCAGGATGCTCTTCTGCAGCCCGCGCGTCCCGGCGATGTAGAGCGCGACGGGATAGCCGAGCAGCACCGAGATCGCTGTCGCGATGATGGCGATGCGGATCGAGAACCAGAGCGTGTTGATCAGGTACCAGGAGCTGCCGAGGAAGCGGACATAATTGTCCATGGTCAGGGCAGAGACCATGTAGGCGCCGTCGACGCCCTGATTGAAGCTGGTCCGCGCCACCCAGAGCAACGGCATGACCACGAAGATCAGCAGCGCCACCATCGCCGGAGCGAGCAGGAGCGGAGCGGCAGCCCCCTTCCTCACGGCCGGCCTCCCTCGCTGCGGATCAACCTGAAATCGCCGGGCTCGACGCCGATGCGAACGTCATCGCCGATCGCAGCCGCGCCGCCCGCATGATGCGTCTCGACATAGACGCTCTCGCCGCCGTCGAGCTGGACGGTGTAGCGGATCGTCGGGCCGTAATATTCGACGAAGCTGATTCGGCCGGGAAAGACGTTGGGCCCGTCCTGACCGGGCGGATAGATCCGGATGCGCTCGGGACGCAGCAGCACGCGGACCTGCTCGCCGATAGTGGCCGACAGCGACACCGCGACCCGCAAATCGAGATTGCCGCGGGTGCGCACGGTCAGAACCCCGCCCGACGCTGCCGTGACCAGCCCATCGAAGAAGTTCGTGGTGCCGACGAAATCGGCGACGAATTCCGACTGCGGATCGTCATAGACCTCGGCCGGGCGGGCGATGCGGGCGATCTTGCCGCGATTCATGATCACGACCCTGTCCGACATCGACAGCGCCTCTTCCTGATCATGGGTGACGTAGAGCGTCGTCATCTTCAGGCGCGACTGCAGCTGCTTCAGCTCGCGCCGCATCGCGACGCGCAAGGCGCGGTCGAGATTGCTGAGCGGCTCGTCCATCAGGAGGAGTTGCGGCTCGAGCGCCAGCGCCCGAGCCAAGGCGACCCGCTGCTGCTGGCCGCCCGAGAGCTGGCGCGGCAGGCGGTCCTCATAGCCGGACAGGCCGGTGACCCCGAGCGATTCCTCGATCTTGCGGGCGATGAAGGCCCTGTCGCGCTTGCGCAGCTTCAGGCCGAAGGCGACGTTCTCGGCGACCGTCATATGCGGCCACAATGCGTAGTTCTGGAAGACGAAGCCGACCTCGCGCTTCTCCGGCGGCAGATGGGTGACATCCCGGCCATTGACCCGGATGGTGCCATCGCTCGCCATGATGAAGCCGGCGATCATCCGCAGGGTCGTGGTCTTGCCGCAGCCGCTGGGACCGAGCAGCGAGACGAACTCGCCATGGCCAACGTCGAAGGAGACGTCGTCGACTGCCGTGACGTCGCCATAGCGCCTGCAGACGGAAGCGACCTGGATGGCCTTGTCTTGTGATGCGTTCATGTCATCCGCTTTGCCGGATAAAGGCGTCGTCGAAGCCTGGACCGGCGTGCCCGACGAGCGGGCGACGCCTTGCGAGGATTGTGGCGCCTGCCCGCTCGTCCGGCAGGCGCTTGCGAGCGCGCTCATTTGCTCGTCATCTGGTTGAGCTGGTTCTGCCACTTGGCCTTGTTGGCCGTGATCTTCTCCTGATCGGGCAGGAACAGCCGCTTGAACTGCTCGTTCTGGACCAGCAGGTCGCGGTACTGGAAGTCGGCCGGGATCGGCGCGTTCTGCACGGTCGGGGCGTAGAGATTGCGCGTCGCAAAGGCGATCTGAACCTCGGGGCTCAGCACATAGTCGACGAAGGCCTGCGCCTTGGCCGGGTCCTTGGCCGCCTTGGTGATGTTGATCGTGCTGATCAGCGGGAAGGTGCCCTCGGTCGGGCGGGCGAACTTGACGTTCTTGGCGCCCTTTTCCAGCAGCTCCTTCATGCGCCCGGTCGCCAGCATGCCGAGCCAGGCGTCCTGCGTCTGGAACAGCGAGACCATCTGGCTCTCGACATCGAGCGAACCGATCAGGTTGCCGCCCTTGATCAGCGCCGCCATCCGGTCGAGGCCCGGCTGGATGGTGTCGATGCCACCGCCGTTCCGTTCGGCCTGCTGCACGGTCAGGCTGAGCGTCGGGATGTGCTCGAAGCCGTAGATGACGACATGGTTCTTGTAGTCCGGCTTCCAGAGCTCGTCCCAGCTTGTCGGCGCAGCCTTCACCTTGTCGGCGTTATAGGCGAGCACGTAATCGCCGACATTGACGAAGACCGTATAGGGCGAGTGGACCGCGTTCGGGTACAGGTTCGCCATGTTCGGGATCTTGGCCTTGTCGAGGGCCAGCCACAGGCCTTCCTTCTCGCCGGCGATCGAGTTCAGCAGCGTGTTGGTGGCGACATCGACCTGGCCGAGCCGCGCCTTGACGAGATGGTCGGGGCTGGCGCCGACGACCCACTCGATCTTGCAGCTATGGGCCTTCTCGAAGCCGGCCGCGACCGATTCATAGGTCTTCTGATAGCTGCCACCCCAGGTGGTGACCCTGAGCTTGCACTCCTGGGCCAGCGCGGGAGAGGTCAACGCGCCGAGCGTCCCGGCGAGCAGCAAAGCCGAAATCGTCCTGTTCATTTTGGAATCCCCGATTCTTGGTTGCAGTCAGATCCGCAGCAGCCCTCTTCTGTCGGAGGGTTCAAATGGCCGGCGCTGCCTGGCGGCGCCGGAAGAGCCTGCCGCCCATGGCGGCAGGGGCAGTCAGTGCTTCGCCTTGCGGCGGTTCCTGAGATCGGTCAGCGAATAGCGCGAGTGGATCGCTTCCTGGTCGACGCACATCTCGATCAGCGCCGGCTTGCCGGACGCCAGGCAGCGCTCGAAGGCCGGCGCGAACTCATCGGTCCGGGTGACGCGCTCGGCATGGGCGCCATAGGCCAGCGCCAGCGCATGGAAGTCGGGATTGACCAGCTGGGTGCCGTTGACGCGGCCCTCGAGGCGGTTCTCCTCGTGGATGCGGATCGTGCCGTACATGTTGTTGTTGAACAGCACGACGATCACCGCCGCCCCGTACTGCACGGCCGTCGCCAGCTCTTCCGAGCTCATCTGGTAGCAACCGTCACCGACGAAATCGACGACCACCCGCTCGGGATGGAGGAGCTTGGCCGAGATCGCCGCCGGCAGGCTGTAGCCCATCGAGCCGCTGATCGGGCCGAGCTGCGTGTGCAGCCGGTAATGCGCGAAATAGCGCTGGCTCCAGGTCGCATAGGCCCCGACGCCGTTGGTGACGATGGCGTCCTCGGGCAGGCGCTGGCGCAGCCATTTCATCAGTTGCGGCAGGTCGATCTCCCCCGGGCAAGGGCGGGGCGTCGTCTCGATCTCGAAGGTCTTGCGCAGGGTGGCCGTCCACGCGCTGCGCACTGCGTGCTCGACCGGCGCATGGCCGGCGAGCCGGCGGGCGAAGGCGCCGTTGTCGGCGAGCAGCGCGAGGTCGACCTGGAAGACCCGGTTGAGCTCGTCGAAGCTGCTGGTGACGTGAACGAACTTCTGCTTGGGCACCGGGATGTCGAAGAGCGTGAACCCTTCCATGTAGCCGGCGCCGATCGTGTTCACGTCGCTGAGCGCGTCGTTGCACATGATGACGAAGTCGGCGTCCTTGACATGGGCCAGCAGCGCCGGGTTCGAGCCGATGCCGATCTCGCCGACATAGCAGGGCAGGCGATGGTCGATGATGTCGCGCCGCCGGAAGGTGGTGACGACCGGGACGTTGTTGGCAACAGCGAAGGCCTGGATGTCGTCCCGCGCGGCCTCCGTCCAGCCGGAGCCGCCGACGATCAGCAGCGGCCGTTCAGCCGATGACAGCATGGCGAAGATCTGCTCGACCGCCGCGTCGGAAGGCTCTCCGGCTGAGGCGGGTACGCTCGGCTTGCCCGGCGCGACCTCGCATTCCTCCTCGAACACATCTTCCGGCACGACCAGCACGACCGGTCCCATCCGGCCAGTCATCGCCGTCTGGTAGGCGCGCTGCACGAATTCCGGGATGCGCCTGGGGTCGTCGATCTGGGCGACCCATTTCGTCATCGGCGCGAACATGGTGCGGAAGTCGTAGGCCATGAAGGCTTCGCGCTCCATCAGCGCGCGCTTCACCTGGCCGACGATCAGGATCATCGGCGATGAATCCTGATAGGCGGTGTGGACGGCGTTGACGGCGTTGGTCGCGCCCGGGCTACGGGTGACGAAGGCGATGCCGGGGCGGCCGGTCAGCTTGCCATAGGCCTCGGCCATCTGCGCCGCGCCGTTTTCGTGCCGGCAGCTGATCGCGCGGATCTCGGGATAGCGCACGCCGAGCGCATCGAGCGCGCAGAGGAAGCTCTCGCCGGGAACGTGGTAGATGATCTCCGCGCCGTTGAGCTTCAGCTCGTCGGCGAGGATCTCGCTCCCTTTTCTCATCACCATGATGTCGGTTTCCGCTTGAGGCAGTGTCGAAGGGCCATGCTGCGCGCGCCCCTCAGCCGATGACGAAGGGGTTGGCGATCTCATCCGCGGTCGAGAGCCAGACTGCCTTGGTCTGCAGGTATTCGCGGATGCCCTCGACGCCGTTCTCCCGGCCGATGCCGCTTTTCTTGTAGCCGCCGAAGGGCGTCGTGTAGGAAATATCGCGATAGGTGTTGACCCAGACGCTGCCGGCCTCCAGCCGATCCGACATGCGCATGGCGAGCTTCATGTCGCGGGTCCAGACGCCGGCGGCGAGGCCGAACTCGCTGTCATTGGCGATCGCGACCGCCTCGTCCGCATCGTCGAACACCAGGGCAGAGAGGATCGGCCCGAAGACCTCCTCGCGCGCGATCCGCATCTCGTTGTTGACGCCGGTGAAGATCGTCGGCTCGACGAAGAAGCCCCGCGCGCACTCGTCGCCCTCCGGACGCTTGCCGCCGATCAGCAGTTCGGCGCCCTCCTGGCGGGCGATGTCGACATAGTCGAGCACCTTCTCGAACTGCATCTTGTTGGCGATCGGGCCGACCTGGGTGCGGACATCGCGGGGATCGCCGACGCGGGCCGTCCTGGTGAAGGCCGCGAGCTTCTCGACGAACTGGTCGTGGACGCGGCGCTGGACCAGCAGGCGCGAGCCGGCGATGCAGGTCTGGCCGGTCGCGCCGAAGATGCCGCCGACCACGCCGCGCACGGCATTGTCGAGATCAGCGTCGTCGAAGACGATGTTCGGCGACTTGCCGCCCAGCTCCAGGCTGACCCGCTTCACGTCCTTCGCGGCAAGCGAATAGAGATATGCGCCGGTCGCGGTCGAGCCGGTGAAGCCGACATGGCGGGTCAGCGGATGGGTGACCAGCGGCTCGCCGACCTCCTTGCCGAACCCGGTGACGACGTTGACGACGCCGGGCGGGAAGCCGGCGGCCTCGACCAGCTCCATCAGCTTCAGCGCGGTGGCCGAAGTGTGCTCGGCCGGCTTCAGCACCAGCGTGTTGCCGGCGGCGAGCGCAGGCGCAGCCTTGAGCGAGAGCAGCAGCAGCGGCGCATTCCACGGAATGATCGCCACGCAGACGCCAAGCGGCTCGGGCCGTGAATAGCTCAGCGCCGGCTTGTCGCAAGGGTGCACGACGCCTTCGATCTTATCGGCCAGCCCGGCATAGTAATAATACCATTTCGGGACGTAGCGGATCTGGTGCTGCATCTCGGCCAGCAGCCGGCCGTTGTCGCGCACCTCGATCTCGGCGAGCGCGTCGGCATGTTCCTCGATCAGCGTGCCCAGCCGGTGGATGAGCTTGCCGCGCTCGGACGGGTGCATCTTACCCCACGGCCCCTCCTTGAAGGCACGATGCGCTGCACGCACGGCGCGGTCGGCATCCTCGGCCCCGCCGCGCGCGACCATCGCCCAGGGCTGCGCGGTGAAGGGATCGACCGTCTCGAAATACTCTCCGGAGGCCGGCTTCACCCATTGGCCATCGATGTACATGTCCAGCGTGCGCAGCGCGGGCGAATGCGACGTCATCAGAATCTCTCCCGTCATAGCCGGGCGCAGTCGAGACGAGGCGCTTCCTGGCTAGATTTTTATCATATCATTTCTAAGTCGATATGATATCAATATGCGATACTGATCTGAACGATCTGAGGGTGTCAAGCACCTTCCTGTTGAAAAAATGCGCATTCCGCTCTTAAAGGCAGCAGAGACAGATACCGTTTGGATTGCATTGTGATATCAGATCTATCCGAACAGAGGACCCTTGCATGACCGAGCTGACCCAGGTCACCCAGCCGCTCTACGGGCAGATCAAGACCGCGATCGAAAAGCGGATCCGCGCCGCGGAATGGCCGGCGGACTTCCAGGTCCCCCGTGAAGAGGATCTTGCGGCCGAGTTCGGCGCCTCGGCCCTGACCGTGCGCCGGGCCCTCAGGGAGTTGCAGACCGAGGGCATGCTGGTGCGCGTCCAGGGTCGCGGCACCTTCGTCGTCGGCCCGCGGATGCAATGCGCGATTTTCGAGCTCTCCGACGTCTCGGAGGAGATTTCGGCGAGCGGCGGCGTCCATACCAGCGAAGTGATGTCGCTCTGCGCGCTGGCGCCGGACAGCCCCTTCATCGGCTTGCTGGCTCTGCCGGCGGGCAGCACCGTGTTCCACTCGCGCCTGCTGCACAAGGAGGACGGCACGCCGGTCCAGATCGAGGACCGCTTCGTCAACGCCGCCGAAGCCCCCGCCTATCTCGAGCAGGACTTCACCCGGATCACGCCGCACGCCTATCTGCTGCGGATGACCGAGGTCACCTTTGTCGACAACACGATCCGCGCCATCCGGCCCGACGACGAAAGCCGCGAGGCCCTCCAGATCGATGCCAACCAGCCCTGCCTGCTGCTTGACCGCCGGACCTGGCGCGGTGATGTGCCGGTGACGCGCAGCCGCTTCCTCTATCCGGGGGATCGCTACCGCCTGCGCAGCGCCCATGAAGCGACATCGGCGCAGCCGGTCCTGTCGGCGCCGGGTGGCACAGGACAGTTCCCGAGGCGGATTCGCTAGCGCCGGCGCGTTTCGAACCGCGGCGGCCTAACCCTGGCTCCGCGAAACCCGGCGCGCGGTCTCGACGACCATGGCGATCAATTCCTCCTGCCGCTCCTGCGTGAAGCGGTAGCTCGGCACGGTCACGGTGATGCTGCCGATGACCTTGCCACGCGCATCGTGGGTGACGGCGGCGATCGCGCTGATCTCGCCGTCGAGCTCGCCGAAATTGAGCGCATAGCCGCGCTGGCGGGATGTCGTCAGCTCCTGCAGCAACGCCGCGGGATCGGTGATCGTCCGTGCGTTGAAGCGCTCCAGTGCGCCCGCGCAATAGTCCTCGATCGCCTCCTGCGGCTCATGGGCGAGCAGGATCTTGCCGCAGGCGGTGCAGTGACCGGGATCGCGCCGGCCCGGCTCGGAGAAGATCCGGACCGCGCCGGGACCGGGGACCTGCTCGATCGTCACCGCATCGCTGCCGTCCCACATGTTGAAGCTGGCTGTCTCCCCTGATCGCGCCGCCAGCTCTTCCAGGGCCGGGCGAACCAGGTCCTTGATGTGCAGCTCGGCCAGCACCGGTGCCGCGAGCAGGACAAGGCCGGGCCCGAGCTTGATCCGGGCCGAGGCGGCATCGCGCTCGACCAGCCGCGCCGCCACAAGGGTCGCGACCAGCCGCGAGATCGAGCTCTTATGCAGCCCGATCCGCCGCGCGATCTCGTTGATCCCCAGCGGCTCCGGCGATCCCGACAGACAGCGGAGGATGGCGATCGCATGCTCGACCGCGCCGACGGTGGCGCCTCGCCCCTCGCTCGGTTGCGCAACAGGATTTTCCATCAGGGCACGCTCCCGCATCTCGCTTGACGAGGCCGTCAAAGGCTGACAAGCTCGTATTGTGCAACACTGTTGTGCATTGCGCAACATAAATTTTCGAATGAAGCGCGGCGCTCCGGATCGGTCGATCCGGAGCGGGCAATTCGGGGACGGGCCGGCGGGCACGCCGGTTAGGGGCAATCGCGGCGACGCGAATCCGGATGGTGAGCGGGCGAGACCCGGCAGCGTTTCGGGAAAACGGGGAGGTTTTGATGCACAAGCTCGGAATTCTGACAGGATCCCTTGCTGCCATGCTCGGCTTCGGTGGCCTGACCGTCGAGGCGCAGGCCCAGGCACCGACGGTGAAGAAAATCACCTTCCTCACCAACTACGTCTACAATGGCCGCCACGCGCCGTTCTTCATCGGCCGCGACAAGGGCTTCTACAAGGAAGCCGGCTTCGACATCGACATCGCACCGGCGACCGGCAGCGGCTTCGTCATCGCAGCCGTCGACGGTGGCAAGGCCGATTACGGCATGGCCGAAATCGGGCCGGTCGTTCAGGCGATCGCCAAGGGCGCCAAGCTCAAGTCCTTCATGGTCTATACCGACGTCACGACCAGCGGCCTTGCCTCGCTGACGCCGTTCAAGACGCCGGACTCGATCATCGGCAAGCGGATCGCCGCATCGCAGACCGACAGCGCCCGCGTCGTGCTGCCCATCATCTTCGACGAGAAGAAGCTCGACGCCTCCAAGCTGGACTGGCAGGCCGCCGACCCCGGCGTCTATTTCTCGCTGCTCCTGAGCAACCGGGCCGACCTGTTCACCGCCAGCTCCGACGGCGACATGCCGGCCCTGACCAAGGTCGCGACCGCGCAGGGCAAGACCGTCGAATTCTCCAGCTTCGTCGACTGGGGCTATGACGTCTTCGGCTATGTCCTCGTCGCCGGCACGCCGACCCTCGAGAAGAACATCGACGAGGCCAGGCGCTTCGCTGCTGCAACGCGCAAGGCGGTCGAATACGCCATCAAGAACCCGGAAGAGACCGCCGAGATCATGGTCAAGGCCAACCCGGCCATGAACCGCGACACCGTGCTGACGCAGTGGACCGGCGCGATCAAGTCGATACAGACGCCCTACACCGCAGAGCACGGCTACGGCGCGGCCGAGGACAAGCGCATCCAGCGCACCATCGACCTGGTGAAGAAGGCGCTGAAGCTCGACGCGGCGCTGACGCCCGACGACCTCTTCGCGATCAAGGGCAAATAGGCCGCTCCGGCCACCCTTCTCAGCCTGACGACCGCACTCCGGAAGCCTCCATGTCCACCTCTCTCGTCATCGACAACCTGTCGAAGACCTTCGGCTCGACCCTGGCGATCGATCAGGCCTCCTTCTCGGTCCCCGAGAACAGCTTCGTCTCGATCGTCGGCCCCAGCGGCTGCGGCAAGTCCACCTTGCTGCGCATCGCCGCCGGGCTGGTGCGTGCCAGCAGCGGCCGCATCAAGCTGCGCGGGCAGGAGGTCACCGGCCCGATCCGTGATGTCGGCATGGTGTTCCAGTCACCGGTGCTGCTGCCCTGGCGCACCACCCTCGGCAACATCCTGTTCGTCGCCGAGATGGGCGGGCTGCGCGCTGCCAACTATGAGGAGCGCGCCCGCGAGCTGATGGCGCTCGCCGGCCTCTCCGGTTTCGAGGAGAGCCGCCCCTTCGAACTATCCGGCGGCATGCAGCAGCGCGCCGCGATCTGCCGGGCGATGCTGCTCAAGCCCTCGCTGATCCTGATGGACGAGCCCTTCGGCGCACTCGACGTCATCACCCGCGAGCGCATGGGCTTCGCCCTGCAGACGCTGTGGGAAGAGAGCCGCAACACCGTGCTCTTCGTCACCCACAGCATCACCGAGGCCGTCCTGCTCTCCGATATCGTCGTGGTGATGTCGCCGCGGCCGGGGCGGATCCACGACATCGTCGAGATCGACCTGCCGCGCTCGCGCACCACCGCGACCCTGCGCGATCCCCGCTTCGTCGCCTTCGCCGCCCGCGTGCGCGAGGGCATCGAAGCCGGCGAGACGGAGTATTGACGATGGCCGAGACCTCCCTCGTCGCGCGCCTGCGCCCGCTCCTCTTCCTGGCCTTCCTGCTGCTCGCCTGGGAGATCGGCGCGCCGCTGCTGGGCATCCCCGGCTACGTCCTGCCGCTGCCTTCCGCGATCGCCGCCCGCTTCGCCGAGACCGCCTCGATCCAGCTGCACGGACTGGTGATGACCGGCATGACCACGCTGGTCGGCCTCGCTTTGGCGCTGGTCTTCGGCGTCCTGCTCGCGCTGCTCGTCATCTATGTGCCGATGCTGCGCTCGATCGTCATGCCGCTGCTCGCCGCCTTCAACTCGATCCCGAAGATCGCGGTGGCACCGCTCTTCGTGATCTGGTTCGGCCTCGGCGTCGAATCCAAGATCATCCTCGCCTTCCTGCTGGCGCTGTTCCCGATTTTCGTGAACTCGCTGACCGGGCTCGGCGAGATCGAGGCCGATGTCATCGACCTGTCGACGCTGGCCGGCGGCACGCGCTGGCGCATCTTCACCAAGGTGCGCCTGATGAACGCTGTCCCCTACATCACCGACGCGCTCAAGGTCGCCTTCCCGCTGGCGCTGGTCGGCTCGATCGTCGGCGAGTTCATCGGCGGCAACGACGGCATCGGCCATCTCATCCTGTTCGGCCAGTTCAACATGGATACCCCGCTCGTCTTCGCGGCGCTGGTCTCGATCACCGCCTTCACCACGCTCGGCATCGGGGCCGTCTCGCTGTTCGAGCGCATGGCCCTGACCTGGCGCCCATCGCAACGCCGGCGCTGACGCGCCCGCCCCGACGTCACATCCGCAAGGACAATCCGATGAGAAACTATATCGCGCGCCTGAAGGAGAGAGGCGATCTGCTGGTCGTCGACAGGGAGGTCGATCCCTTCCACGAGCTCGCCGCCGTGACCCATGCCGCACAGAAGCGCTGGGGCAAGCCGATCCTGTTCAACAAGGTCAAGGGCACCCGCTTCCCGGTCGTCACCAATGTCTACGGCTCGCGCGAGCGGCTGGCCGAGATCATCGGCATCGACGCCGCCGATTTCTGCCGGCAATGGAGCAACCTCGCCAATCTCGGCAGCGGCCCCGGCGGCACGCCGTTCGTCCAGTCCGAGGATGACGACCTGATCGAGTGCAAGCTCTCCGAGCTGCCGCTGATCACCTATTCCGACCGCGACGCGGCGCCCTATTTCACCTCGGCGATGTTCATCGCCAAGGACCCTGAGACCGGCGTCGGCAACCTGTCCTATCACCGCTCGATGTTCGTCAGCGACGACGAGTTGCGCTGCCGGCTGGCGCCGCGCCACCACCTGACGATCTATCACGAGAAGGCCGAAAAGATGGGCAAGCCGCTCGAGGCCGCCATGCTGATCGGCGCGCCCTCGACCTCGTTCCTGACCGCGGCTGCCCCCCTGCCCTACGATGTCGACGAGCTCGAGGTCGCGGCCCGCCTGAAGGGCAGCCCGATCGCGATGCGCAAATGCAAGCACATCGATCTCGAAGTCCCCGCCGATACCGAGATCGTCATCGAGGGCCGCTTCCTGCCGAACGAGCGCCGGCCCGAGGGACCGTTCGGCGAGTTCATGGGCTACTATGTCCCTGAAGGCCCGAACGCGGTCTTCGAGGTGCTGGGCGTCACCGTCCGCAAGGACGCCGTCTTCCACTCGATCCTGTGTGGTTCGGCCGAGGAGGTGCTGACGCTGGAACTGTCCGTTTCGGCCAATATCTACCAGCGCCTCAGCGCCGCCCTGCCGGGCATCCTCGACGTCACCTGCCAGCCCTTCGTCAACCACGCCATCGTCAAGATGGACACGCAGTTCGAGGGTCATGCCCGCCAGGTCATGCTGGCGACGATCGGCGCCGAGCCGATCTGGGCCAAGATCATCACCGTCGTCGATCCCGACGTGAACATCTACGACATGGACGACGTGATGTGGGCGACGCTGACGCGCTGCCGGCCCGACAAGGACATGCTGATCATCCCGGAGACGCCGTCCTTCTATCGCGACGAGCAGAAGGACCATTGGGGCCGTCTCCTGATCGACGCGACCAAGCCGTTCCACCGCAAGCCGGAATTCGAGCGCAAGAAGATCCGCCTCGCCGACCAGATCGTCCTCTCCGACTGGTTCGACAACGCCTGAGGGCAGCGGTGTTCCCATGAGCGATCACGACACGCCCGCGCGCATCATCGTCGGCATCAGCGGCGCCTCCGGCGCCGTCTACGGCGTGCGGGCGCTCGAATTGCTGGCGACGGCAGGCGTCGAGACCCATCTCGTCGTCACCCGCTCGGCGCATCTGACGCTGTCGCAGGAGCTCGGCATGAGCCCTGCGGCGCTGGCCGAGAAGGCGAGCGTCGTGCACAACATCCAGGATATCGGCGCGACGATCTCCAGCGGCTCCTTCCGCACGCTCGGCATGCTGATCGCCCCCTGCTCGGTGCGCACCATGTCGGAGATCGCGACCGGCGTGACCTCGACCCTGATCAGCCGGGCGGCCGACGTCGTACTCAAGGAGCGCCGCAAGCTGGTGCTGATGGTGCGGGAGACGCCGCTGCATCTCGGCCATCTCAGGACGATGACCAGCCTTGCCGAAATGGGGGCGATCATCATGCCGCCGGTACCGGCCTTCTACGCCCTGCCGGAGACGATCGCCGACATGGTCGACCACAGCGTCGGCCGCGCGCTCGACCTGTTCGGCGTCGATTCCGGCGCGGTCCGCCGCTGGGCCGGCATGGCGGCTGCCCGCAAGATCGCTTCCGAAGCCTGAGCGTAGGAGCCCGGTCATGACACCATCCGCGCATCAACCCAGACGCCGCCCGGTGCATGGCGCAATGATCGGCGTCATCGTGCTCGACACCGGCTTCGACCGCTTGCCCGGAGACGTCGCCAACACCGGAACCTGGGATTTCCCGGTGCAGTTCCGCGTCGTCCGCGGCGTGACGCCCAAGGACGTGATCGAGGGCGATCCGCAGCAGGCGCTCGGCCCGTTCCGCGAGGCGATCGACGATCTCGTCGCGATTGGCGCCGCCGGCATCACCACGAGCTGCGGCTTCCTCGCCGCGGTCCATCCGGAGCTGCGCCGCCATTCCCCGGTGCCGATCGCGACCTCCAGCCTGATGCAGATTCCGCTCGCGCTCAGCCTGCTGCCCGAAGGCCGAACCGTCGGCGTGATCGTCTCGGACCGCAAGGCGCTGCAAGACCGGCATTTCCGCAATGTCGGCGCCCCGACCGACCTGCCGCTCGGCGAATTGCCGGAGGACGGCGTCATCCGCTCGCATATGCGCGAGAACCGGCCGCTCGCCGATCACGAAGCCCAGGAGCGCGAGGTGCTGGCAGTCGTCGAGCGCATGCTCATGGAGACCCCGGCGATCGGCGCCATCGTCAGCGAATGCGCCAACCTGCCGCCGCATTCGGCGGCGATCCAGCGCGCCTTCGGCCTGCCGGTCTTCGACATCGTCACGCTCGTCGACTGGCTCCATTCGGCGATCCGGCCGCGGGCCTATGGCGGCGATCCGAGGTCGCGCAGATGACCTACGACCTCGTCGTGGTCGGCGGCGGCCTCATCGGCGCCGCGATCGCCTGGGGCGCGAGCCGGGCCGGCGCGAGCGTCGCGCTGCTCGACGAGGGCGATGTCGCCTACCGGGCCTCGCGCGGCAATTTCGGCCTGATCTGGCTACAGGGCAAAGGCGTCGGCAAGCCCGCCTATATGCACTGGTCACTGCGGGCCGGCCGCCTCTGGAAGGACCTCGCGGAGGAACTCCATGCCGCGACCGGCCTCGATACCGGGTGGCGCCAGACCGGCGGCGTGCATTTCTGCTTCTCGGAGGCCGAGCTCGACAAGCGCCGCGATGTCCTCGCCCGCAGCCACGCCGATGGCGGCGAGATCACCATGCAGTTCCTCGACCGCACGGCGCTGCGCGACCTCGTGCCCGGGATCGGTCCCGAGGTCGTCGGAGCCTCCTTCTCACCGGAAGACTCCCATGTCAGCCCGCTCTACCTGCTGAGCGCCTTGCAGCAGGCCCTGCAGGATCGCGGCGGCAGCTACCGGCCGGGCACGACCGTCACCGAGATCCGCCCCGAAGCCAGCGGCTTTGCCGTGGCGACGCCGTCCGGGCCGGTCCATGGCCGCCGCATCGTCCTCGCCGCCGGGCTCGGCTCCGCCCAGCTCGCGCCGCAGCTTGGCCTGTCGATGCCGGTGGAGCCCGAGCGCGGCCAGATCGTGGTGACGGAGCGCGTCCGCCCCTGCTTCCCCTATGCCGCCAACTGCCTGCGCCAGACCGCCGAAGGCTCCTTCCTGTTCGGCAGCAGCCATGAGGAGGTCGGCTTCGACGACGGCACGCAGCTGGCGACCGCGGCCGATCTCTGCGCCACGGCGCTGCGCGTCCTGCCCGGGCTGGAGGCGGCCGGGGTGGTGCGCTTCTGGGGCTCGCTGCGGGTGATGACGCCGGACGGGCTGCCGATCTACGAGGAATCCAGCCGCTATCCCGGCGCCTTCGCCGCGACCTGCCATAGCGGGGTTACTCTCGCCAGCGTGCATGCCTTCGACATCGGCCCAGCTGTCGCAGCCGGCGCCCTCCCCCCGGCAGTCGCCAGTTTCGGAAGCGGACGGTTCGATGTTCAGGCGCATTGAACCGGACGCTACCGAAGGCGACCTGACGCTGACCTTCGAGGGACGGCAGATCGCCTTTCACCCCGGCGACAGCCTGGCTGCGGCTCTGCTGGCTGCCGGCATCGGCGCACTTCGGCAGAGCCCGGTCGACGCTTCGCCACGCGCGCCCTACTGCATGATGGGCGTCTGCTTCGAATGCCTAGTCGAGATCGACGGGCGCCAAAACCAGCAGGCCTGCCTGACGCCCGCGCAGGACGGCATGGTGGTGCACCGGCAGATCGGCGCGAGGCAACTGCCATGAGCCGGGACTGGGATGCGATCGTGATCGGCGCCGGCCCCGCCGGCATGGCGGCGGCGGCGACCCTGGCCGAAGGCGGCGCGCGCACCCTGCTGCTCGACGAGCAGGTCGAGCCCGGCGGCCAGATCTACCGTGCTATCGAGCGCAACCGGAGCAACACCCGCCTCTCGGCGATCCTCGGACCCGATTATCTGCGCGGCGTGGCGCTGGTCGAACGTTTGCGCGCCTCCGGCGCCCAGCTACGCTTCTCCAGCACCGTCTGGCGGGTCGAGCCGGGAGCCGCGGTCTGGTCCCGCAGCAACGGCACTGTCGCGCTCGACCGGGCCAAGGCGCTGGTGATCGCGACGGGCGCGATGGAACGCCCGGTGCCGCTGGCGGGCTGGACCTTGCCGGGCGTGATGACGGTCGGCGCCCTGCAGATCATGCTGAAGACCGGCGGCCTCGTGCCAAGCGGCAAGCTCGTCCTCGCTGGCACCGGGCCACTGTTCTATCTCTTCGCGCGGCAATGCCTCGATGCCGGTGTCGAGCACCTGACCTTGCTCGACACTGCCCGATCCGGAAACATCCCCACCGCACTGCCGCATCTGCCGCGCGCCCTCACTGGCCAAGGCTGGCGCTATCTCGCCAAGGGCGCCGGCCTGCTCGCGGCCCTGACGATCGGGCGGGTGAAACTCCTGCGCGGAGCCAGCGAGATCGCGATCGAGGGCGAAGAGCGCGCCACCGCCATCCGCTTCCGCGCCGGCGGAACGCCGCTCCGGCTCAGCTGCGATCTGGTCGGCCTGCATGAAGGCGTGATCCCCCAGCAGCAGCTGCCGCGCGCTCTCGGCTGCACCTTCGACTGGAACGACGCCCAGTCCTGTTTCCAGCCGAGCCGCGACGCATCGGGCGCCGGCACGCTGCCGGGTATCTTCATCGCCGGCGACGCCGGCGGTATCGTCGGGGCGGAAGCGAGCCGCCATGAGGGCGATGCGGCCGCCGTTGCGATCCTGGCGGAGCTCGGGCGGATCACCGCGGCCGAACGCGACGCCCGGCTGCACAGCATCCGGAAGGCGCGCGATGCCCATCTTTCGGCGCGGCCCTTCCTCGACCGTCTGTACCGACCAAGCGCCGACCTCGTCGCACCGCCAGACCCGGTCACGATCTGCCGCTGCGAGGCGGTCTGCACCGGCTCGCTGCGCCAAGCGGTGGCGCACGGGGCACTCGGCCCCAGCCAAGCGAAAGCCTTCCTGCGCGTCGGCATGGGCCCGTGCCAGGGAAGGCTGTGCGGGCCGAGCGTGACCGGGCTGATCGCGCGCGAGACGGACCGGAGCGAAGCTGAGACCGGCTACTATCGCGTCCGCGACCCGATCAAGCCCGTCACCGTGGGCGAACTGGCAAGGGCCTCGCAATCAAGTGCTTCGCAGCGTGGAGGCTGACATGAGCAAGCTCGATCTCGACGGCCCGCTCTGGCGCTTCGCGCTGGAATTCTATGCGCTGCCCAGCGTCGCCGAAGCCTGCCTGACCTTGCAGGACGAAGCCGGTCTCGATGTGATCCAGCTGCTGGCTGCGACTTATGCCGACCTCGTCCTGCGGCAGCCGCTCTCGGCGGCGGATGTCGCGGAGCTAGGCCGGCAGACGGCCGAATGGCGGGCCGCGACGGTCCTGCCGCTTCGCGAGATCCGCCGCGTCCTCAAGCCGCCGAGGGACGGCTTTCCCGAGGAGCGGCAGCTGCTGCGGGAGAAGGTCAAGGCCGCCGAGCTGCTCGCCGAGCAGATCCAGCTCGCCATGACCGAGCAATGGCTGGGCCGGCGCGAGCCGAAACCGGGCCTGCCGATGCAGGAGGTGCTCGGCTTGTTCCTCGAGAACGAGGCAAGGACGCAAGGAAGCGAACGGACGATCGGCATCGCGCTCTCGGCCCTGGCAACCGCGAGGGACAGCATCGCTCGCGCCCGGAGCAATCGCTGATCGGCCACCCGCTGTCTCCGGCCAAGCCGGCTCAGCAGCCTCCTCGCTATGCCCCGGGCGGAAGCAGCGTCGCGTAGCGCTCGCGCAGGTCGATCCGCCTGCCGCTCGCGGCGGCCTCGGCTACGGCGAGCGTCGCGATCAGCGTGCGCGCCCCGTCCTCGACCGGCTGCAGAGAAGCGGAATCGCCCCTGACCAGATCGCGGAAATGGTCGAGCTGGGCGATATAGGGGTCGAGCGTCGGCGCATGGATGCGCTGCGCCTGGATCGGCAGGTTCCAGCTCGGAGTGTCACCAGCCTGCGCCCACTGCACCAGATTGGGGAATTCCAGCGCGCCGCGGCTGCCCATGAAGCGATAGCTGCTCTCGCCGCTGAACGGGAATTCGGGGGATTCGCCGACGCCCTGCTCAGTGGTCCAGGGCGAGACGGCGCTGTCGCTGACGAAGAAGGTGCCGATCGTCCCGTTCTCGAACTCGACCAGCACGCCGGCCGTGTCCTCGACGGCAAAGCCGCGCCGGCGGTTGGAGAGCACGGCGCCGACCGCGACGATCTCGCCGACGGAAAAGCGCAGGAAGTCGATCTCGTGGATCAGGTTGATCAGGACCGGCCCACCGCCGGCCTGTGTCCGCCACGGCGCTGCGCTGAAATAAGCCTCCGGCTTATGTACCGCCCAGATCGCGGAGACGCCGACGAGATCGCCGATCCGCCCCTCGCCCAGCAGGGAGCGCAAGGTCGCGACCTGGCGATGGTGGCGCCGGTGATGGCCGACAAGCGAGCGGATGCCGGCGGCCCTGGTCGCCTCGATCAGCGCACTCGCCGTTGCCAGCGTGTCCGTGACCGGCTTTTCGATCAGGATATGGATGCCGCGGCGGGCGCATTCGATGCCGTTCTCGGCATGGAGCTGGTTGGGCGAGGCGATGATGACGGCGTCCGGCCGGGCCTCGTCGAGCATCGCGCGATAGTCGGCGAAGACGCGCGCGCCGGGGTTCTGGGCCGCGACCTGCTCGGCATTGACGTCGGCGATCCCCGCCAGCTCGAAGTCGGGATGCGTGGCGATCTTGGCCAGGTGCTTGCGACCGATCAGCCCCGCGCCGATCACGCCGATTGCGATGGTCTTCATGCTCCCACGGCTCCCTATGACCGCCATATGTCTGCCCACAATTAACTCGTGGGATAATTACGTGTCAATTAACCAGATGGATAATTGCTGTCAAGCGTCGCCGGATGAGCTAATCAGCGAGGGCTCCCTATCGGAACGGGCAATCGGGATCGCGGAATGAAGGCAGTGACCACGCAGACGCCGGCGGGCGAAAAACCGGCCAAGGTCCGCCGCCGGGATCGCGAGAAGACCAAGGCCGAGATCCTGCAGATCGCTTTCGAGGAGTTCGCCGAGAACGGGCTGCTCGGCGCCAATGCCGACGCGATCGCCGCGCGGGCCGGGATCACCAAGCGGCTGATCTTCTACTACTTCAACTCGAAGGAAGAGCTCTTCATCGCCGTGCTGGAGATGGCCTATGGCAGGATGCGCCAGGCGGAGGAGAGCCTGCATCTCGAGACTCTCGAACCGGAGGCGGCGATCCGCCGGCTCGCCGAATTCACCTTCGACTTCCATCAGGCCAATCCGGAATTCGTCCGGCTGGTCGCGATCGAGAATATCCACCGCGGCCGGCATGTCGCCAGCAGCGAGACGCTCCAGCAGATGACACGGCCGATCATCGGCCAGATCGAACGCGTGCTCGCCAAGGGCAAGGACCTCGGCGCGATCAGGCTGGAGATCGATGCCCACGCACTCCATGCCACGCTGAACGCCCTGTCGATTTTTTCGGTGGCGAACCGCCATACTTTCGAGGCCCAGTTCCACTGGGACATGTCCTCACCCGAGGCGAAGGCCCGCCAGCGGGCGCAGATCGCCGAGGTGCTCTGGCGCTATGTCCGCAGCGACGACGCCTCCCCTGCCCCGGGGTAACGATTAGCCCCCGCCGCGGCGCTTGCGCCCACCATCCTCGGCCAGCAGTTCCTTCCGCGCCTTGGCCATGACCTTGCGGGCCTCGTCGTCGACCACGGGGAACTGCGGATCGAGCTTTTCCAGCCGGTTGACGATCGCCGCCGCGACGATCAGCCGGGTGAACCATTTGTTGTCGGCGGGAACGACATGCCAGGGTGCGTGCTTGGTCGCCGTCTCGGCGATCGCGTCCTGATAGGCGCCCTGATAGTCGTCCCAATGCTTGCGTTCGGCGAGATCGCCCGCATCGAACTTCCAGTTCTTGTCGGCCTCGTCGATCCGCGACAGCAGGCGCCGGCGCTGCTCGTCCTTCGACAGATTGAGGAAGAACTTGAGGACCACCGTGCCGTTGCGGGCCAGATGCTTCTCGAAATCGCGGATGCTCTCGAAGCGATCGCGCCAGACCTGCTTGCCGATCAGCTTGGGCGGCAGGCCCTGCTTGCGCAGCAGTTCCTCATGCACGCGCACGACCAGCACCTCCTCGTAATAGGAGCGGTTGAAGATGCCGATCTCGCCGCGCTCCGGCAGCGCGCAGGCGGTGCGCCAGAGGAAATCATGGCGCAGCTCTAGCGAGCTCGGCGCCTTGAAGGAGGTAACCTCGCAGCCCTGCGGATTGACCCCGGACATGACGTGCTCGATCGTCCCGTCCTTGCCGGCGGTGTCGATCGCCTGCAGCACGATCAGCACCGACCAGCGCCGTTCGGCGAAGAGCCGCTCCTGCAGCTCGCGCAGGCGCCTGACGCCGGTCTGCAGCAGATCGCGCGCACCGTCCTTGTCGAGATCGAGGCCGCAGGTTTCGCCGGGGTCGAAGCGCTTCAGCTTGAAGTCGTCGCCATCCGTGACCCTGAAGCGCTTGACCATCTCGTCCGGCAGCATGCCTGGCATCTCCTCGCTGAAAGAACTCTGTTCAGTCTGTCGCCTCGTCACCGATTGTCCAGCCTTACAGGCCGCGATCAGGCGATCAGCTCCGCGACCGGCAGCCTGGCCCGCACTGATGGAGGCGTCCCCGCCGCCAGCCCGAGCTTGAAGACATTAACCAGGCGGCGGCCGGCCGGAACGCCGTGTTTTTCGACAAGCCGCCGGTTGCTCGCCGGCCAGTCAGCCAGCACCGAGACCGGGCAGGCGGCGAGCCCCTGCGCCGTCATCATCAGCCAGGCGCGGTAGAAGGCGCGCCCGGTCACGCGCGAGTCCTCGCCATCCGGCCGGTGGAAGAGCGCGACGGCGGAGTTCGCGAATTTGCCGCGTTCGCTCACCAGCGTCGCAGCAAGACCCAGCCGACGCAGCGACGGAAACAGCGGGCCGAGTACCAGCCTGGTCCCGAGCGCGACCACGCCCGGCATCGCCATCGCCTCGGCGCTGAGCCCGTCGCGCTGGTATGCCGGGTCGGATCGCGACAGCCGCATCCAGTGCAGCAATTCGGCGCGATGGGCGTCGTCGCGGAGGAAATGGAAACCGGCCTCGTCGGCGAGCCGCGCGATCGCGTCGATGCTGTCCACGTCGCGGACCAGCTGCACATCATCGACCATGGCGGAATACATATGGAGCGCCGCCTCGCCTGCGGCATCGAGGGGCCGGAAACCACCGCGCCAGCTCGTCCGGGCAGGGACGAAGTCCGCCAGCCCATCAGGTTCGCCGCCCGCCGCGACGGCGATGCGCGCGACCGGCTGCAAGCCGTCCGACGCCGCGGCGTCGACCAGCGGTTCGACCTTCGCGATCCTCAGCCCGCGTCGGCCAAGCGCCAGCGACAGCCCCTCGATCGCGGCACCATGCGAGAGCCTGACGTCGTGCCCCGAGGGATCGGCCGCCGGCAGGCGTCGCTCGACGTCCGCCAGCACAAGCAGCGCATCGCTGCCGATGAGCCGCCAGCGCGTGGGCTGGATATTGTGAACGCTCGGCGCGAGGCGAACCTCGGCGATGAGATCTTCGAGCAGGGCCCGGTCGAGCATCATCGTTAGCCCCGCAAGCTCTTGGCGAAGAGGTGCAGCCGGTGCAGCGGCTTCGCCCCCGCTTTCTCGGCTTGCCGCAGACTCGGCCCGTTGACGTCGGCGATCCAGGTGCCGCCGAGCTCGTCATAGCCGGCCGCCTTCAGCGCGCTCGTCACCTTGTAGAGCATGGCGCCGTTGAGCCCGCGATTATGGAAGGCGCGATTGACCGACTGGTAGACGATGACGGCGCGCCGGTTGGTCCAGCGATGCCAGAGGAAGCGCAAGGGGAAGCTCAGGCCGATCCGCCCGCCGGCCGCCTTCACCAGCGGGTTGAGATCGGGGATCGCGATGATCGCGCCGACCGGCTCGCCCTTGTGGTGCACCACGGTCGAGATGCGCTTGTCGATCACCCACATCATGTCGCCGGCCTGGAAGCGGTATTCTGCCGCCGTGGGCGGCACGAACATCGGATTGGCGTCGAAGCCGTCATTGAGGATGAGACGCGACTCTTCCAGTCGCTCGGCAAAATGCCGGCGGTCGATCGGCATCCAGTGATAATCGGGATCGGCGAGGATCGCCTTTTGCTTGTCGCCGAGCAGTCCGGAAGGGTCGACCTCGGCGAGCGCGATCCGGAAGGTGGTCATCGGGAAGGTCGAGCCATAGCCGTTCGCTTCGAGCAGCCGCGCGACATGCGGCGGGCTGAAGATCATGTCGGTGAAGGGCGCGTTCTCGAAGCCGCCGGTGACGACGCCGGCCTGCTGCATCGCGGTCAGGTTGAAGTTGCCGACGAGCTCCGCCATGCCCCGCTCACGCGCCCAATTCTCGGCGGCGCCGAGCAGGGCCGAAGCGATTTCGGCATCATCGGCGCAGTCGAAATAGCCGAACTGGGCCCGGGCCGTGCCATGGCGCGCATTCGAGGTGTCGTGGATCGCAGCGACGATGCGTCCGAGCGGTCGCCCGTCTCTCAGCGCCGTGAACAGCTCGAAACGGCCATGCCCGTCCTTGACCAGCGGATTGCGCGCGGGATCGAGCATGCGGTCGAAATCGGACCACATCGGCGGCACATACGGGCTGTCCACCGGATAGACCTCGGCGGTGACGGCGAAGGCGGCCTTGCGGTCGTTGCTGGTGATCTCGATCATGCCGGGACCTTGCTCGGTGCGCTCGCCAGGAGCCGGCGCACCAGCGCCAGCGCCGTCTCGGTCGCAGGATCGTCCGACACCACCGACACGGTGACCAGCAGCAGGTCGAGCGGCTCCTCGCCGAGCACGAGCAGATGGCTGGCGGAATGGGCCGCCATCAGGGCAGCAAGCCGTTCTGCGGCCGGCTCGGTCGGCGGCCAGGGCCAGCTTCGCCCGGAGGCATGCAGCACGCCGATCTCGCGCAGCGCCGGCTTCAGGATGGCGGGGTCGTAATCGCCGAGCTCCGCCTCGCCGAGCCGCCGAGCGCTGCTGAACAGCGGATGCCCGGCCAGCTGGGCGATCAGCGCCTCCCGCGTCTCCGCCCGCGAACGGGCGAGCGAGCCAAGGACGCCGGGCGCTGCCGCATCGAAGGAACTCGACAGCGCATCGACCGCGAGCGCAATTGCGAGCACGCCGGCGAGCGCCACGGCGCAGAGCCTGACGCCATGGGCGAGGTCGGCGCCAGGGGTGACATGCGCAGCGGCCGCGCCGAGCAGCAAGGCCGCGGCAATACGCAGACCAAGCAGGAAGAAGCCCTGCCGGCGCGTCGGCGCCGCGCCGCCGGTCACGAGCACAATCGAGACCAGCAGCAGAGCCCCGACGCCGCCAAGCCGGACCGGCATGTCCGGCAGCAGCCCCCGGAAATCGCTGAGCGCGAAGGGCAGGATCAGGAAGGCGCAGAGTCCGAGCCGCCAGACGCTCGTATTCTCCGCTTCGGTCAGCGAAGCCGGATCGCGCTTGAACAGCAGCACGCCGCAGAAGGCAACCGTGACGAACTGAAAGCCGGCCAATGTCAGGTCATAGGCCCAGGGATGATCGGCGAGGCCGATGAGGCTGCCGAGCATGAGCAGGCCCGAGCCGGCGAGCACGGCGATCTTGCCGACGCGCGGCGCATGCCGGCGCAGCATGCCCTCGGTGACGATCAACGCCCCCAGCGGGAACAGCGCGGCGCACGCGAGCGCCAGTCGCTCGAGCAAAACGCTGCCGCTCCACCAGCCGAGGCCGCGCAGCAGGAAGAGCGCGGCGACGAGCCCCATCGCCACGAGGAAGCGGGTCGTCAGCGCCCCGCGCGGATCGCGCCGGCGCAAGGTCAGCATGGCGACGGCGAGCCCGAGCGCGCCGCAGATGTCGACGATGGAATCGGCGACCAAGGCAGGGTTGGCGAAGCCGCCATTCATGGCCCGGCCACCATCTGCTTGAGCGCCCGCACCACGAAAGGCTTCAGCAGTGCCGCGACCGGCGCCAGCAAAGGCCGTTCGACGGCCGGCCGATAGGGGTTGAAGAACCAGCCGCGGCAATCGGTGCCGGTGCGCTTGCCCAGCACGAGCGCGATCGCCTCATAGGCCATCATCATGCCGGTGGTGATCACCATCGGCGCGAAGGACATGCGGCTGCGCCGGCCTGCCGCGACCTCGCCGGCAATAGTGAGGTCGACATGATGGCGCGAGCGCGAATGCAGCATCACATGCGTGACCTCGCACAGCATCGCCGCGCGCTTGTCGTCCTCACCGAGCGTGCGCCAATCCTTGCCGAGGGTCGGGAAGCCGAGCCGCTCTTCCGGGCGCGGATCCTCCGGCCGGACCACGATCACCGAGGGAAGCGGGGCCATATAGGCATCGATCACGCTGGCGCCCGCCGTTTTCGCCGTACGGTAGAGGTGCAGGCCGGCGGCAATATCGTCCATGCCGTTGACGATCACCTTGCAGCGTCCCGCGATCTCCGGCAGGCGCTCCGCCCATTCGGCGCCGAGCACCTCGATCTCGATCTCCGGATTGATCGCGCGCGCCGCCTCGGCCGCGGCCTCGGCCTTGGACTGGCCGACCGTGCCGGCATTGGCGAAGACCTGGCGGTTCAGGTTCGAGACCTCGAAGACGTCGATATCGGCGATGACGAAGCGGCCGACACCGGCCCGGACCAGCGCCATGAAGGCGGCTCCGCCCATGCCTCCGACGCCGCAGACGAAGACCGTCGCCTGCCGCAGCCTTGCCTGCTCGACTTCCGTGACGAAGCCGATATTGCGGGTGGTGAAGAGCTCGTAGCTGAATCCGGGAATCATGGCTTCGTCCTCGCGGCGCGTGGACGCAATGTGCCGAAACGCCTGCCGTCGTCGAGCCAGTGCAGCAATGGCAGCACAAGCCTCTGCAGCAGGAGGAAGGCAGAGGCCCCGACGAGGCCAGGCAAGGACGAGCGCGGGACCTGCCCGAGCAGGTAGCGCCGTGCCGCCGCAAGATCCATACGGCCGAGCTGGAGCACGTCGTCGCCGCGCTCGTAGTTCAGCGCATCCCGGCAAAAATCGTTGTAGCTGGGATCGCGGTGCTGCGTTGCCTGCGCGAAGCCCTTCTTCAGATCGTCCGAGCCGCCGGTATAGGCGTCGGTGATGATCGAGCGCGCCTCCTCGAAGCCGGCCTCTTCCCCCACGCCGAAGACATGGCGGTGCCCGCGCATGATCTGCCGGGCGAGCGAGAGATGCGCAAAGCTCTGGCGGCTGCCGGCATCCGGCGAGGGATAGACGTCTGAGAAGGTCTCGCAGACCATGCCGACCACGCTCGGAACCTGCGTCACGTTCGAGATCCAGCGTGGCCTGAGGCCGCCGCGCACGAACAGCACCAGCACGGTCAGGCCGTAGAGCACCCAGGACAGCCCGCGCCCGCGCACCTCCGGATCGACCATGACGAGGCCGAGATGCGTGACCTGCTCCGGCTCACCGTTCAGCGAGAGCTGCATCTGCGCCAGGGCGTTGAAGGCGACCGGCCGCCCGGTCGCCGTCTCGCTGATCAGGGTGACGATGCTCTGGCTCAGGCGCTCGCGCTCGCCGGAGAAGACACCATAGGTCAGCGCGCCCTGCGCCAGCGTCCGCCCCGCCACCGTGCGCAGCTGCCCGACCAGCGCCGCGAGTTCGGCGTCGTCGAGCACCACGCCCGGCCGCTCGATGATCCGCGTCGTCAGGCCCGGCGCGGTCGCAAGCGAGAGGTCAAGCGTCGGTCGCCGCAGCGCCTTCAGCCAGAAGCCGAGCATCAAGCCACCGCCGTGGCGGGAGCCTGGCTGCGCTCCTTCACCAGCCTGGTGATGCCGGCGAAGTCGAGCTTGCCGGAACCGAGCACCGGTACGGCCGGCACCACCATCACCTCGGCCGGGATCATCAGGTCCGCGGCGCCCTTGCCCTTGGCGAAGGCCTGGAAGGCGGCGCGCGTCGCCTCCTTCTGCTGCGTCACCAGCACCAGCCGCTCGCCCTTGCGGGCATCGGGCAGGCTGGCGACGCCGGAGAGCACGCCAGGCCAGCATTCGGCGGCGAGCGCCTCGACCGCGGCGAGCGAGACCATCTCGCCGGCGATCTTGGCGAAGCGCTTGGCGCGGCCCTTGATGGTGACGAAGCCGTCCTTGTCGATCACGACGATGTCGCCGGTGTCGTGCCAGCCGCCCAGTGGCGGCTCGAGCACGCCCGGGTTCTCGGACTTGAGATAGCCCAGCATGATGTTCGGGCCACTCACATGCAGCCGGCCGCCCTCCTCGACGCCCGGCATCGGCTCGAGCCTGGCCTCCATGCCGGGCATGATCCGGCCGACCGTGCCGAAGCGGTTGAACATCGGTGTGTTCAGCGCCAGCACCGGCGCGGTCTCGGTCACGCCATAGCCTTCGAGGATGCGCAGGCCGAACTTCTCGGCATAGGTCCGCCGCGTCGTGTCCTTCACCGGCTCGGCGCCGGCCACGATGTAACGCAGCGAGCGCAGGTCGTAGGGGTGCGCGGCGCGGGCATAGCCGGTGAGGAAGGTGTCGGTGCCGAACAGGATGGTGGCGTTGCAGCCATAGACCAGCTCCGGCACCATCCGATAGTGCAGCGGCGAGGGGTAGAGATAGACCGGCACACCCGAGACCAGCGGCAGGACGAGCCCCGCCGTCAGGCCGAAGGAGTGGAAGACCGGCAGCACGTTGAAGACCTTGTCGCGCCGGCCGAAATCGATGCGCGCCGCGGCCTGCGCCGCATTGGCCAGCATGTTCCGGTGCGAGAGCACCACGCCCTTGGGTGCCCCCTCCGAGCCCGAGGTGAACAGGATCGCGGCGCGATCCGAGCCTTTGGCCTCTTCTATCGGGGTGCCGTGGTGCCAGATCGCCCAAAGCTTGTCGCCGGTCGAGACGGTGGCGCGCACGTCCTCAAGATAGACGATGCGGACATCGGTCTGCAGAGCCTCGATCAGCGGCCCCATCCGGCCCTTCTCGACGAAGGCGCGCGAGGTGACGATGGTCTTCACCTGCGCCGCCTTGCAGGCTGCAGCGATATTGCTCGCGCCGGCGGTGAAGTTGATCATCGCCGGCACGCGCGCCGCCGACATCAGGCCGAGCAGCGTCACCGCCGCGCCATTGGCGTTGGGCAGCATCACGCCGATCGCTTCGCCCTTGCCGGCCAGCGGCATCAGCTTGCGGCCGAGTACCTCGGCGCCGATCAGCAGGCGCTTGTAGGTCAGGCTGCCCGTGATCGGGTCCTCGACCGCGACGCGGCCCTTGCCGTTGAGCTTCGCCGCCTCGGCGACCGCCTCGAAGACGCTTCGGTCGATATCGGTGGTCTTGAAGATCAGGTCGGACATGATCTGGTAGAGCGCCGCGCCCGCCGCCTGGCGCCGCGGCTTGCCCTTCAGCTCCTCGGCCACCGTCAGCGAGACCGGCTCCAGCACGGTGACGCGCACCTTGGGGAACCAGCGCCGGCGCACTTGCTCGCGGGTCAGGCGCGAGAAGATCGTCGCCTCCAGCCCCTCGATCCGCACCGGTACGACCTTCGCCCCGGACTTCTCGGCGATCATGCCGACGCCGTCATAGACCTTCATCAGGCTGCCGGTGACGGTGAGGCGCCCTTCCGGGAAGATCACCAGGTTCTCGCCGTTCTTCACGGCGTTGATCAGCGAGCGCGTCGCCAGAGGCCGCGCCGGATCGAGCGGCATGGCGCGGGTCAGCTTCAGGAAGGGCTTCACCCACCAGCGCTGGGCGATGCCGTGGTCGATGGCGAAGACCGGCTCCTTGTCGAGGATCGAGAGTGCCAGCGCCGCATCGAGGAAGGAGACGTGGTTCAGCGCGATGATGGCGTTGCCGCCGGCCTTGGCGATGTTCTCGCGGCCGGTGACCTCGACCCGGTAGAAGGCGCGGAACAGGATCGAGAGAAAGTCGCTGAGCGGATTGGTCGGCAGCGTCCGCAGGATCCAGACGGATGCCGCGATGGTCAGCACGCCAATCAGAAGGAAGAGGTGGCTGAGCGTCAGGCCCGCCGCCTGCAGCAGCGCGACCACGATGGCGCCGGCGACCATGAAGGCGGCCGAGAGCACGTTGACGGCGGCGACGATGCGGGCGCGCTTCTCGGCCGGGGCCCAGGCCTGCGCCGCCGCGAAGGACGGCACGACGAAAACGCCGCCGGCGATGGCGAGGCCGGCGAGGTCGATGCCGACACGCCAGGCGGAGGGGCCTGAGAAGAAGGCGCCGATATCCTGCGCCGGCTGATGCGCGACGACGCCAGAGACGGCCCAGCCGAGATCGAGCGCGAACAGGCCCATCACCACGCCTGCGACCGGCACCGGCAGCAGCACGATGCGTCCGCTCGACAGGAAGGAGCCGATGCCGGAGCCGACCGCGATCGCGATGGCAAAGATGCCGAGATAGGTCGAGACCACCATCTCAGTGCCGCCCATGCCGTTCTTCACCAGCGAGGGCAAAAGCGACATCACCACCGCGCCGATCAGCCAGAACAGCGAGACCATGACGCCGGTGCGCCACAGCCGGGCGTCGCCCCAGAGATCCCTGAGCAGGTCGCGGGTCGAGCGCAGGATGTTGCGGTCGATCACGAGGTCGGGCGCCGACGGCCCGGTCTTCGGGATGAACAGCGTCGCAACCCAGCAGGCCAGCGCGAACACCAGGATCAGCAGGCTGAGCTGCGCGGCATCGCCGCCTTCGCGCGCCGTCAGGCCGCCGGCGATCGTGCCGAGCAGGATCGCGATGAAGGTCGCGCCCTCGATCAGCGCATTGCCGGCCGGCAATTCCTCGCGCTTCAGATGGTCGGGCAGGATACCGTATTTGATCGGGCCGAACAGCGCCGCGATCACGCCGAACAGGAACAGCGCGACGAACAGCACCGGCACGGAATGCAAGGTGAAGCCGAGGACCGCGACCGCCGCCGCGCCGATCTCGGCGAGCTTCAGCCGCTGCGCCATCATCGCCTTGTCGAAGCGGTCGGCCATCTGGCCGCCGACCCCCGAAAGCAGGAAGAAGGGCGCGATGAAGAGCCCGCCCGCCAGGGTCACCAGCGCTTCGCCATGTGAGCCGGCGAGCTTGTAGAGGATGATGAAGACCAGCGCGTTCTTGAGGAAATTATCGTTGAAGGCGGAGAAGAACTGCGCCCAGAACAGCGGGGCGAAGCGCCGCTTCAGCATCAATGTGTCGATCATGGCGATCTCACGGGAAGGGACGGTGAGGTTGCATCGGCCGGGCTTTAGCAACTCTTGCCTGCGCCGGCCGATCTCGATTTGCGGTTAAGCGGGACTTGCGGCCGGAGCGCCAAAGCTCACAGAGCCGGCTTGCCGACATCCATCAGCAGGCGCTCGGTACGGGCGTCCTCGATCCGGTTCACCAGCTTCGAGGCTTCGTGCATGTCGCGCACCGTCTTGGTCATGGTGATGCAGGACTGGACGAGCATCACGCAGCCCATGGCGAGGTAGCCCTTCGCCCACCAGTCGAGCGGCAGGAACAGGACGCCGGCGCCGACCATGGCCGCGGCAACGAAGAAAGAGGCGTAGGTGAAGCTGACCCAGGCGCCGCTATGGGGCTGTACATTCTGGTTCATCGTTGTCTCCCGTCGGGTGCGTTTGCAGATGAAAGAGGTCAATTCGCCTGGAGCTGCCGGCTGCGCAGCCGCTCCAGCACGTCATCGGCGGTGGTCCGCAGACGCGGGCCGAAGCCCTTGGCGGCGAGCTTCTCGGTGACGGAGGCGGCAGCCGCGCCATCGAGTTCGTCGAGCGCAGTCTCGGCAGCCTCGGCCTCGACCTGGCGCTCGCGCAGGCGCTTCAGCGTCTGCTCGGCCTCGGCGAGCGTCGATTCATAGGCAGGGCCGCTCTCGATCCGGCCCTGCCGCATCTGGCGCACCGCCTCCGAGGCGCGGGCGAGACGCCGGCCGCGGTCGAGTTCGCCGATGCGCGCCTGGGCCTGGCCGACATGGCGGCGCAGGCGGACGATCTCGGCGGCGAACAGCGCTTGCGCGCCCGCCGCCGCATCGCGGTCGGCCTCGAGGGCCGCGATTGCTTCGGCGCCCTCGCGGGCGAGACTCTCATCGCTCGCGGCGAGCGCGGCGGCGACACGGCTCTCCAGATCGGCGATGCGGGCAGTGCTCGCGGCGAGCCGCTCGCTCTCCTGCCTGTCCTGCGCGATCGCCACCGCAAGCGCCTTCTTGGCACGCTCGAAGGTACCAGCGGCATCGCGCATCTGCTGGTCGAGGATGAGGAGCGCGTTGCGATCGGCAAAGCGCTCCTCGGCAATGGCGGCACTGCCGCGAACGAAGGTGAGAAACATCTTGAGCATTGGTTGTTCCCTGCTATGAACGATGTTCACGAAGCAATGCATAACTCAGCCTTGAACGTCGTTCAAGAAATATTTTGAACATCGTTCACAAAATTTGAGATCGACGGAATGACCACGACGGCAGAGCGCCGCGAGCGGCAGCGAACCCAGCTGATCGATGCAGCCGAGAAGGCCATCGCCGAGAGAGGCCTGGCCGGCCTGAAGGCGCGCGAACTGGCGCAGGAGATCGGCTGCGCGCTCGGCGCGATCTACAATCTCGTCGCGGATATGGACGAGCTCGTCCTGCGCGTCGGCTCGCGCACGCTGGCACGGCTCGATGCGGCGCTGAGCGCGGCCGAGCGCGAGGACGCGCCGGCCTCCGCGGGTGCCGCCGCCGACAGGCTGGTCGCGGTCGCCCTCGCCTATTGCGCCTTTGCCCGCGACAACCTGCAGCTCTGGCGTATCCTGTTCGAGCACCGCATGGCGGAAGGCGCAGTGGTGCCGGACTGGGCGGTGAGCGAGCAGATGACGCTGTTCCGGCACATCCTCGAGCCGCTCAGCATGCTGTTGCCGGATCGAGCCGAGGCGGAGCGCATGCTGATGAGCCGGACCCTGTTCTCCGCCGTCCATGGCGTCGTCGCGATCGGACTGGAGCAGAAGTTGATCGCCGTGCCGCGCCGCGATCTCGACCGCCAGATCGAGGGCCTGGTCCGTCTGGTCTGTCGGGGGCTTGCCGTCTCGGACTGAGGCCTCGCGACGGCGTCCTCAGTCCTTGTGCACCCGGACGCGGCGCACGACCGGGTCCTCGCCCTCGGTCACGACCTCGATCGTGGTCGCCCTGCGACGCCAGATGAAGATGCACGGAGCCAGGCCCGTCCCGGCGCAGGCATGCATTTCCGGCCGACCGGCGCAGCGCTGGTCGCTGGCCATGCAGCGATCGGCGTCGGGCAGCGTGACCGGCTGCCAATCCTGACGCAACAGGGCGGCGCGCGCCTTGCCGTAATCCTGGCCCGCGAGCTTGGGCAGGGGCTCGGCGGCGGCCACGCCGACGACCGTTCCCAAAATCACGACGAGAGACGTGACCACACCCCTGAGCAGCTGCATCATGCCCTCGCAATGTCCTGGATACCGGCCGGCCTGCGGCATCGGCCGACGCCGGGCCTTACCATTGCATCATGCCGAATGACAGCGCTCCCACCCCTCGCTGCAGCGCCTGTTCACATGTCAACTCGCCTCGGCGCTGCGCACGTTCTGCATGATCAGCTGCGCCACGAGGGCCGGAGCTTCGATAGAGGGCATGTGCCCGACGCAGCCGAGCCGGTGGCAGGCGACATGGCCAGGCAATTCGTCCTGATGCTTTTGCGGGATGATGCGATCGCCTCGGCCCCAGATCACCTTGAGCGGCCCAGTGAAACGGTCGAGATCGGCGCCGATCCCGATCGCCTGCGTCCCGTCCGGAAACAGCCGTTGCGCGATCGCGGCCTGGGCTGCGCCGACACCAAACCGTTCGCGCTCGCGCAGCACCGCCTGGGCATAGCCGCGCGGCAGCCGGCCGGGATCTGCCGTGAGCCGCTCCAGCCAGGGCGCCAGGCTCTCCGTCGTCCGCGCCGACAGGAAGCCGGCGAGGAAGCTCCCGTCGATCTCAGGCCCAAGCCCCGCCGGCGCGATCAGCGTCAGCGAGCGCACCCGGACCGACTGGTTCGCCGCCAGCACCGCCGCGACGGCCCCGCCGAGCGAATGCCCGACGAGATCGCACTCGCGCGCGCCGCTGGCCTCGATCTGGCCGAGCACCGCCTCGGCGAGCGCCTCCAGCGATGGCGTTTCCAACGCAGGTTCCCGGCCATGGCCGGGCAGCTCCGGCGTCAGCACCGAACGCCCGTCGAGATGCGGCCGCACCATGTTCCAGGCCGCGGCATTGGCACCGAAGCCATGGATCAGCACGAGGGGGACGGCAGAGCTGATCTTTGTCACGGCAGGCGATGGTATCGCGGCAGCCGATACAGCCAGCGGAGCGGCTTCCGCCCGCTGACGCAAAACCCGCTCGATGTCGCGGCTCTTGATCCGCCCGCCCGGCCCGGTGCCGCCGATGTTGGACGTATCAAGCCCGGCCTGGCGCGCCAGTCGCCGGGCCAGCGGCGAGATGCTGACACGCCGACTGGCTGGCTCGGCCCGAGCCGATGCGTTCGGAACCGTGTCGGGCACGGCTGCCATCGCCGGCTCGGCAGCAGCGTCCGGCGCCGCATCCAGGCTATCGGCGATGCGGCCGAGCACCGCGCCGATGCCGACTTCGGCGCCCTCAGGCGCGAGGATCGCGGCGAGGACGCCGTCGCGCCCGGCCTCGATTTCGGTCGCGGCCTTGGCCGTCTCGACCACGACGACGACATCCCCCGCCTTGACGAGGTCGCCGACCTTCGCCGACCAGGAGACGACGGTCGCGCTCTCCATGTATTCGCCGGCGCCGCCGGCGAGCGTGATCTCATGGCTCATGCCATCCCCCTCAGGCCAGGGCCCGGCGCGCCGCCACCGCGATCTTGGCGGCATCGGGCAGGACGGTGCTTTCCAGCGGCTCGCTGTAGGGAATCGGGATGTCGTGGGTCGCGACACGCTCGACCGGCGCATCGAGCTCGTCGAAGCAGCTCTCCATGATCGTCGCGCTGAGCTCGGCGGCATAGCCGCAGAAGCGCCAGCCCTCGTTGACCACCACGGCGTGATGCGTCCGGGCGATCGAAGCCTTGATCGTCTCGCGGTCGAGCGGGCGCAGCGTGCGCAGATCGACGACCTCCGCGGAGATTCCCTCCTTCGCCAATTCGTCGGCGGCCTTCAGCGCGTCGACCACCATCTTCGAGGAGGCGATGATCGAGACGTCGCTGCCCGCCCGCGCGATGCGGGCCTTGCCGATCTCGACGAGATGGTCACCGTCCGGCACCTCGTCGCGCGTGTTGTAGAGCAGCTTGTGCTCCAGGAAGATCACCGGATGGTCGTCGCGGATGGCCGCCTTGAGCAAGCCCTTGGCATCCGCCGCCGTGGCCGGCGCGACCACTTTGAGGCCCGGGATATGGGCGACGAGCGCGTCCAGGCTCTTGGAATGCTGCGCGCCGGCGCCGGCTCCGCCGCCACCTTGCGTGCGCAGCACGAAAGGCATCGTGACCTGACCGTTCCAGATATAGTTGTAGATCGAGGCTTGGTTCATCAGCGCATCGATGCTGAGCGGCAGGAAGTCGGCATACATGATCTCGAGCACCGGACGGGTGCCGGCCATCGCCGCTGTCACCGCCATCGCAGTCAGCGTCTGCTCGGAGATCGGGGTGTCGCGCACGCGCTCCGGCCCGAACTCCGCCATCAGGTCCTTCGAGACCTTGAACACGCCGCCATAAACGGCGATGTCCTCGCCCATCAGCCAGACGGAAGGGTCGCGCTGCATCTCCTCGCGCAGCGCCGAACGCAGCGCCTCGGCATAACGCATCATCGCCATGGTCAGGCTCCCGCAACGGTATAGGGCGCGCTCGGCGCATGGTCGGCGAAACTGGGCAGCGGGTCGTTCAGGGCCTGCTCGACGGCGGCATCGACCTCGGTGCGCGCCGCCGCCATGACCGCGTCGAGCCGTTCGGCCGGAACGCTGTCGGCCAGCATGGCGAGCGCGCGCACGATCGGGTCGCGCTCGCGCCAGAGGGACAGGTCCTCCTCCGTCTGGTAGCCGCCGACATCGCTCGTCGAGAAGCCGACCATGCGGTAGGTCTTGGCTTCGATCAGCGAGGGCCCCTCGCCGCGCCGGGCCCGCTCGACCCCGGCGCCGACGGCGCGGTGGACGGCCATGATGTCGTTGCCGTCGACGATCTCGCCCGGCATGCCATAGCCGGCCGCGCGCACCGACAGGTCCGGCACCGAGGACTGCGTCGAATGATGCGCGGTCAGCCCGTACTGGTTGTGCTCCAGCACGAAGACGACGGGCAGCGACCACAGCGCCGCGAGGTTCATCGATTCATGGCAGATGCCGGTCTGTGCCGCGCCGTCGCCGAAGATGCACATGGCGACGCGCTGGCCGCCATCGGCCCGATTCTTCATCTGCAGCGAGACGGCGAAACCCGTCGCCGCCGGGATGCCGCCGCCGACGATGGCGTTGCCGCCGAGCAGGCCCTTCTTCACATCGGCGATCAGCATGTGCCCGGCCCGGCCGGCGCAGGCGCCGGTGGCGCGACCGAGGATCTCGGCGACGATCGGATGTAAGCCCACGCCCTTGCCGATATAATGCGCATGGCCGCGATGGGTGCTGGTGAGGAGATCCTGGTCGTCCAGCATCGCGGTCGCACCGATGCCGACCGCCTCCTGGCCGTCGCAGCGATGGATCGGCCCGCGCGTCTTGCCGGCCTTGTGCAGTTCGCCGAGACGCTCCTCGAGATGGCGCACCGCCACCATCCGCCCGAGCATGCCGAGCTGCTCGTCCACCGTCGGTGAATTCCTCATCGCCGCCGCTTTCTCCCTGCGTTCACGCCTCGCCCACCAGGTTTTGAACAGAGTGATCGAGACGCCCACGTCTTTCGCTGCGAGGGACCCTAGCGCAGTCCACGGCGCGGCGCTATAAGTGTCTACACAAGATAATGCAGTCTTGCAGCAAAGCGACAGGACCGGCCGCATGACGGCGAACGCGCGCTCCGATCACGGGGGGCGTCACCGGAGGAACGGCCGGCTTTCCGCCGGAACCAGAGGAGAAGCACGATGATCTTCGACCACCGCGTCTACACGGCCCGGCCGAACCGCCTGAACGACTTCCTGAAGCTCTATGAGGATGTCGGCCTGCCGATGCAGCGACAGTATCTCGGCGAGCCCTTCGGCTTCTTCCAGACCCATATCGGCGAGCTCAGCCGCGTCGTGCACCTCTGGCAATACGACAGCCTGGCCGACCGCGAGGCGCGCCGTGACGCGATGGAGGCCGATCCGGCCTGGCAGGCCTATCGCAAGCAAGTGGTCGAGGCCGACCCGCTGCTCGACATGCGCAACCAGATCCTCAAGCCCGTCTCCTTCTTCAAGCCCAAGACCTGAGAGCGAGCACCGCGCCGGACATCCAGCCCATGAAACTCGACCTGATCGTCGGCGACGACCGCTGGCGGATCGCCTGCGACACGGCGCGGGCGCCCCGCACGCTTGATGCGCTCGCCGCGACCTTGCCCACCGCACTCCAGCTCCACACCCCGAAGATCGCCGGCCAGCACGTCTACTGGCATGCGCCTTTCGTCGAGGATGCGGAGGGCGGCGTCGACGTCATGGAGGCGCAGCCGGGCGCCTTCCTGTACTGGCCGGCGCGGCAGTTCCTCGAGTTGATCTTCGCGCCGCTCCAGGCCGAGACCGCGCAGGTCACCCTGCTCGGCCAGATCGAGGGCGGGCTACCGGAACTCCAGGCGCTTGGCCTGCGCCTGCGCGAGCAGCATGGGCGCAGGCTCTTTGCCGGCAATCTGCTGCCGGTCGAAGGCGTGCAGGCGCCGGAATCGCGACCATCGCAGGTTCCGGCCAAGCTCGTCGCCTTGCGGCGCCAGCTCTGGAACGCCTCGCCCACCGATATCGAGGCCCTGCTGGCCTCGCGCGCGACCATGCATCCGGCCGGCCCGCTCTTCCTGGCAGAATCGGAAGCGCGCATCCTGCACGAATTGCTCTGGTGGGTCCGCGGCGGCCTTGCGACGGAAGAGCCACGCATCTCCCGCCGTATTGCAGCTGTCGCCTGCAACAAGGCCGCGACCCGGCTACGCGATTTCTGCCATCTCGGCGAGAGCGCGGCGGCGATCTTCGCGCTGGAAGCGGCCTTCAGCCGCGGCGACATCCCGCTCGCCGCTTTGGTCGACGAAGCCATCCTCTGCGCCGGGCGTCTGGCGGCCTGGCTCGACCTGCGCATCCCGTGGTCGGCAGTCAACGCCGCCACCCGCTCCGCCCTCGACGAGGTCATCGCATGAAGACCGGGCTCGCTCCCCTCGCCGATGGCGGAAGCCTCGCCTACACGCTTCGCGGCGAAGGCCCGCCGCTCGTGCTGATCTCGGGCCTGGGCGGCCTCGCCTCGTTCTGGAACGCCTTCGCCGAGGTCTGCGCGCCCTATTTCCAGGTCGTCACCTACGACCATCGCGGCGTCGGCGGTTCCTCGGCCCTCGAGGGCCCGACGAGTATCGACGCGATGCGCGAGGACCTTATCGGCCTGCTCGACCATCTCGGCATCGCCAGTTCCGCCATCCTCGGTCATTCCACCGGTGGCGCCATCGCGCAGAACCTCGCGCTCGCCCAGCCGGAGCGCATCGCGCGGCTGGTGCTGTCGGCGACCTTCGCCCGCCCCTGCGCCTATATGCGCCGCCTTTTCGTCGGGCGGATCGATCTGCTCGATAGGCTCGGCATCGACGCCTATCGCCGCCATGCGGTGACGCTGCTCAACGCGCCCTATTGGCTCGACGCCAACGATGCACTCGTCGAGGCGGAGTTGCAGGCCGCAGCGACCCGCTCGAAGCCGACGGACGCCGCGGTGATGCGCGAGCGCATGCTCGCCGTGCTCGGCCACGATGCGCAGGGCCGGCTGGCGCAGATCGCCTGCCCGGTCCGCGTCGTGGTCGCGGCCGACGACATCGTCACCCCCGCCTATCTCTCGGAGCGCCTCGCCGACGGCATCCCGCAGGCGGAACTCGCAGTGCTGCCGCGCGGCGGCCACTACGCCATGCGGGCCGAGCCCGAACTCTACCGCGACGCGGTGCTGGACTTTTTGCGTGGCGGGACGTCCGCCGCCGGGACGAGGACATGATCATGGATGTGAACGCGATGCGCGGGCCGATCGGCGTGGTCGGGCTCGGCACCATCGGCCAGCGCTGGGCCGCGACCTTCGCCCATCATGGCTACGAGGTCTCCTGCTATGATCCCGACCCGGCGCGCTGGCAGGGTTTCCAGGCGCTGCACCCGGCGCTGATCGACGATCTCGAACGGCTGGCGCCAGCGCGAACTGCACGCGGCCCGGTCCGCTTCTCCAGCGATCTCGGCAAGGCGCTCGCCGGCGTCGCCTTCGTCCAGGAGTCGGGGCCCGAACGGCTCGACCTCAAGCAGGAGCTGCTCGCGGCGATCGAACGAAACGTCGGCGACGACGTCATCATCGCCTCATCCTCCTCGGCATTGCTGGTCTCGGACATGCAGGCGAATTGCGGCCAGCCGCAACGCATCGTGCTAGCCCATCCCTTCAATCCCGTGCATCTGATGCCGCTGGTGGAGATCGTTGGCGGCCGCGACACCGCACCTGACGTGATCGAGCAGACCCGCGCCTTCTACGAGGCGCTCGGCAAGAAACCGGCAGTCCTGCGCAAGGAGGTCACCGGGCATCTGGCGCTCCGCCTGATGGGCGCGATGTGGCGCGAGGCGATCGCGCTGGTCGAGAATGGCGTCGCCAGCGCCGAGGATGTCGACCGCGCCTTCTGCTACGGCCCCGGCCCGAAATGGACGCTGCAGGGCTCGTTCATCTCGAACCACCTCAACGCCGAGGGTATCGAGGCCTTCCTGACCAAATACGGCAAGACCTACCAAGACATCTGGAACGATCTCGGCGATGCGAAACTAGAACCAGCGACAATCGCGCGCGTCTCGCAGGAAGTGCGTGCCGCGATCGGCGAGCGCAGCGACGCCGAGCTGCGCGACCAGCGCGACGCCGGCCTGGTCGACCTGCTGCGCGTGATGACGCAGCGCGCCGCCCTCTGACGATCGCAACGGGAGCATAGCCATGTCCGCGTCACTTCCCTATCGCACCGCCCTTGTCACCGGCGCCTCGCGCGGCATCGGTGCAGCGATCTGCGCCCGTCTGACCGGGATGGGCCTCACCGTCTACGGCGTCGCCCGCAGCCGCGAGGCGCTCGCCGGCGTCGTCGACGCGTTCGGCGTCGTGCCCGTCGTCGCCGATGTTCGCGATACCGACGCGATCGTCGCCGGGCTCGCCGGAGCCGAGATCGACGTGCTCGTCAACAATGCCGGCATGGTCGCGACCGTGAAGCCGCTTTACGAGCAAAGCGCCAACGAGATCGCCGAGACGATCGCGGTCAACCTGACTGCGCCGATGCTGCTGATGCGGGCGCTGCTATCGGGCATGGTCGCGCGCCGGCGCGGCCATGTCGTCAATATCACCACGACTGCGGCACGCGGCGTGCTCGCGGGAACCTCGGCCTATGGCGGCGCCAAGGCGGGCCTTGCCCATGCCTGCCGCTCGCTGCGCTACGATCTCGCCGGCAGCAATGTCCGGATCACCGATCTGGCTCCGGGCCGGGTCGAGACCGAGATTTATCTGCGCGCCTTCGGCGGCGATCGCGAACGTCTCAACGAGACCATGTACGGCCATGTCCGCGCGCTGCAGCCGCAGGACATCGCCGAGACGATCGCCGCGGTGCTGGCCTTGCCGCAGCATGTCGACGTCACCGAGATCGAGATCTCGCCGACCGACCAGGCGGTCGGCGGCCATGTCTTCAAATCGGTGGAGGGCTGAGCTGTTCAGGCGCGGCGGGTGCTCGCCGGCGCGCCCGTCAGCTTCTCCAGCACAGCATCGCAGGCGGCAATCCAGCTCGCCTCGACGTCACCAGCTTCGAGCACCTTCAGGCCGCATTCGGTGATGCCGCCCGGCGTCGCCAGGCTGTGGAGCAACGTCGCGACCGGTTCCGGTCGTTCCGCGATCATCCGGCCGGCGGCGACGAAGGTCTCCGCTGCCAGCTGCCGCGCCGTCTCGGGCGCCAGCCCCTGGGCGAGCGACCAGTCGCGCCCGAGCCCGATCAGCACCTGGGCCCAGCCATAGATCGCGGCGCTGACCGTCGCGGTCTCGAATCCTGCTTCGTCGGCGAGCGGGATGACCGCGCCGAGCCGCGCCAGCAGCGGCCGCAGCGCCGGCAGGTCCGGATAGACGGTCGTCGGACTCGCGCCGATCGAGGCCGCCGTCAGCGGCATGATCCGCACCACCACAGCCGGCGCAGCCACCGCCCGCAAATCCGCCAGGGGCACGCCGGCGCAGGCCGAGACCAGGATCTGGCCCGGCCGCCAGCCCAACCCCGTCACCGCGGCGGCGGCATCGCCCGGCCGTGTCGCCAGCAGCACAATGTCGGCGGCAGCGACGAGTCCGCCATTGTCGGCCGCGAGCCCGATACCATGGCGCTGCGCCAGCTTCGGGCCGTGCCCGCGCGGCGACAGGATCATCTCGCCCGCCGGCAATCCGCTGCGCAGGAGCCCGGTGATCATCTCTTCCGCGAGATGACCGACGCCGAGGAAGCCAATTCGTGTCATGTTGCATCCATGAGTGCGCACACTGCTTGCAGCAATGACGATCGGTGGTTGATTTTTGCGTGCGAGACGCTTTCAAGCATGAAGCGTCGAGAGGCCGGACGCGACCGCAGACCGGCCGGACAGAGAGGCTGAATGCCGAAGACCGCCAAGGCCACGACCGCGGAAAAGGCCGACAGGACCGCGCCGCGCCGCGCCGCCGACAGCGCCGAGCGCGCCTACAAGGCGATCCGGCAGCAGCTCGTCGAGTTCAAGATGCGCCCGGCCGAGCGAATCAACGAGGTCCATCTCGCTGAGATGCTCGACCTCTCGCGCACCCCGGTGCGCGAGGCGCTGAACCGGCTCGCCTCGGAAGGCTTCCTGGTGTTCACGCCCAATCGCGGCTTCTGCTTCCGCGGGCTCGACATCGACGATCTGCTCGACCTGTTCGAGATGCGCTCGATCATCGAGACCGGCGCCTTCGCGCTGGCCTGCGAACGCGTAGACGACGCCGGCATCGCCAAGCTGCAGGCCTTCTGGGCCGACGCGCACCCACGCTATGACAAGCGCGACCCGGACGAGATCCTCGAACTGGACGAGGCCTTCCACGTCCACCTCGCCGAACTCGCCAACAACCCTGAGATCGTGCACCAGCTCACCGGCATGAATGCGCGCATCCGCTTCGTGCGCCGCGCCCAGATCGAGAATGCGCCGCAGCACTGGAGCCTGGTCGACGACCATGCGCGCATCCTCCAGGCCCTGATCGACCGTGACCGCGAGCGCGGCGTCGACATCCTGCGCCGCCATATCTCGCTGACTTTCGCCGAGGCGCGCGCCGCCCTCAAGGAAGCGCTGCTCAAGAGCTATTTGCCGGACGAGGACGTGCCGCCCCGTCGCCGGGGACGCACGGCGCGGAAGTAGCGCGGGCCCCTCATTTCTGCAGATTGCACGGCCAGCGCGCACCAAGCCCTGAGCTACCGCTTCAATGGTCGCTGCAGCCAGCACACGGCTGCGCTTAGACCTTGAAATCGCGCCACTTTTCCTGAATTCACCGGAGCCTCGGCCCGACAAGGAACAGCTCACGGCCGGCGCTTTTACCAGCAAGAATCTGCGATTTGGGCAGGGGCTGCGCACGTGATGTCCAAAAGTGCCTGTACAACTGCATGCACTTATGACACGTTCCCTCCATCGGGGAAATCCCGCTGTGAATGGAACCTTTAGGGATGCGCGACCACGTCCTCGGGCTCGACCACATCGTCATCGCCGTGAGCGAGCTGTCGGCGTCGGCGCAGCGCTGGCAGGCGCTGGGCTTCGCGGTCTCGCCGCGCGGCCTGCACAGCGACTATCTCGGCACCGGCAACCACACAATCATGTTCGAGGACGACTATGTCGAACTCCTCGGCGTGCTCGCCGCCACCGAGTTCAACGCCCCGACACGCAGCTTCCTCGCTGATGGCGCCGGACTTGAGCGCCTCGCCATGCGCACCGACAATGCCGCTGCCGGGCTCGCCGCCCTGAAGCGTGACGGTTTCGATGGCAGCACCGGTCCCTTCGAGTTCCGTCGCCCCGTCGAGCTCGATAGCGGGCGCATGGGCGAGGCGGGCTTCCGCATCTTTCAATGGCCGCTGGAGCCGGCGCCCGGGAATGTTCGCCTGTTCGCCTGCGAGCATCTCACCCGCGACACCGTCTGGCTGCCGAGCCTGACCACGCATCGCAACGGCGCCCGGGCGCTGAAGCGGATCGAGATCGTCGCCACCGACCCGCGCGCCGAAGCGGAACTCTGCGGCAAGCTGCTCGAGCTGCCGGTCAGCGCGAATGCCGGCGCCCATACCGTCGCCATGCGCCCGCGCGGCGCCGATCTGGTCTTCGTCGACAAGGCGAGCTTCGCAGCGCGCTGGGGGCGTCAGGCCGACGGCGCGCTACCGCGCTGCGGCATTGTCCTGTCGGTCGCCGACATCGAGGCGGCCGCGCCCTTCGCCGAATGGACCGGCCCAAATGCCCTGCTCTGCGCGGGCGTCGACGGCGCGCTGATCGGCTGGGAGGCGTCCGTCCGGCGGGAATGACCGCTCGCCACAAAGAATTCACAAGCAAATCACGACAATGGAGGGGACCATGACCACGACACATCCGACACGGCGCCGCCTGCTCGCCAGCGCCGGCGCGCTCGCAATGGCTGCCGCACTGCCGGCCGCGACCTTCGCCCAGGAGCCGCGCCGCGGTGGCACCATCACCGTGCACATGCCGCAGGAGCAGCGCATCCTGAACCCTGCCTTGCGCGCCTCGACCGGCGTCTATGTCATCGCCTCCAAGATCATGGAGCCCCTCGTCGATCTCAACGAGAAGGGCGAGCTCGAGCCGATGCTGGCGACGAGCTGGGAAGGCTCGGCCGACGGCAAGACCATCACCATCAAGCTGCGCGAGGGCGTGAAGTGGCATGACGGCAAGCCCTTCACCTCGGCCGACGTGCAGTACACGGCGATGGAGCTGTGGAAGAAGCACCTGAACTACGGCACCGCGCTGCATTCGGCGCTTGAAGCGGTCGATACGCCCGACGCCCACACCGCGATCTTCCGCTACAGTCGTCCGATGCCGATGGACCTGTTCATGGGCGCGGCGCCGGACCTCGGCTACATCGCGCCGAAGCATGTCTACGAGGGCACCAACATCCTCGACAACCCGGCCAACGTCGCCCCGATCGGCACCGGCCCGTTCAAATTCGCCCAGTATGAGCGCGGGCAATACGTCATCGCCGAGCGCAACCCGGATTACTGGCGCAAGGGCTTCCCCTATCTCGACAAGATCGTCTGGCGCTTCATCACCGACAAGGCCGCCGCGACCGCCGCGATCGAGGCCGGCCAGGTTCATATGAGCAATTACTCCTCGCTGCCGCTGGCCGATATCGCCCGGCTCGGCAAGGATGCCCGCTTCGAGGTCTCCTCGCGCGGCAATGAGCGCCAGCCCTTCCAGAACACGATCGAATTCAACCTGCGCCGCAAGGAACTCGCCGATGTGCGCGTGCGCCGCGCCATCATCCACGCGGTCGACACCGACTTCTTCATCGAGAACTTCCTGTACGGCAACGGCAAGCGCGCCCATGGGCCGATCCCGTCGGTCTCGACCAATTTCTACAAGGCCGGCGCGCCGGACTATGCCTTCGACGTCAAGAAGGCCAACGCGCTGCTCGACGAGGCCGGCTTCAAGCGCGGCGCCGGCGGCGTGCGCTTCTCGCTGAAGATGCTGAGCCCGCCCTTCGGCGAGGACATCCCGCTCTGGTCGACCTTCATCCAGCAGTCGCTGCAGCAGGTCGGCATCAAGGTCGAGCTCCAGCGTCCGGACGCCGCGACCTATCTCACCGCGGTCTATCGCGACTGGGACTACGATCTCTCGACCGGCTGGCACATCTACCGCGCCGACCCGGCGATCAGCACCATGGTCTGGTACCGCTCGGGCAGCCCGAAGGGCACCGCCTTCACCAACCAGTGGGGCTGGGTCGACCCGAAGGCCGACAAGATGATGGACGACGCGGCCTTCGAGATCGATCCAGCCAAGCGCAAGGCCGCCTATCCGGAGCTCGTCAACCTGCTCAACACCGAGGTGCCGCTGTGGATGGCGACGGAACGCCAGTTCATCTCGGTCACCAGCAAGAAGCTGAAGAACCACCACAACAATCCGCGCTGGCCGTCGAGCCACTGGGCGGATCTGTGGTTCGAGCCCTGATCCGGCCGAGCCGGAGCGGCCGTCCCTAGCGGCGGCCGCTCCCCGCCTGACCACCGCCTTAGACTAGGGACCGCTTGGCGGATTTCGGATGCCGGCCATCCGAACAAGCCCGGCGCTTGAAGACCACGGTTCATGCACATTCTGAAACTGGCCGGACGACGGCTGATGAGCAGCATCCCGACGCTGCTCATCCTGCTCGCCGGATTGTTCATCCTCCTGCAGTTCGCCCCCGGCGACACCGTCGATGCGCTGATGGCGCAGATGGGCGGCGGCGATCCGGCGCAGGCAGCCGAGCTCAGGCGCTTCTACGGGCTGGAAGGCAGCGCGGCCGTGCGCCTGCTCGACTATCTCTGGCGGCTGGTCCGGCTCGATCTCGGCTTCTCCGCCATCTACAACAAGCCGGTCGCGACCGTGATCCTGGAGCGGCTGCCGGCGACGCTGATGCTGATGCTATCGGCGCTGAGCTTCGCCTTCTTCGCCGGCATGCTGCTCGGCATCGTCTCCGCCCAGCGCGTCAACGGCTGGGCCGACACGTTGATCTCGCTGCTCGGCCTCCTCTTCTACGCGACGCCGTCGTTCTGGCTCGGCCTGATGAGCATCGTCGTATTCTCGATCTGGCTGGCCTGGCTACCGCCGGGCGGGCTCTACGAGATCGGCTCGGGTGCGACCGGCATCTGGCTGGTGCTCGACATCGCCCGCCACCTGATCCAGCCGACGATCACGCTCGCTTTGATCTTCCTTGCCATCTACCTGCGCATCATGCGCGCCTCGATGCTCGAGGTCTCGACGCTCGACTTCGTCCGCACGGCCCGCGCCAAGGGACTGACCCGCGGCGAGATCGTCCGCAAGCACGTGCTGCGCAACGCGCTCCTGCCGATGGTGACGCTGATCGGCCTGCAGGCCGGCACCATGCTCGGCGGCTCGGTGGTGATCGAGAGCGTGTTCTCGCTGCCCGGCATCGGCCGCCTCGCCTATGAATCCGTCGTCCAGCGCGACCTCAACACCCTGCTCGGCATCGTCTTCGTCTCCGCCGTCATGGTCATCTGCGTGAACTTCATCGTCGATCTGGTCTATGCGCGGCTCGACCCCCGCATCAGCGCGGGAGCCTGAGCCATGAAGGCGCTCAAGCATTTCCTGATGAGCCCGGCCGCCATGCTCGGCCTCGTCCTGCTCGTCGTCATCGTCGGCCTCGCCCTCTTCGCCGATGTGCTCTATCCACGCGATCCACTCGGCCTCGCCGGCCGCCCGCTGCAATGGCCCAATCCCGGCGGCCGCTTCCTGCTCGGCACCGACGCATCGGGGCGCGACATCGCCGCCCAGATCGCCCATGGCGCCCGCACCACGCTTCTGATGGGCATCGTCTCTACTCTGATCGCCATCGCAATCGGCATCGTCATCGGCGCGATTGCCGGCTTCTATGGCGGACTGACCGACGATGTGCTGATGCGCCTGACCGAGGCCTTCCAGACCCTGCCGAACTTCATCCTGCTGCTGGTGCTCGTCGTCGTCGTTGGCTCGAACATGACTGCGGTGACGATCGCGATCGGCGTCGTCTCCTGGCCGGCGGTGGCGCGCCTGACGCGGGCCGAGTTCCTGACCCTGCGCAACCGCGAATTCGTCCAGGCCTGCCGCACCCTCGGCCTGACCAATCGCTGGATCATCTTCCGCGAGGTCCTGCCCAACGCGCTCGCTCCGATCATCGTCTATGGCAGCGTCGTGATGGCGACCGCGATCCTGCTGGAGAGCGCGCTCGCCTTCCTCGACCTCTCCGACCCGAACATCGCCTCCTGGGGCAACCTGATCGGCCAGGGCCGCAAGGTGCTGCGCAGCGAATGGTATGTCTCCGCCATCCCCGGCGTCGCCATCCTGCTAACCATCCTCTCGGTCTCGCTGGTCGGCCAGGGGCTGAACGATGCGCTCAATCCGAGGCTGCGCAACCGATGAGCGCCCCCGCGATGACTCCGCTCGTCCGCATCGAGGACCTCTCCATCGCCCTGCCCAGGGGCGCCGACCGGCCCTTCGCCGTCGAGACGCTGTCGCTGACCTTGAACGCCGGCGAGATCGTCTGCGTCGTCGGCGAGAGCGGTTCCGGCAAGTCGATGACCGCCTCGGCGCTGATGGGGCTGCTGCCGCCCTCGCTGCCGGTCCACAGCGGCAGGATCATGCTCGGCGAGCGCGACATCGTCCGCCTCACCGAGGACGAGCTGCGTGCCATCCGCGGTCCTGAGATCGGCATGATCTTCCAGGAGCCGATGACGGCGCTGAACCCGCTGCGCACCGCCGGCGACCAGATCGCCGAGATGTTCCGCGCCCATACCGACCTGCCGAGAGCGCAGATCGAGGCGCGGGCGCTGAAACTGCTCGACGAAGTCGGCATTCCCGAGCCGGCCTCCGCCTATCGCGCCTATCCGCACGAGCTTTCCGGCGGCCAGCGCCAGCGCGTGATGATCGCGATGGCACTCGCCCTCGAACCGAAGATCCTGATCGCCGACGAGCCGACCACCGCGCTCGACGTCACCATCCAGGCGCAGATCCTGGAACTGATCCGCGACATCCAGCGGCGCACCGGCATGGCGGTGCTGTTCATCACCCATGATTTCGGCGTCGTCGCCGAGATCGCCGACCGGGTCATGGTGATGCAGCACGGCAAGGTCGTGGAAAGCGGCGACGCGCAGGGGGTGCTGCACAACCCGCAGCATCCCTATACCAAGGCGCTGATCACGGCGGTGCCGAGCCTGACGCCACCGCCACCGCGCGCTCTGCCCGACCAGACCATCGCGACCGTGCGCGAGCTCTCGAAGACCTACCGCACCGGCGGCGGCTGGTTCGGCCGCAAGCAGCGCGTCACCTATGCGGTGAAGTCGGCGACCATTTCCCTGCCGAGCCAGGCGACGCTCGGCATCGTCGGTGAGAGCGGCTCGGGCAAGTCGACGCTGGCACGCTGCATCGTGCGCCTGCTCGATCCCGACAGCGGCTCGATCGAGCTCGGTGGTGTCGATTTCGGCAGGCTCGAGGGCGAGGCGCTGCGGCGCCAGCGTCATCTCGTCCAGATGGTCTTCCAGGACCCTTACGCCTCGCTCAACCCACGCCGCAGCGTCGGCGACCTCGTCACGCAGGGCCTGATCGCCCGCGGCACCAAGCGCGCCGACGCGATGGCGCGCGCCAAGGAACTCTTCGCTTTGGTCGGCCTCGACCCTGCCGCCACCGATCGCCTGCCGCACGAATTCTCCGGCGGTCAGCGCCAGCGCATAGGCCTCGCCCGGGCGCTGGCGCTCGAACCCAAGGTGCTGGTCGCGGACGAGGCGGTCTCGGCGCTCGATGTCTCCGTGCAGGCGCAGGTCCTCAAGCTGCTGGTCGAACTGCGCGACAAGCTTTCGCTCTCGATGATCTTCATCACCCATGACCTGCGCGTCGCAGCGCAGATCTGCGACCGGATCGCGATCATGCAGCGCGGCGAGGTCGTCGAGCACGGCGTGACCGCGGACATCTTCGCCGCGCCGAAGCACCCCTACACCCAGAAGCTGCTTTCCGCCGTGCCGGGAAGGGCGAACTGACGGAGCTGATCCGATGAGCGAGACCCACGAACCCGGCGAAACCTTCGTCGTCCAGCCCGGCACCGCGACGAGCTTCTGGCAGCCCGTGCCGGCCAATGGCCATATCGAGGTCGCGCTCGACCCGTCCAAGGTCAGGATGGACAACCCGCTCGCCTTCGGCACCCAGACCGTGCCGCCCGGCGGCCATGTCCGCGAGCACAGCCATGACCGCCATGAGGAGGTCATCTACTTCATCAAGGGCAAGGGCCGGGCCGTGCTCGACGGCCAGGACGTGCCGGCCGTGCCGGGCACTGCGATCTTCGTCGGCAAGAGCCGCCGCCATATGTTCATCAACGACGGCACCGAGGACCTGCATTGGGTCTGGCTGATCGTGCCGAACGGCCTCGAGGATTTCTTCCGCCTGATCGGCCGCCCGCGGACGGCCGGTGAACCGGCCCCGGAGAATTTCCCGCGGCCAGAGAACGTGCTGGAGATCGAGCGTCAGACCGTCTTCGCAGTCCAGCCCAAAGACCAGCGCCAGCCCTGACGGAGGCTACAATGGCGAGCGAGCGGCGCATCGGCCTGATCGGCTTCGGCACGATCGCCCGGGACATCCGGGCCCGGCTCGGCGGCGACGGCTTTGCCTTCGCCGCTCTGTTGCGGCCGGATTCGCCGAGCTGCGCCGGCTTGCCAGCCGGCCTCACCTTGCTCGCGTCCGTCGATGAGTTGCTGGCCTGGCGCCCTGACATCGTTGTCGAGGCAGCCGGGCATGCTGCCGTCTCGCAACTCCTGCCCGCAATCCTCGCCGCCGGCATTCCAGCCATCCCGGCCTCGACCGGAGCACTCGCCGACGATGATCTCCTCGCCCGCCTCACCGAGGCGGCCGAGCAGGGAAGGACGCGCCTGATCGTGCCTTCCGGCGCGGTCGGCGGCCTCGATTATCTCGCCGCGCTGCGCGAGACGGCCGACGCTCGTGTCCGCTACACCTCGCGCAAACCGCCGGCAGCCTGGGGACCCGAGCTCGCCGCACTTGATCTTGCGGAAAAGGCCGCGCAGGCCGAGATCGCGCTCTATGAAGGCACGGCGCGCGAAGCGGCCAAGCTCTATCCGAAGAACCTCAATGTCGGGCTGACTATCGCGCTGGCGGTCGGGCATGACCGCCTTTCCGTCCGCATCGTCTCCGACCCGGAGGCAGCCGGAAACACCCACGAGATCGAGGCGGAGAGCGCGCTCGGCACGGCCCGGATGAGCTTCGTCAACCTGCCTTCGCCGGCCAACCCCAAGACCTCGGCCCTGACGGCGGCCAGCCTCACCGCGGCGATCCGCCGGCAATTCGATCGCATCGCGGTCTAGGAGAGGATATCGATGACCGCGCCCGTGCTGCCGAAGCTCGCCGACCTCGTCCCGCCGAATTTGCGGCCGGGCGCCGAGCTGCTGGCCGACGGCGCTGCCATGGCGCGCGACTGGCAGGTCGGCCGCAATCTCTTCCTCGATACGGCCGGCGTCGCCTGCGAGGCCGACTACAAGCGGCGTATGGCGAGCGAAGGGCGCATCATGCAGCATGCCCATATCGGCTTTCGCAGCGTCGAGCGCACGCTTGAAGCAATCCGGACCGTGCATGAGAGCTGCGCCAGGCTCGGCGTCACCGTCGATCGCTTCGGCATCACGCTCGACTGGTCGATGGGCTACCCGCTGGGCGAGCGCGACAAGCGCCCGCGCGGCACTGGCATCGTGCTCTCCGGCCCCGAGGACTTCTCCCGCATCACGGGCGTCGTTCCGGCGGCGGCGCATTTCGGCGACTTCATGCTCGGCCTGCCCGGTGCGGTCGAGAATACCCGCGCCGCGCTGGCGGCCGGCGTCACCACCGTCGGCAATCTCGGCCAGTACTTCACCTTCCGCCTGCCCGACTGGGACGACGACGTCGCCACGACCGAGGCGACGGTGACGGCGCTCGGCCTGATCGCGGCCCAGCCGGTCGAGGTGCTGGTCCATTCCAATCTCGACGACGGCTTCGCCGGCCTGTTCTCCGATATGAGCTCGGCGCTCGGCATGGTGCTGATCGAGAAATACATCGTCGAGGAACTGATCGGCGCCCGCGCCTCGCATTGCTACGGGCACCATTTCACCGCCCCGCTGGTGCGCCTCGCCTTCCATCACGCGCTGATGCGAGTTACCGACACGCCCGGCAGCATGATCTTCGGCAACACGGTCAGCTACAAGTCGACGCCGGCCGGCAATTTCGCCAGCCTCGCCAGCTATCTCCAGGCCGATATCTGGTCGCTGCGCCGCCAGCATAGCGGCCACGCCATCAACCCGGTGCCGGTCACCGAGAATGAGCGCATTCCCGATACCGACGAGATCATCGACGCGCAGATTTTCGCCGGACGGCTGGTCGAGCACGCCTCCGGCAGCCTCGGCTTGATCGACCTCGCACCTGTCGATGCGATGGCGGAGAGCCTCGTCGCCGGCGCGCACAAATTCCGCTGCCGGGTCCTCGCCGGCCTCGCCGATCTCGGCGTCGACATCGCCGACGCCGCCGCGATCATGCTGGCGCTGCGCCGCATCGGCCCGCGGCGGCTGGAAGCGCACTACGGCTCCGGCGCACCGGATCGCGCCGCCTGGGGCGGGCGTCGTGCCCTGGTCGAGGCCGAATGGGTCGAGGAACTCCGGCACGAGACGGAAGGCTGGCTCGACAAGGTCGCAACACCGGTCCGCGCGGGCATCGGACAGGCCAGCCTCAAGGTCTGCGTCGCCAGCAGCGACGTGCACGAGCATGGCAAGAGCCTGATCGAGCACCTGCTGACACGGCTCGACGCCGAGCCGGTCGACGGCGGCACCTCGGCGGATCCCGATGATCTCGTCGCCATCGCGCTTGCAAATGGCTGCGACGTGATCGCGATCAGCACCTATAACGGCATCGCCCTGCGCTTTGCGACCGAGGTTCTGGCGGCGTTGGAACGCGCCGGCGCCAGCCTGCCGGTCTGCATCGGCGGCCGCCTCAACCAGATTCCCGAGGATTCGAATTCCGGCCTGCCGGTCGACGTCACCGATGATCTCGCCAGGCTCGGCGTCATCCCCTGCCCGACGCCGGAGGGCCTGGTCGCCGAGCTCGATGCGCTCGCGCGGGCCCGGTCGGCACAGGCCGGAGCAGCCTGAGGCCGCGCTCCGCCGCGCTGATGACATGATCGGCACGGAGGGTTCGGGCATGCCGGATCCGGCCTCCCGAAAGGACATCAGCATGACCACCACCCGCAGCCTCCTGGCGGGCGCCGCTCTTTTCGCCACCTTCGGCCTCGCCGGCATGGCCCTGGCGCAAGGTCATCAGGGCCATGGCAGCCATGGCACGACGACGCCTGCCACCGTCGGTACCGCGGCGACTCAGGCCTACAAGGCCGCCAACGACAAGCTGCACAAGGAGATGGGCATCGCTTTCAGCGGCGACGCCGATGTCGATTTCGCCCGCGGCATGATCCCGCATCACCAGGGCGCCGTCGACATGGCCAAGGTCGTGCTCGCCCATGGCAAGGACCCCGAATTGCGCAAGCTCGCCGAGGGCGTGATCACCGAACAGGAGAAGGAGATCGCCTTCCTGCGCGACTGGCTGAAGAAGCAAGGCAAGTAATCTTTACCACACCGCCCCGGATTCGTCGCGATCCGGGGCCCGCTTCACGCCGGCGGCTTGCCCTGCAAGGCAGGCTTTGGCAGAGAGGCGGCGCGACTTGCGTCCACGCGTCCTGCATGCACAAGCCGTGATTCACACATGGGCTCTGCTCTCGCCTCCGGCTGCTCGCGGGTTCGATGAAAAAATACCTCGACTATCTCTGGCCCCTGATCGGCCTCGTCGCTGTGATCTGGTCTGTCGACCTGCTCTGGGACAAGCTCAAGACCGAGGCCCTGACCAATGAGGCCATCGCGGCCCAGCTCGATCAGGCCGGCCTCTGGGACGCGTTCAAGATCGTCGCCACCGGCATCGGCCAGAAGATCGCGCTGATCCCGCCGGCCGCCTTCTTCCATGCCGGCCTCGCGACGCTCGTCGCCTATGCCGCGCTCGCCTGGTACGACCGGATCGCGCTTTTGCATCTGCATCGCGAGAAGGGCATCTCCTGGGCCTATATCTCGCTCTGCTCCTTCGTCACCTACGCGCTCTCGCACAATATCGGCGCCTCGGTCTTCTCCGGCGGGATGGTGCGCTATCGCGCCTATCACGCGAAGGGCCTGAGCGCGGCCGAGATCGCAGTGCTGGTGGCGCTCTGTTCCTTCACCTTCGCCTTCGGCACCATCCTCCTGATGGGCTGCGTGCTCATCGGCGAACCGCAGATCCTGCGGCCGCTACACCGGCTCTCCGACTGGTTCGGCATCGGCGACAAGCAGGCGCGCCTGATCGGCTTTGGCCTGATCGCCTTCTGCGTGCTCTACACGATCGGCGCCTGGCTGCGCTTCAAGCCGCTCAAGATCGGTTCGTTCGAGCTGGTCTATCCGCGTCTGCCGATCGTCGCCAGGCAGTACTTCGCCGCCCCGCTGGAGCTGATGGGCGCCGCCGGCATCATCTATTTCGCGCTGCCGGAGCAGGGCAATCCCGGCTTCTTCATCGTGCTCGGCGCCTTCCTGATCTCGTTCTCGGCCGGCCTGCTCAGCCAGGTGCCGGGCGGCGTCGGCGTGATGGAGGCGGTGTTCCTCGCGGTGATGCCGGGCGTGCCGGCCCCGGCCGTCTTCGCAGCATTGCTGGTCTGGCGGATGTTCTACCTGATCATTCCGCTGGTGATCTCGCTACCGATCGTGCTCGCATTCGAGCGCGCGCAACTGCGCAAGGCGTTGGCGCACGAGACGCAGGTGAAGGCTCAGGAACAGGCGGCGGCCAAGGCCGCGGCTCTGCACATCGACAAGCCGGAGTAAGGCTTCAGCGCTTGAGCGCGATCGCCGCTGCCCCGAACATCAGGAGGCTGCCGATCGCCTCGGCCGGCCCGAACGGCTCGCCGAGCGCGAAAACGCCGGCCCCGACCGCCACCGCCGGGCTGATGAAGGCATAGAGCCCGGCCCGGAAGGCGCCCCAGTCGCGCACGAGCCTGAGATAGATGGTGAAGCCGATCAGCGAGCCGCCGATCACCAGCACCGCCACCGCCGGCAGTACCGGCCACGAGACCAGCGCGCTGAAATGCGCCGGCGTGACGTTCTCCAACAATGCCGACATCAGGCAGAGCCCGAGGCCGCCGATCAGCGTCTGCCAGCCGGCCAGCGTCAGCGTCGGGATGCGGCCCATCACCGGCCGCGACCAGACCGCGCCGAAGCAATAGAGCAGCGTGCCGCCTGCGACCGCGGCCAATCCCCAGAGCTCGAGCGGCCCGCCTTTCGCCGCGGCGAGCCCGCCCAGCGCCCGCGTCGAGAACAGGAAGCCGAGACCGACGGCGCCCAGCCCGATCGCCGCGAGCTTGCGCCCGCCGATCGCATGCCCCTCGATCAGGTAGCTGGCGATGATGGTGAAGATCGGGATGGTGGCGAAGTTGACGATCGCTGCGAGCCCGGTCGGCGCCTGCGCCGTGCCCCAGAACAGCAGGGTGTAGTTGCCGGTGTTGAGCAGCAGCGCGGTCATGACGACGCGCGGCCAGGCTGCAGCCGGCACCCGCAACACGTCCCGCCCGGCCCAGGCCAGCATCAGCGCTCCTGCGATGATGAAGCGCGACGCCGCGAGGAAAACCGGCGGCACATGCTGCGAGCCGACCTTGATCGGCAGCCAGGTCAGGCCCCAGACGAGGCACATCAGCGCGAAGAGGGCAGCGTTGCGAGACATGGGCTTGCGCTTAGCGAGGGTGACGGGAAGGACCAATGCCGGCCCGGCATGCGGCCATGGCGTTGATGGAGGAACGCCTACCCCATCCTCTGGCCAACGCGCTTGCCGCACTCTATTATAAGAGAATCAAGGGTAAGATGATGGACGATCTCGCGTCAAGATTGGCAGAACGGCTGCGCGGCGAGCGTGAAGGCCGCGGCTGGAGCCTGAACGATCTCGCCGAGCGCTCCGGCGTCTCGCGCGCCATGATCAGCCGGATCGAGCGCGGCGAAGCGAGCCCGACGGCAGTCCTGCTCGGCCGGCTTTCCGGCGCCTTCGGCCTGACCCTGTCGAACCTGCTGGCGCGGATCGAGAATGCCGGCGAGCGCGTCCGGCGTGCCAAGGACCAGCCGCTTTGGCGCGATCCCGAGACCGGCTTCGTCCGCCGCGCCATCTCGCCGGCCGGCAATGGCGATCTCGAACTGGTCGCCGGCGAATTGCCGCCCGGCGCGGCGATCGCCTATCCCGCCAGCTCCTACGCCTTCATCCGCCAGCAGATCTGGATGCAGTCGGGAGAGCTCGATTTCGACGAGGGCGGCATCGTCACCCGGCTTCAGGCCGGCGACTGCATGGAGCTCGGCCCGCCCAGCGATTGCCGCTTCAGCAATCCCGGCCCCGGGCCGGCGCGCTATCTCGTGGTGGTGAGCCGGCGCTGAGGCTCGAACCAGTTCCCCCACAGAATTCAAAAGCGCGTGTCATCCCGGGCGACCGGAGGGAGACCCGGGATCCATTCCGGAGCCTTTCCGAAAAAGGTTCAGGAATGGATCCCGGCTCTACGCTTCGCTCCGGCCGGGATGACTAAATTATAAAACGCGAGCCAATTAGACCGTCCCCACCGTCCTGAGCTTCGCCCGCGGGTGGATCTCGCTCTGCGAGAGCACCGGCGTCTCGCGGCGGAAGCGCTCGATGATCTGGCGCACGAAGGGCCGCGCCATGCCGGAGGTGACCAGCGCCGGCATCTCGCCGAGCCGGGCCGCGTCCTCGAACTTCTCGCGCACCTGATGGACGAAGTCCTGCAGCCGCGAGGGCTGCATGGCCAGATGCCGGTCCTCGCCCTGGCCGACGATCGATTCGGCGAAGACGCTCTCCCAGGCCGGCGACAGCGTGATGATCGGCAACTGTCCGTGCTGGTTGGAGAACTGCGCGCAGATCTGGCGGGCAAGCCGGACGCGGACATGCTCGGCGATGTCGCGCGGGCTCCTGACGTTGCCGGCGACCTCGGCGATGCCCTCGACGATGGTGGCGAGGTCGCGGATCGAAATGCGCTCGGAGAGCAGGAGCTGCAGCACGCGCTGGATGCCGGTGGTCGAGATCTGCTGCGGCACGATCTCCTTGACGAGGTCGGCATGGTCCTTCGGCAGTTCGCGCAGCAGCTTCTGCACCTCGCCATGCGAGAGCAGCTCCGGCATGTGCGATTTCAGCACCTCGGTGAGGTGGGTCGAGATCACCGTCGCCGCATCGACCACGGTATAGCCGCGCAGTTGCGCCTCGTCCTGCAGCGCCCCGTCGATCCAGGTCGCCGGCAGGCCGAAGGTCGGCTCCAGCACATTGTGGCCCGGCAGCGTCACGCTGCCGCCCATCGGGTCCATCGCCATGTACTGGCCGGGATAGACCATGCCGTGGCCGGCATCGATCTCCTTGATCTTGATGAAGTAGTGGTTCGCCTCGAGCTGGACGTTGTCGACGATGCGCACCGCCGGCATGACGAAGCCGAGCTCGGCGGCGAGCTGGCGCCGGAGCGCCCGGACCTGGTCGGTCAGCCGGTCGGCTCCCCCCGGTGCATTGACCAGCGGCAGCAGGCCGTAGCCGATCTCGATTTTGAGCTCGTCGAGCTTGAGCAGGTCGTTGAGCGTCTCTTCCTTCGGCGTGCCATCGGGCGCGAGCGGCGAGGCCGCCTGCGCCTGCACGGCCGTCTCCGCCTCGCGCGCCTTGGCGAGCTTGCCGAAATGCCGCGCCAGCCAGCCCGCGCCGCCTGCGAGCACGAGGAAAGGCAGCATCGGGATGCCCGGCAGGACCGCGATCAGCAGCATCACCGCTGCCGACATGCCGAGCGCCTTGGGGTAGCCCGAGAGCTGCTTGCCGAGTGCCTTGTCGGCGGCGCCGCGCACGCCCGATTTCGAGACGAGCAGGCCGGCCGCGGTCGAGACGATCAGCGCCGGGATCTGGCTGACCAGGCCGTCGCCGACCGTGAGCAGGGTATAGCTGTGCGCCGCTGCGCCAAAGCTCATGCCCTGCTGCGCGACGCCGATGATGATGCCGCCGATCACGTTGATGAAGGTGATCAGCAGACCGGCGATCGCGTCGCCGCGCACGAACTTGGAGGCGCCGTCCATCGAGCCGAAGAAATTCGCCTCGTCCTCCAGCGCCTTGCGCCTGACCTTGGCGACGTCCTGGTCGATCAGTCCGGCCGAGAGGTCGGCGTCGATCGCCATCTGCTTGCCGGGCAAGGCATCGAGGGCAAAGCGCGCCGCGACCTCGGCGATACGGCCCGAGCCCTTGGTAATGACGACGAAGTTGACGATGATCAGGATGGTGAAGACGATCACCCCGATCACGAAATTGCCGCTCATCACGAAATTGCCGAAGGCCTCGATGACGTGGCCGGCGGCGGCAGTGCCCTCATGGCCATGGGCGAGGATCAGGCGCGTCGAGGCGAGATTCAGCGCGAGGCGCAGCATCGTCACGATCAGGAGCACGGTCGGGAAGGCCGAGAACTCCAGCGGCTCCTCGATGAACAGCGCCGTCATCAGGACGAGCACCGACAGGATGATCGAGAGCGCCAGCAGCATGTCGAGCAGCATCGCCGGCAGCGGGAAGATCAGCACCACGAGGATGCCCATCACGCCGATGGCGAGGAACAGGTCAGGCCGGTTGAGCAGCGCGCCCATCTGGCCGCGCGTCGGCATCTGCATGCCCCCGCCGCTGCCTGCCGTCACATCGCTCATCGACCGGAAACCCCCACGCGTCGCCCGTCGCCGGGCGGCTGTCGTACCCGGCAATTCTTGCCGAGCACATGGTGAACGAGTGGTTAAGAACCCTCAAAAAATCCCATTCGGAACCTTTCCCTGAACGGGCTGTTATCGAATGGCCGCCTTCTGGCCGCATTCGCCCGTCCAACTTCAGGCGGGCCGACGACACTGGCCGCCTGGCCGAAGCCTTTTGGAGGATATGTTGGATAGACGTTCATTCATGCTGAGCCTTTTCGGCGGCCTCGCTGCCGCCAGCGTCGGTGGCATGGGCATCGCCCACGCCGCGAGCGCGGCGCCCAGCGCAGCTCCGGTACCATCACCGGAAGAGCTGGCCCCCGCGCTGAAAGCCGGGCTCGACAAGACCGACGCCGATTTCAGCCAGGTCGTGGTGCGTGACCGCGTCGTCGTGCGCCGCCGCCCCTATCGTCGCCCGGTCGTCGTCCGCCGCACCGTCGTGGTTCGCCGGCCGAGGCCTTACCGCCGCCCGGTCGTGGTGCGCCGGCGTGTGATCTACCGCTGAGAGCGGCGACTATCGACGGGCGGCCTCAGGGCCGCCCGCCAGCCCTGAAGCGATAGCAGGACGGAGCGGCGGGAAGGACGATTGTGACGCAGACCCGCACAGGCACCGGCGAGATCGTCACCGACATTCCGGCCAGGCTCGATCGCCTGCCCTGGTCGCGGTTCCATACGCTCGTCGTCGTCGCGCTCGGCATCACCTGGATCCTCGACGGGCTCGAGGTCACGCTGGCCGGCGCCGTCTCCGGCGCGCTGAAGGAAAGCCCGACCCTACGCTTCACCAATACCGAGGTTGGCATGGCCGGCGCCGCCTATCTCGCCGGCGCGGTCATCGGCGCCGTCTTCTTCGGCTGGCTCACCGATCGACTCGGCCGCAAGAAGCTCTTCACCATCACCGTCCTGGTCTATCTCTCCGCGACGGCTGCGACGGCCTTCTCCTGGAACCTCTGGAGCTTCCTGCTCTTCCGCTTCCTGACCGGCATGGGCATCGGCGGCGAATACACCGCGATCAACTCGGCCATCCAGGAACTCGTGCCGGCGCGGGTGCGCGGCTGGACCGATCTCGTCATCAACGGCTCCTTCTGGGTCGGCGCCGCGATCGGCGGCGTCGCCGCGATTGTGGTACTCGATCCGGCTCTCGTGTCGCCCGACATTGGCTGGCGCCTTGCCTTCTTCATCGGTGCCGTGCTCGGGCTGGTCATCATGATCCTCAGGCAATGGATCCCGGAGAGTCCGCGCTGGCTGATGAGCCATGGCCGCATCGCCGAGGCGGAGGCAATCGTCGCCCATATCGAATCCTTCTCGCCGCCGCAGCCCGCCGCGACGCTGCCGACGCTCACCCTGCGCCCGCGCCCGGGCACGCCGATGAGCGAGGTCGCCCATACCCTCTTCGTCACCCACCGGCCGCGCACATTGGTGGCGCTGGCGCTGATGACCTCGCAAGCCTTCTTCTACAACGCGATCTTCTTCACCTACGCGCTGATCCTGACCGACTTCTACGCCGTCCCGTCCAACCTGATCGGCTGGTTCATCCTGCCCTTCGCCGCCGGCAACTTCCTTGGCCCCGTCCTGATCGGCCGGCTCTTCGACACGCTCGGCCGGCGCCCGATGATCGCGGGAACCTATATCCTCTCCGGCCTGCTGCTTGCCGGCACGGGCTATCTCTTCGCGCGAGAGATGGTCAGCGCCAGCCAGCTCACCATCTGCTGGAGTGTCGTTTTCTTCTTCGCCTCGGCGGCGGCGAGCTCGGCCTATCTCACCGTGAGCGAGACCTACCCGCTCGAGATCAGGGCGCTGGCGATCGCGGTGTTCTATTCGCTCGGCACCGGCCTCGGCGGCATCGCCGGCCCCTGGCTGTTCGGCGCCCTGATCGACACCGGCTCGCGCGCGAGCGTGTTCGGCGGCTATCTGTTCGGCGCCGTGCTGATGATCGCCGCCGGGCTGATCGCCTGGCGCTTTGCGATCAAGGCCGAGCGCCGCCCGCTCGAAGAGGTCTGCAAGCCGCTGGGAGCGCTATGAGGACTCGGCGGATGCTCGGCAGGCGATTGCGCCTCAAACCGTCGCAACAAGCTAACGGCCGGTCTCCCGCGCCGTCGGCCCTTTGTGAACCATCGTCACAACACCAGCGTGACGAAAGGTCAGAAAGGGGAATAGAGTGGCCTCGTGGGAACGCGGCGCCTGGATCGAACCAACTGGAGGCATGACATGGATCGACGTTCATTCGTAATGGCGCTGTTCGGCGGTCTCGCCGCGGCCAGCGTCGGCGGCATCGCCGCTTCGGAAGCCGCGCAACCCAAGATCGCCCCGCTCCCGGTCAAGAAGCCAGAGGAGCTGTCGGAGGAACTGAAGGAAGGCCTCGACAAGACCGACGCGGACTTCAGCCAGTACTATTATTATCGCCGCCCGCGCTATGTCAGACGTTACTATGCGCGGCCGCGCTATTATTATCGCCCCCGGCGCCATTATTACCGCCGCCGCTACTACTACTGAGCGGACGCCGACGGGCCGGAGCTTTCGCTCCGGCCCGTTTGCTTTTCAGGGCTTGTCATCGCCTGTCAGAGCGAGGTCGTCCGCGCCTGGCCCGGCTCGGCGACGGGAACGCCCGCCGAGACATACTCGCTCAGCTTGTTGCGCAGCGTCCGGATCGAGATGCCGAGGATCTTGGCGGCATGGGTCCGGTTGCCCAGGCAATGGTCGAGCGTATCGAGGATCAGGTCGCGTTCGACATCGGCCACGGTCCGCCCGACCAGGCCGCGCGTCACCGCCTCTGCCGTCTGCGCCGCCCGCGACGCGACATCGCGTCCGCCGGCCGGGCCGAGCGTCTCGCCTTCCGGCGTCAGCATCGCCTCGGTGCCGATTTCGACGCCCTGCGCCAGCAGCACGGCGCGATGCACGGTGTTCTCCAGCTCGCGGACGTTGCCGCGCCAGCTGTTGCCGAGCAGGAGCTTGCGCGCCTCGGCTGCGATCGGCCGCAGCGGCATGCCGTTCAGCTCGGCGTATTTCCTGGCGAAATGGTCGGCCAGCGCCAGGATGTCGCCCGGCCGCTCGCGCAGCGCCGGCAGGCGCAGGTGCACGACATTGAGCCGGTAGAACAGGTCCTCGCGGAAGGAGCCCTCGCGCACCGCGTCGCCGAGATTGCGGTTGGAGGTCGCGATGATGCGCAGGTCCACCTTGACCGGCTGCGTGCCACCGACCCGATCGATCATCCGCTCCTGCAGCGCGCGCAGCAGCTTGGCCTGCAGGCGCACATCCATCTCCGAGATTTCGTCGAGCAGGAGCGTGCCGCCATTGGCCTCCTCGAACTTGCCGATCCGCCGGGCGATCGCGCCGGTGAAGGCGCCCTTCTCATGGCCGAACAGTTCGGATTCGAGCAGGTTGTCAGGGATGGCGGCGCAGTTGACCGCGACGAAGGGCTTGTCCTTGCGCAGCGACTTCTGGTGCAGATGCTGCGCGATCATCTCCTTGCCGGTGCCGCTCTCGCCGGTGACGAGAACGGGCGCATCCGAGCGTGCGATCTGGTTGGCGAGCTGGACGACGCGCTCCATCGCCGGATCGCGCCAGATCAGGCTCGCCTTGTCGCCGGCGACGGCAGCGAGCACCGCGGCGATCAATTCGGGATCGGGCGGCAGCGGCACATATTCGCGTGCCCCGGCCTGGATCGCGGCGACGGCGGCGCGGGCATCGGTCGAGGTGCCGCAGGCGACCAGCGGGGTGCGGATGCGCTCGGCCTCGAGCGCCGCGATGAGCTTGGCGATCGGCTGCTCGACATCGACCATCAAGAGGTCGCCGCCCTTGGTGCGCAGCACCGCCAGCGCCTGCTCGATGCTCTCGGCATGGGTGACGGCGGCGCCCTGCGACACCGCGATCTTGGCGGCGGTGATGAGCTGGCCCTTGAGGCTGCCGACGATGATGAGGCGCATGGCTCAGGCCTTCCTTGAAGAATGCAGTCGCTCCGGCCGGTTCGTCACCGGTCGGTCTTGATGATTTCCGTCATGGTCACGCCGAGGCGCTCCTCGACCACCACGACCTCGCCGCGCGCCACCAGGCGCTCGTTGACGAAGATGTCGATCGCCTCGCCGACGCGCCGGTCGAGCTCCAGCACCGTGCCGGGCGTGACGCGCAGGAGGTCGCCGACCGCGATCCGCGACGAGCCGAGCACGGCGGAGACCGTGACCGGCACGTCGAAGACCTGCTCGAGGTCCTCCGCCGTCTTGACCGGCACCGGCCCGGAGCGCGCCACCGAGTCTGCGGCATTATGGTCGAAGGAGAGATCGGCCGGGTTGAGCGGCGGCAGGTTGAGGTCGTTTTCATTTGCCATCTGTCTTACCCCGCTGCCGGGCCGAAGACGGCCCTGACTGCCTTGTCGACCGCCTCATTGAGCGCTGCACTTTCGATCGCGATACCGCCATCGGCCCATTCCAGCCGGCCGTCGCCGAGGGCGATATCGGGCTCGCCCAGCACGACGATGCGGCCGGCGAAACCAGTTTCACGCGCCAACGCCGACAGCTTGCCCTCGACAGCCTCGACCAGGCTCTCATGCACCCGGATCGCCAGATGTGGCGCGTGCCGGGCATGGGCGAGGCATTCGCGCGCCGCGTCGAGCAATTGCGCCAGCGGCTTGTCGGCGAGTGCCGCGCCGGCGAGGCTGCGCGCGGTCGCGATCGCGAGCTGCGCCGCCTGCGCCTCGATCTGAGCCAGTTGCTCATCCTGGTGCGCCAGCAATCGCTCGCTCTGGCGCACCAGTTGCGAGAGCAGCGCGCCGAGCTGGTGATCAGCCTCGCGTCGCGCCTGGTCGAGGCCGCTATGGAAGCCATCCGCCCTGGCGGCCTCGAGCGCCGCCTCATCGACCGCCTTGCTGCCATTGCCGCGGAAGTCGGTGGCGAACATGAATTTCTTGGCTGCGGCCATCTCAGTAAACCAGCTCGTCTTCGGCATTGCCCTTGGAGATGATGATCTCGCCCTTCTCGGCGAGGTCCTTGGCCAGGGTCACCATCTTCATCTGCGCCTCGTCGACTTCCTTGAGGCGCAGCGGCCCGAGGCCCTGTATGTCGTCCTGCAGGACCTTGGCGGCGCGCTGCGACATCGCCCCCATAAAGAAGGCGCGCATTTCTTCGTTGGCTCCCTTGAGGGCACGGGCCAGCGCATCCTTGTCGACCTGGCGCATCAGCGTCTGCAGGCCGGCGGAATCGAGCTTGCCGAGATCCTCGAAGGTGAACATCAGGGCGCGGATGCGCTCGGCCGATTCCTGGTTGGTGGCGTCGAGCGCAGCGAGGAAGCGCACTTCGGTCTGGCGATCGAAGCCGTTGAAGATCTCGGCCATCATCTCGTGCGGATCGCGCCGGCGCGTCTGCGTCAGCGTCGAGACGAATTCGGTGCGCAGCGTGTTCTCGATATGGTCGAGCGCCTCCTTCTGCACCGATTCCATGCGCAGCATCCGGCCGACCACCTCGATCGACAATTCGTTCGGCAGGTTGCGCAGCACATTGGCCGAATGATCGGGCCGGATGCGCGAGAGGATCACGGCGATCGTCTGCGGATATTCGTTCTTGAGGAAGTTCGCGAGCACGACGGCATCAATATTACCGAGCTTCTGCCACATGTTGCGGCCGGCAGGACCTCGGATCTCCTCCATGATCAGAGCGACCTGATCGGTGGGCAGGATTTTCTCGAGCAACGAGATCGTGCGGTCGAAGGAACCGGTGATCGCGCCCGCGCTGGAGAGCCGGCCGACGAAGTCGAGCATCAGCTTCTCGACCTGGTCGGCATCGACCGTGCCGAGCTCGGCCATGGCGCGGGTGATGATCCGGATCTCCTCGTCGTCGAACTCCTCCCAGATCACCCGGCCATGCTCTTCGCCGAGGATGAGCAGGATGACCGCGGCGCGCTGCGGCCCGGTCATGCTGTCGAGCATCATCGGGCCGTCGGAATAGTTCGACGTCTCGCCGTCGGAGCCGGCGTTTCCGCTGCGGGTTGCGATGGAGCGTGTCGCCATGGTTCAGGCTCCCGTCACGCCGGTGCTTTCTCGTGGATCCAGCTGCGCAGCACTGCGACGGAATCCGCGGGATTTTGGGCGACCATGGCGCCGATCTTCTCGACCGACTGGGCCTTGAGCTGGCCTTTGATCTGCGCGATCGCCAGCATCCGTTCCGACGGCGCCTCGACATCGACCGAGCCAGACTCGCCGCTGGCGCCCGCCCCGCCGGAAACGGAGGGGAACGTCGACGGATCGCCGGTGCCGTTATCAACGACGACCATACCGTTGCGCATGAAGCTCGGGATCGCCCGGACCTCGCGATCGGGCGCCAGCACCTGCTTGAGCAGCGGGCGCACCACCACCATCAGCACCATCAGCACAAGCAGCGCGATCACGCCCATCTCGGCGAAGCGGACGACGTCCTCCTTGGTGAAGGAGAGGAGCTGCTGCATCAGCGTCTGATCGGTCAGATCAGCCGGCGCCTGCGGCGCCTCGGCGAAGCGCAGGTTGACGACCTCGACCTGGTCGCCGCGCTGGCGGTCGAAGCCGACTGCGGTGCGCACCAGCTGCGAGATCCGCTCCAGTTCCTCGGGCGGGCGCGGCTGGTAGCTGACCTCGTTGCCCTGCTTGCTGTAAAGCCCGTCGACCAGCACCGCGACGGAGAGCTTGCGGATGCGCCCGCCCTCCTGCACCTCGGTGCGGGTGGTGCGCGAGATCTCGTAGTTGACGACTTCCTCGTTCTTCGAGCTGGTGTCGCGCTGCTGGCCCTGCTGCTGGCCCTGGTTCTGCTGCGCGCCCGGCAATTCGTTGCCGACGGTGACGCCCTCACGCTGCTCGTTCGAGGCGGAGGCCTCGTTGCGGTTCTGGCTGGAGCGGATGACCTTGCTCTCCGGGTCGAAGGTCTCGGAGCGGCTCTCGATCCGGTTCGAATCGAGCACGGCCGACACCTGCACGCGGGCGCGGCCGGGGCCGACGATGCTGGCGACGATGTCGTCGACCTGCGCCTTGATCCGCCGTTCGATCGCGCCCTGGCGCTCGTCCAGCGCGACGCCGATCATGCCCTGCTCGCCCTGGGCGCCGTCGGCAAGGAGCCGGCCGCGCTCGTCGACGATCGAGACCCGCTCCGGCTTCAGGCCGTCGACGGCCGAGGACACGAGATGGCGGATCGCCCTGACCTGGGCGTTGTCGAGATCGCCGGCGAGCTTGAGCGCGATCGAGGCACGCGGCGGCTCGCGGTCGCGCTCGAACAGGCGCCGCTCGGGAATGACGAGATGGACCCGCGCTGCCTGCACACGGCCAATCGAGCGGATGGTGCGCGAGAGCTCGCCCTCGAGCGCGCGCAGATGGTTGATGTTCTGGACGAAGCTGGTCGAGGAGAAGGCGTCGCCCTTGTCGAAGATTTCGTAGCCGACGCCGCCGCCCGACGGGATGCCCTTGCCGGCGAGCTCCAGCCGAAGCTTCGGCACATCGGCGCGCGGCGCCAGGATGGTCTGCCCGTCGCCACGCAATTCGTATTTGATCCCGCGCGTGTCGAGGTCCTTGGTGATGGCACTGACGTCCTGGCTCGACAGATCGGCGAAGAGCACGCCCATCGCCGGCTGCGACATGCGCAGCATGACGAAGGCGAAGAAGCCGATCAGCGCCAGCGTCACCGCCAGCATAGCCGCCAGCCGCGCCGCGCCGAATCTCCGGAACTGTTCGACTAGCCCGTTCACGCCGTTCTTCCGTCGCCCGGTGCCTGCGAGACCAACGCACAGACACACCACTAGGCAAGTTTTTCCCGGTGCATGGTTAGCGCCCGGTTAACGGCGGTTAGGAAACGGGACAGTTCGGCGTAAATGCCACATCGCCAAAACGCGAAAAGCGCCGGCCTCTCGGCCGGCGCCTCCCGAATTTTTGTAGACACCAGAAGAGGTTACTGGCGGTAGTGCTGGATGCGGGTAGTGCGCAGGCCAGCCAGCCCATGCTGGTCGATCGACATCTGCCAGCTCAGGAATTCGTCTACCGTCAGCGTATAGCGCTGGCAGGCCTCCTCCAGGCTGAGCAGGCCGCCGCGCACGGCGGCGACGACCTCGGCCTTGCGCCGGATCACCCAGCGGCGCGTGTTCATCGGCGGCAGATCGGCGATCGTCAACGGGCTGCCATCGGGCCCGATCACATATTTGACGCGCGGTCGCAGCGGCTCGGTCATTGTACTCTCACACAACTCAACAGACCTACTGCCAGAGAGCCTAGCCCCGACGGGCTTAAATTTTGCCTAAAGCAATCACGCAGGCTTTCGGCATGGCTCATGACGGGTTCGTCAGGACGTGCTCTTCACCGATTTGACCTTGTCGAGCGGGACCTTGATCGCGCCGATCAGCAGCGTCGGCACGGTGGTCGAGAAGTCGATGCCGTCGACCTTGCCGGTGATCTCGGTCTTGACCGTGATCGCCGCGCCGGAGACATCCTTGCCGTCGACGGTGATGGTGTATTCGCCGTCGGGCGCAGTGGACCCCGTCGAGGTCTTGCCGTCCCAGCTATAGGTCTGGTCGCCGGCCGTCAGCGTCTTCGTGCCGCTGTAGACGACCTTGCCGCTCGAATCCTTGATGGTGACCGTGCCGGTGCCGCCCTTGGAGGCGTTGAGCTTCCATTCGGCCTTGCCTTCCTTGAGCGGCGTCGCAGCACCATCGGCCGTGACGGTCTGGCCGACGAAGCCGATCGCGCTCGCACCCGTCGTCGCCTTGCTGACGCCGAGCAGCGCGGTCAGCGTCTCGTTCTGCTTGAGCTGTTGCTCGACGCCGGCGAACTGCACCAGTTGCTGGGTGAACTGGTTGGTGTCGAGCGGATCGAGCGGGTTCTGGTTCTTGAGCTGCGTCGTCAGCAGGGTCAGGAACTGGTCGAAATTATTGGCGATCGAGGTGCCGTTGCCACTTGCGGTGTTGTTCTGGGCGGCCGCGACCTGGGAATTCGACAGCTTGCCGGTATTGGAGACGGTCATGGCGCGTCCCTCCTTTAGATGCTGAGATCGACGCCGCCGAGACGGCTGGCGTTGCGCGGCAGGGTCGCAACATCGGTGACGAGCGCACTGTCGTCCGAGGCCTGGACCCAGGCGCGGCGGCCGCGCGGCGTCTCGTCGCCCTGTTGCTGGCGCCCACCCGCCTGCTGGCCACCCGGATCGCGCAGGCTGAGATCGATTCCGCCCTCGGAGGGCTTCAGTCCGGCCTGCTCGAAGGCGCGCTCCAACGTCCGGGCATCGCGCTGCAGCATATGTAGCGTCTCGACCCGGTCGACGGTCAGCTTGGCGCTGACATCGCCCTTGTCGGAGATTTCCAGGCTGACGTCGATGCGCCCGAGCTCGGCCGGATCGAGCCTGATGTCGAAGCGCTTGTTGCCGGCGAGCGCCTTCGCGCCGATCTCGATCGGCACGACGTGCAGCGGCGTCGGCCGCCCGGCGTCGCCGGAGGTCATCTTGTGGGCCGCCTCAGCCTGGGCACGGGCGGTCGCCTGAGCGGCGGCGTCAAGCTCGGTCAATGGCGCCTGCGGCGCGGTCAAACTCTGCGGCCCGACCGCGAGAATCGCCTGCGGGCTCAAGGGCGCGCTTGCCTGCTGCGCGCCGCTGCTGGCTTCGGTCGACGCAGCCTGCGTCGTCTGCCCGGTGGCCACAGGCGCAGTGGCGGTATCGGCAGCCTTGGTATCGCCGGCCGCCTTCGTATCGCTGCCAGCGGCGGTCGCAGCGACCTTGCCGGCCTCGCTATCGTCCTTGGCGGCGGCCTGCCCCTCGCCCGACTTGGTCTCAGCCGTCTTCGCCGCGATTTGCTCCGCACCGCCGGACTTGGCTTCGCCCGATTTGCCGTCCGTCTTGGCTTCGGTGCCGGCAGCCGGAAGCTGCGGCTTCAGCCCCACCTTGATGTCAGCAGCGGCGGCCTCGCCGCCCGCGCTCGCCTGGCCGTCGGCCTTCGCCGGCAGTGCTGGCGGGACCGGCACGGCGATCGCCTCGCCGGTCGCCTGCGCCGTCGCCCCAGTCGCCCCGGTCGCCGTCACGGCCTTGCCGTCCTCAGTGGTCGCGCCTTCCGGCTTCGCCGGCTCGCCGCCTTGGAGCGCGGCTGCCGTGAGCGCGAGAAATTCCGCGGCGATCGCAGGCGACGGCACGGGCTGCATCACCGCGCCAGCAGCAGCCTGCTCGTCCGGCGTGCCCTTGCCGATCACCGGCGCTCCATCGAGGGCAGCGGCCAGCGCAGCCTTGCGCTCCTCGACCGTCTTGCCACCGGCCGGCTTGTCGCCGGCAGCCGTCTCGCTCGTCTTGGTCTCGCTCGCCGAGGCGTCCTTCGTCGCGGTCGCGTCTGCGCCGGCCTCCGCCTTCGTCTTGTCGGATGTCTCGCTGGCGTCCGCGACCTTCCTGTCCTTGCTGGCATCGTCAGCGCGGGTTGACGGTCTGGCATCAGCCGCGCTCGTCTTGCGGGCGCCATCGTCCGGCTTCGCCTGATCCCGCATGCCGGCGTCATCGCGGGCGTTGCGGTCATCATCGAGACGCCCGCGGGGACGGTCGTCATCCAAGCGCGGACGCGGTCGATCCGCCGGCTCGGGCGGCAGGGTGAAAGCCTGTTCCGAGGCGTCCCGTTCGGGGCCGCGGCGGCTCGGAAACGTGATCTCAGGCAGCGCAGAGGAACGCGAGACCGGCGCAGCTGACATGGGTACTCTCCGGAACAGAACCGTGACGATGTGGCCGCCACTCCGCCAGCAAGAGGCAAGCCAACCAGAAAATCATTATAATTCAATATCTTGAATGAATAGACCTGGCCCCAGACCCGGCAGGAATGACGTCATCGGAGGGCACCACTCGGCAGGAATTGCCGGCCGGATGCTGGCCCGCATCTGTCAAAACCGCTATAGAGCGCCCAAATCCTCGGGCTCTCGCGCCCGAACCCGCCCGGAACCCTGATGACCGTTTCGCTCAACTCGCTCGACATCGCCAAGCCGCCCGCGGCGACACGCGTCGTCGCAGCCATGTCAGGCGGCGTCGACTCCTCGGTGGTGGCGGCGCTGCTGAAGCGCCAGGGCTATGACGTCGTCGGCGTGACCCTGCAACTCTACGACCATGGCGAAGCCGTGCATCGCGCCGGCGCCTGCTGCGCCGGCCAGGACATCCACGACGCCCGCCGCGTCGCCGAGGCGATCGGCATTCCGCATTACGTGCTCGACTATGAGAGCCGCTTCCGCGACGCGGTGATCGAGCGCTTCGCCGAGAGCTATCTCGCCGGCGAGACGCCGATCCCCTGCGTCGAGTGCAATCGCACCGTGAAATTCCGCGACCTGCTCGGCCTCGCCCGCGAGCTCGGGGCCGATGCGCTCGCCACCGGCCATTATGTCGCCAGCCGCGATCTCGGCACCGGCCATCGCGGCCTCTTCCGTGCCGCCGACGAGAGCCGGGACCAGAGCTATTTCCTCTATGCCACCACGCAGGAGCAGCTCGACCTGCTGCGTTTCCCGCTCGGCGGCCTCGACAAGGCGCAGACCCGGGCGCTCGCCGCCGAGTTCGGCCTCGCCATCGCCGACAAGCCCGACAGCCAGGACATCTGCTTCGTGCCGAACGGCCGCTATGCCGAAGTGATCGAGCGCCTGAAGCCGGGCGCCGCCCGCCCCGGCGCCATCGTCCACCTCGACGGCCGCGTGCTCGGCGAGCATGAGGGCGTGCTGCGCTACACGGTCGGCCAGCGCAAGGGCCTTGGCATCAGCAGCGCCGAACCGCTCTATGTCGTCGCGCTCGACGCCGAGAACGCGCATGTCATCGTCGGCCCGCGCGAGGCTTTGAGCGTCAGCCGCGTCGACCTGCGTGATCTCAACTGGATCGGCGACCTCGCGCTCGCCGACCTGCCGCCCGAGGGCATCGAGGTCGCGGTCCGCGTCCGCTCGACCAGAGCCCCGCGCGAGGCCCGCCTGCTCGCCGACGACAAGGGCGTTCATGTCCTGTTGGCGCAGGGCGAGGAGGGCGTCTCGCCCGGCCAGGCCTGCGTGATCTACGACCATGCCGGCAGCGGAGCCCGCGTGCTCGGCGGCGGCGTCATCATGGCCAACCGGGCGCCCCGCCCGGCGCCGCAGCCCGAGCCCGCCTACGCCATCTCATGACGACGACGAACGGTCTCGACGCGCAGCGGCGCGTCTATGCGGTCTGGGCGAAGTTCTACGACCGGATCTATCAGGGCCTGCTTGCCCGCGCCCAGCGCGAGGCGGTGGCGGCGGCCTGCGCCAGCGGCCGCGACATCCTCGAGATCGGCGTCGGCACTGGCTTGACCCTGCCCTATTTCGAGCGCGACAAGCAGGTCGTCGGCGCCGACCTCTCGCTCGACATGCTGCGCGTCGCGCGCGCCAAGGTGCTGAGCCAGAATCTCGATCATGTCCGCGGCCTGATGGTGATGGACGCCTGCCGGCTCGGCTTCGCCGACAACTCCTTCGACGCGGTCACCGCCCAGTTCGTCATCACCCTCGTTCCCGATCCCGAGCAGGCGCTCGCCGAGATGGACCGGGTGCTGCGCCCGGGCGGCGAGATCGTAATCTCCAGCCGTCTCGTCGACGATGGCGGCTTTGCCGCACCGTTCTGGAAGGCGGTCGCGCCGCTGGCCAGGGCGATCGGCTGGAGCAGCGATTTCAAGGTCTCGCGCCTGACCGACTGGGCCGCGCGAACCGGCCGCTACGAGACCGTCCATGTCGGCCAGGGTTATTTCAAGGTGGTCAGGCTGCGGAAGCTGAGCTGAGCGACGTCATCAAGGCTTGACGCCGACGCCCCCCGCCCCCTATATCCGCGCCGTCGCGATTGACCGCCGTTCACGGCGCGTCGCCATCGGGGCGGGGTAGCTCAGCTGGTTAGAGCAGCGGAATCATAATCCGCGTGTCGGGGGTTCGAGTCCCTCTCCCGCTACCATCTCATCGTACAGCGCCAGTCTATTCCAGGCACTTGCCGCTACGGCTTCGCAAGGCCGTTGCCGTGCGCCCCGCGCAGCGCGCCGGCCGATTGCCGCACCACCTCTGCGATCTCCAATAACTGCTTCGCCAGCGGGCTGGTCTTGCGCCAGACCATGCCGATGGTCCGGGACGGCTCCGGCGCCCTGAAATGCGAGATCGCGACCGAGGCCGAGCGCGTCTCGACCGCTACCGCCATTTCCGGGATCAGCGTGACGCCCAGCCCGGCATCGACCATCTGCACCAGCGTCGACAGCGAGCTGGCGTCGAGCAGGTCGCGCGACTGCACCGTGCGCGGCTTGGTGCTGCAGAACGACAGGGCCTGCTCGCGGAAGCAATGCCCCTCCTCGAGCAGCAACAACCGCATCTCGCGCAGCGCCTCGCGATCCGGCGCCGGCTTGCCCTCGTCCGCACGCGGCCGGACCAGGACGAAGCGTTCGGTGAACAGGGCGACTTCGGTCAGCGACGGCTCCGACACCGGCAGAGCAACGATCGCCATGTCCAGGCGCCCCTCGCTCAGCTCCTGGACCAGCTTCGGCGTCAGCGTCTCCCGCACATTGAGGTCGAGCTCGCCATGCAGGCGGGTGAGATCGCCGATCAGGCCGGGCAGCAGATAGGGCGCCACCGTCGGGATGACGCCGATGCGCAGGCGCGTGACCTGCCCGTCCCGCGAGGTGTGCGCATAGCCTTCGAGCTCGTCGAGCGAGCGCAGGACGTCCCTGGCCCGCGCCGCGATCTCCTCGCCAAAGCGCGTCAGCCGGACCTGACGCCTGTCGCGTTCGAACAGCTCGGCGCCGAGCTCCTCTTCCAAGGCCTTGATCTGCTGCGACAAAGCCGGCTGCGAGATCGCGCTGGCTTCCGCGGCACGGCCGAAATGGCCGTGCCGTGCCAGCGCCTCGAAATAGCGCAGCTGCTTGAAAGTCAGATTTGTCATAATCACAGCTTATCGTCGCGATCAGAAAATCGGAATTAAAATAATGAAATGGCCCTGCTAAGACCCACCCCGGAACCCAGCCGAGCTTCGGAGAGAGACATGAACGCGAAGACTGAGGACAGCACGGGCAAATGCCCTGTCGCCCATGGTGGCGGCACCCGCCAGAACCGCGACTGGTGGCCGAGCCAGCTGCCTGTCGACCTGCTGAACCAGCACTCGGCCAAGTCCGATCCGCTCGATCCGGCCTTCAGCTATCGCGAGGCCTTCAAAAAGCTCGACTTTGACGCGCTGAAGAACGACCTGCGCAAGCTGATGACCGAGTCGCAGGACTGGTGGCCGGCGGACTTCGGCAATTACGGCCCGCAATTCGTGCGCATGTCCTGGCACGCCGCCGGCACCTATCGCCTCGCCGACGGCCGTGGCGGCGGTGGTCGCGGCCAGCAGCGCTTCGCCCCACTCAACAGCTGGCCGGACAATGTCAACATCGACAAGTCGCGCCGCCTGCTCTGGCCGATCAAGCAGAAATACGGTCAGGCCATCTCCTGGGCCGACCTCCTGATCCTTACAGGCAACGTCGCGCTGGAGACCATGGGTTTCCGCACCTTCGGTTTCGCCGGCGGCCGCGAGGACACCTGGGAGCCCGATCACGATGTGAGCTGGGGCACCGAAACGGCCTGGTTGACCCATCGTCCGCTCGACAAGTTCGACGCACCGCTGAGCGCGACCGAAATGGGCCTGATCTACGTCAATCCGGAAGGTCCCAGCGCCAATGGCGACCCGATCTCGGCGGCGCATTTCATCCGCGAGACCTTCGCCCGCATGGCGATGAACGACGAGGAGACGGTCGCGCTGATCGGCGGCGGCCACACCTTCGGCAAGACCCATGGCGCGGCGCCGGAGTCGCATAAGGGCCCGGATCCGGAAGGCGCCGAGCTGGAGGCGCAGGGCCTCGGCTGGGCCAGCAATTTCGGCACCGGCCATGGCGCCGATGCGGTCGGCAGCGGCATCGAGGTCACCTGGACGCAGACGCCGGCGCAGTGGAGCAATTTCTTCTTCGAGAACCTGTTCAAATACGAATGGGTCCAGACGCGCAGCCCCGGCGGCGCGATCCAGTGGGAGGCGAAGGACGCCGAGGCGGTCATCCCCGACGCCCACGACCCGTCGAAGAAGCACAAGCCGACCATGCTGACGACCGACCTGTCGCTGCGCCTGGACCCGACCTATGAGAAGATCTCGCGTCGCTTCCTCGAGAACCCGCAGGCCTTCGCCGAGGCCTTCGCCCGCGCCTGGTTCAAGCTGACCCATCGCGATCTCGGCCCGCGCTCGCGCTATCTCGGCCCGGAAGTGCCGAAGGAGGAGCTGATCTGGCAGGACGTGCTGCCGGCCGCCGACCATCCGCTGGTCAACGCCGCCGACGTCGCCGCGCTCAAGGAGAAGATCAAGACCTCCGGCCTTTCCGTCTCCGAGCTGGTCGGCACCGCCTGGGCCTCGGCCGCGACCTTCCGCGGCGGCGACAAGCGCGGCGGCGCCAATGGCGCGCGCCTTCGCCTCGCGCCCCAGAAGGACTGGGAGGTCAACCAGCCGGCCCAGCTCGCCAGGGTGATCGAGGTGCTCGACGGCATCCGCCGCCAGTTTAACAAGGAGGCCGATGGCGACCAGAAGGTCTCGCTGGCCGATCTGATCGTGCTGGCCGGCAATGTCGGCGTCGAGCAGGCGGCCAAGGCCGCCGGCCATGATGTCAGCGTGCCGTTCACCCCGGGCCGTACCGACGCCAGGCAGGAGCAGACCGAGGTCCATTCCTTCGCTGTGATGGAGCCCGTGCTCGACGGCTTCCGCAACTACCAGAAGCCGGGCGCCAAAGTGCCGGCCGAGGTGGCGCTGATCGACCGCGCCCAGTTGCTGACGCTGACTGCCCCCGAGCTGACGGTGCTGATCGGCGGCCTGCGCGCCATCGACATCAACGCCGACGGCTCAAGGCACGGCATCCTGACCAACCGGCCGGGCGCGCTGACGAACGACTTCTTCGTCAACCTGCTCGACATGGGCACGCAGTGGAAGGCGATCTCCGAGGCCAAGGACGTGTTCGAGGGCACCGACCGCAAGACCGGCGCCGCCAAGTGGACCGGCACCCGCGTCGACCTCGTCTTCGGCTCGAACTCGATCCTGCGCGCTCTGGCCGAGGTCTATGCCAGCACCGACGCCAAGGCGAAGTTCGTCAAGGACTTCGTTGCGGCCTGGACCAAGGTGATGAACCTCGACCGCTTCGACGTCGCCTGATCGCAAAACCGCTCGGCCGCCGAAGGGCGGCCGAGCATGCTTTAGTGCACTGCGATTGGCGGCCGGCCGCAGGCAAGTCGCTACGCCATCCCCATGGATTGGGCTATTGGCGGCCAGCTGGAAGCGTGATCGTCGCCCTGAATCCTGCGGCCGCGGTGCGATTCTCCAGCGTTAGCGTGGCACCCAGCCGCGCGAGGGCAGTTTCGACGATCGAAAGTCCAAGGCCAGTCCCGGCGGTCTTGGCACTGCGTCCCCGATAGAAGCGCTGTGTCACCAGCGAGATCTCCTCAGCCGGAATACCGGGGCCGTCATCCTCGACGGCGAGGATATTCTCGGCGACGCGGAACCAGCGCACCTGCCCGCCCGGGAAGCTGTGTCCGCAGGCATTTTCATGCAGGTTGCGCAAGGCCAGCCGCAGATTGTCGGTCTCTCCCGACAGAACGACGTCATCGAGAGCCGGATCGATCGCGACGTTCAGTTCGGGCCATCTTCGTTCGCCATCGATCTCGCGCAGCAGCGGACCGACGCGGATGCGTTGCCGATCGGAGCCGGCTGCAGCAGCATCGAGCCTGGCAAGCGCCAGCAACTGGCTGATCAGCCGAGCCGTCCGATCCACGCCCTGCACGATCCTGTCGAGCGCCAAACGGCGCATCGCGTCGTTGTCGGCTGCCTTCGCGATCTGCGCCTGCATGCGGATGCCGGCAAGCGGGGTGCGCAGCTCGTGCGCGGCGAAGGCGGTAATCTCGCGCTCGTGCCGCCTGGCCAAATCGAGACGCCGGAACAGCCCGTTCAGCGCGTCGGTGAGCGGGCGGATTTCCCTGACCGCGTTGGCACCGACAGGGCTCAGATCATCGGCCGGACGGTTCTGCAGGTCACTGGCGATCTGCCGCAGCGGGGCAAGTCCCCTGCCGACGCTGAGCCAGATCAGCCCGGCGAACAGCGGCAGCATCAGCAAGGTCGGCGCCACCAGCCCGAGCACGAGATCCTGCACGAGTCGTTCGCGCAGGCCGAGGCGGTCGCCGACCAGCACCCGCACACCCTTGGTGGGATCCTCGATGGCATAGACACGCCACAGCTCGCCATTGATCACGCTGTCATGGAAGCCGCTGCCATGCGCTGCAAGCCGTTCGGCGGGCGCCGTCGTCGATGCCGCGACGAGGCGCCCGCCCAGCGACCAGATCTGGCAGGAGAGCTGACGCTCGTAGCCGCTGTTCTCTGGCGGGGCGACCTGAGGCGCAGCCGCGATCGCCGCCTGGGCGGAGGTGTCGTCGTGCACCAGCGAGGCGACCATGCGCGCCGCTTCCTGCAAGCGCGTATCGAGCACGCGCTCAAGCTCGTTCTTGGTCCCGAGATAGATCCAGCCTGTCGCGGCGAGCCAGATCAGGCTCGTGGTCACGACCAGGATCAGGAACAGCCGGCCGCGCAGTGAGCTCATGACGCACTCTTGAGACGGTAGCCGAGGCCGCGCACCGTCTCGATCAGCTCGCGTCCGAACTTCTGCCTGAGATTGTGGATGTGGACTTCGATCGCATTGCTCTCGATCTCCTCCTGCCAGCCATAGAGCCGCTCCTCCAGCTCGGCGCGTGAGCGGATGACGCCCGGCCGCTCCGCCAGCGTACGCAGCACGGCGAATTCCCGCCGCGTCACGTCGATCGTCGTGCCGTCGCGCACCACCGCATGGCTCGCAGGGTCGAGGACGAGGCCGGCGGCCTCGATAGCGGGCGCTGCCCGGCCCTCGCCGCGCCGTCCGATCGCGCGAAGCCGTGCCGCGAGTTCGTCGAGATCGAAAGGCTTGCCCAGATAGTCGTCGGCGCCACGGTCGAGCCCGGCGATACGGTCGCGGGTCTCGTCGAGCGCGGTCAGCAACAGGATCGGGCAGCGCTCGCCCTGCGCCCGCAGGTTCCGGAGCAGATCGAGGCCCGAACCGTCCGGCAGCATGATGTCGAGCACCATCGCATCGAAGGCGCCAGCCGCCAGCGCATGCCGCGCATCGGCGCAACTGCCGACCAGCTCGGCGTTCATGCCGTGCAGCCTCAGCCCGACGGCGAGACCGTCGGCGAGAAGCGGGTCGTCTTCGACGATGAGCACGCGCATGTGACCTCCTCGGCCCAGCATCACCGCCGAGCTTAAGGCTGGCTTAAGCTGGGTAGCGCCGATGGCTCGCATCCGTCCACAGCCGGGGACGCGACGATGCGACCGCCGCGAGCAGCCATGACGCGCTCGGCGATCGGCACGGCGCAATCCTCGGCCGCCGAGAAAGCCGCAAGTCCATGCACCATGACCGCCGCACCATCCTGTTCGGCTTTTCGCTTCTGGCGGCCGTGCTGTCCGGGCCCGCTTTGGCCGAAGAGAGCAAGATCGACGTCGAGGCGATCCTGAAAGACCCGGAGGCACCCGTTTCGGGCAACTCCGCCGGCGATGTCACGATCGTCGCCTTCCTCGATTACAACTGTCCCTACTGCAAGACATCGGCCCCGGACCTCGCCCGCATCGTCAAGGAGGATGGCAAGATCCGGCTCGTCTACAAGGACTGGCCTGTCATTGCCGAAACCTCGGTCTATGCCGCGCAGCTCGCGCTCGCGGCAACCTATCAGGGCGCCTATGAGCGCGCGCACCATGCACTGATGGCGGTCAAGGGCCGGCTGAGCAAGGCGCAGATCTCGGCGGCGATCCAGGGCGCGGGCATCGACATGGCGCGTCTCCAGGCCGATCTCGACGCCAATGGCGAGAAGATCACCGCGCTGCTGCGCCGGAACATGGCCCAGGCTGACTCGCTCGGGCTGCAGGGCACGCCGACCTATCTCGTCGGCCCATTCCGGACCTCGACGCTCGATTACAAGGGCTTCAAGCAGGTCATTGCCGATGCCCGCGCGAAGCCGGCGTCGCAGTGAGGCGGGCGCACGGATCATGGCCGACCATTCGCTCCCGACCCGCCGCATGGCAGGTCTGACACTCGCTCTGCTGGCGGCGGGCTGCACGACTGTCGCGCAGCACACTGCGCCGCCGCCCGCACCTGCATCACGGTTCAGCGCCCTCGACCTCAAGCGCTATGGCACCGTCGAGGACGAGCCTTTCCGCGTGCCCGCCGTCTCGCTGGAGGATCTGCAGCCGCGCAATCTGCGCCAGCTCGTCGACTATCCGACGAGTCACGCGCCGGGCACGCTGGTCGTCGATCCCGGAAGCCGCTTCCTCTATCTCGTCCAGGAGGGCGGCAAGGCCTTGCGCTACGGCGTCGGCGTCGGGCGCGAGGGACTCGAATTCACGGGCACGGCGACCGTGCAGCACAAAGCGCAATGGCCGCGCTGGACGCCGACACCCGACATGATCAGGCGCGAGCCCAAGCGCTACGCCAGATGGGCCGGCGGCATGACGGGCGGCGAGAACAACCCGCTCGGTGCGCGCGCGCTCTATCTGTTCAAGGACGGGCGGGACACGCTCTATCGCATCCATGGCACCAATGAGCCCGATACGATCGGAGAGGCCGTCTCCTCGGGCTGCATCCGGATGATGAATCAAGACGTGATCGACCTCTACAACCGCATCCCGAAAGGCGCAAAGGTCGTCGTCTTGCCCACCTGATCGAAGACCGCCTCCCGATGCCGCAGCGCCAAGGTGCTAACCCTTTTCGCTGCGGTGCTCCGCCCCCGCATCGTCATCCTGCAGAATTCGCCAGGCCGCGCCGTCGAGATCGGCATACTGGCCGCTGCGCATGCACCAGAAAAAGGCTCCGAGCCCCAACAGGCCTAGGCCGAGCGCCAAGGGGAACAGGATCACGATGATGTTCATGGCCGAGCCCCCGACGCGCCCCGGGCGCGCAGCGCATTGAGCGTCACCACCAGCGAGGAGCCGGACATGGCGACGGCGGCAACTAGCGGCGTCGCCAGCCCGGCGATGGCGATCGGCACCGCAACCGCATTGTAGAGCACCGCGAACCAGAGGTTCTGCAGCATCAGCCGGCGCGCCTTGCGGGCGATTCCCAGCGCGGCCGCGACCGGTGCCAGGCTCTCGCCAAGGAAGACGATGTCGGCCGCCGCCTGCGCCAGATGGGTGGCGCTGACCGGCGAGAGCGAGACATGCGCGCCCGCCAGCGCCGGCGCATCGTTGAGCCCGTCGCCGACCATCAGCACCTTGCGGCCGACAGCCGCCATCTGATCGAGCAAAGCGAGCTTGTCGCCCGGCATCAGGCCGGCATGCAGTTCGGTGACGCCGAGTTCGGCGGCGATCGGCGCAACCGCCTCGAACCGGTCGCCGGAGAGGATCGCGACCTCAAGCCCGGCCTTGCGCAGGGCGGCGATCGTCTCTCGCGCCTGCGGACGCAGCGCCTGCCCAAGGGCCAACACCGTGCGGAAGGAGCCATGGCGATAGGCGATCAGCGAGGCGCCGGGATGCAGCGCCGCGACCATGGCCGCCTCCGCCTCGGCCCGGCAGAAGGCGACGCTGCCGAGACGGCGCTCGTCATCTCCGTCCCCCACGGAGAGGCCCTGCCCGCGCTCCTCGTGCACGTCCTCCGCCGCACGCGAAACACCAAGCGCCCTTGCCAGCGCCTGCGCCAGCGGATGTCCGCTCGCCGCCGCGAGCGCGCCGATCTCGGCCCGTCGCTCGGCCGGCAGCACCTGCGGGTTCAGTATCTCCGGCTCGGGCAGGGTCAGCGTACCGGTCTTGTCGAAGACGGCGATGTCGGCCTCGGCCAGGCGCTCCAGCGCATCGCCCTCCTTCAGCATGATCTTGCGCTTGAACAGGCTGGAGGCCGCGACGACCTGCACGGCGGGGATGGCGAGGCCGAGCGCGCAGGGGCAGGTGATGATCAGCACGGTGACGGCGATCATCAGTGCCTCCGGCCAGGCGAGCCCCCATGCCAGCCAGCCAAGAAAGGTCGAGGCCGCCAGCGTGTGCACGACCGGGGCGTAGAGCCGTGCGGCGCGGTCGGAGAGGCGGACATAGCCCGAGCGGTTGCCGACGGCCTGGTCCATCAGCCGGTCGATCTCGTCGAGCAGCGTGCCCTGCCCGGCCGCCTCGACCCGCACGGTCAGAGCGCCGGTCAGGTTGAGCGTGCCGGCATGGACGCGTTCGCCTTGCCCGATCATGGCAGGCGCCGTCTCGCCGGTGACGAGGCTCTGGTCGAGCTCCGAGCGGCCGGTCTCGACGATGCCGTCGACGGAGACGCGCTCGCCCGGCCGTACCAGCACGAGATCGCCCGACGCGATCGCGGCGATCGGCATCACCGTCGCGCTGCCGTCGGCGGCGAGTTTCGTCGCCGTCTCGGCCTTGAGCGCAGCGAGGTTGCCGGCGAGGTCGCGGGTGCGCCGTCGCATCAGCTGGTCGAGGTAGCGCCCGATCAGCAGGAAGAAGAAGAGCATGACCACGCCGTCGAAATAGGCGTGGCGGCCATGGTTCCAGGTCTCGGCGACCGACATCACCAGCGCCAGCACGACGCCGATGGTGATCGGCACGTCCATGTTGACGGCGCCGGCCTTCAGCGCCCTGAGCGCGCTCTCGAAGAAGGGCCGGCCGGCATAGGCCGCGGTCGGCAATGCGATCAGGGCCGAGAGCCAGTGGAAGAAGTCGCGCGTCGTCGGATCGATGTCGCCGCCATTGCCGGACCAGACCGCGACCGAGAGCAGCATGATGTTCATCGAGGCGAAGCCGGCGACGCCGAGCGCACGCAGCAGATAGCGCTCCTCGGAAGCCACCGCGTCTTTCTGGCGCTCCAGCGCGAAGGGATAGGCCTTGAAGCCGAGCGCCGCCAGCCTCTCGACCACGGCTTCGGGCCGCAGCAGCGCCTCGCGCCATTCGACCGAGACGCGCTTCAGCGCGAGGTTGACGCGGGCGCCCAAAATAGCCGGCTCGCGGGCGAGCCCGCCCTCGATCGCCTGCATGCAGCCGGCGCAGCGTATGCCGTCGACCGCCAGCTCCATGCTGGCGATGCCATCATCGCGATGACGGACGAAGACGGAGAGGTCCTGCGCCGCCATCTCAACGCTCCCGGAGGCTGACGCGGCTGCGCGAGACGAAGACGACCTCCTCTCCGCGCCTGGCCTGCAATTCGAGGATCCAGGAGCCGGCCTCGATCGTCTCGAAACGGGCCTCGTAGCGCCCCGGCCGGCTCTCGCTCAGCGTCAGGGCATAGTCGCGGGCGGCGGTCGCGGGGTGACGCAGGCGGGCGCTGGTGGCGAGACCGGCGAGCGGCTCGCCGCGACGATCGGCCAGGCTCACGGAGAGGGTCGCGCCCTCGCTTTGCCGGGCCAGCGTCGTGGTAGCGGACCAGCCGCGCGCATCGCGCTCGTGCTGGCGGGCGATCTCCTCGTTGAAGCGCTGGCTGTCCTCATAGGCGCTGCGGGTCTCGACGCCCGGCATGGTCCGCAGCGCCATCGTCAGGATCGTCGCATTGACCGAGACGATCACGCCGAAGAACAGGATCAGCATGGCCGCGACCATGCCGCCGGTCAGCTGGAAAGGTCGGCGCGGTGCAGCCGGTGCCGGATTCTCATAGGGCATGATGATGACTCCGCAGCAGCTCATCGATGGATCTCCGGCGCCATGAAATGGTCGTCGGCGCGCACTGTCTCGCCGGCAAAGAGATCCGAGGCGGTGATGGTGATCGCCTGCGAGGCTGCGAGCGGCACGCCGGCCGGGACGGTGACGAGCACGCGCACCTCGCGCGAGGAATCGGGATCGACGGTGACGACGGGGCGAAGATCGGCGCTGGGCGCGACACCCACCGCTTCGATCCGGATGCCCGGCAGGCCAGCAACTGTCAGGGCGAAAGGCCGGTGCTCCGGCCGCTTGTTGAGCAGGCGTACCGCATAGGCGTTGCGGATCGATCCATCGCTCAAGGTGACGAACAGCGGCGTGCGTTCATGCAGCAGGGAAATCCCGGCAGTGCTGCGGGTCGCGAGCTGCCAGAGCATGGCACCGCCGACGACGGTGATCAGCGCCAGATAGATCAGAGTGCGCAGGCGCACCAGCCGGTAGATCGCAGGCTTTCCGGCGAGGCGGCGCTGGACATTGTCGTCGGTATCATAGGCGATCAGCCGCGTCGGACGGCCAATCTTGGTCATCACGGTGTCGCAGGCGTCAATGCACAGGCCGCACTGGATGCAATCGACCTGCGCGCCGTCGCGGATGTCGATCCCGGTCGGGCAGACGGCGACGCATTGGAAGCAGTCGATGCAATCGCCCGCCGGCGCGCCCTCGGCCCGCAGCTTTGCCGCCTGCTTCACCGAGACCCGCGGCTCGCCGCGATCGTAGCGATAGGTGACGTTGAGCGCCTCGTCGTCGGTCAGCGCCGCCTGGATGCGCGGCCAGGGGCACATGTACTTGCAGACCTGCTCGCGCATGATGCCGGCGAGCGCGTAGGTGGTGAAGGTCAGGATCGCGATCCAGACATAGGCCGAGAGCGGCGCGGTGAAGGTCGCAAGCTCGCGCACCAGGGTCGGAGCATCCGCGAAGTAGAGCACCCAGGCACCGCCGGTCCACCAGGCGATGACGAGCCAGACCGCGTGCTTGGCGCCCTTGCGCCAGAGCGTGTCGAAGCCCCAGGGCTCGGCATCGCGGCGCGTGCGCTCGCGCCGGTCGCCCTCGAAGAAGCGCTCGACCGCGAGGAAGAGGTCGGTCCAGACCGTCTGCGGGCAGAGATAGCCGCACCAGACCCGGCCGGCGACAGCGTTCATCAGGAAGAGGACGAAGGAGGCCAGGATCAGGAGGCCGGTGAAGTAGTAGACCTCCTGCGGCCAGATCTCGATGAAGAAGAAGTAGAAGCGGTTGTTGGCGATGTCAGCCAGCACCGCCTGGTTCGGCAGGTACGGGCCGCGATCCCAGCGCAGGAAGGGCAGGAGGTAGTAGATGCCAAGGCACAGGACGAGGATGAGCCACTTGGCGCGCCGGAACGGGCCCGACACGCTCTGCGGATAGACCTTCCGCGACGCCGCGAAGAGCGGAATGTCGTCTTGGTCGGTCCCGGTGCTGCTCACGCTACTGCCCTCCCCCCAGCGAGTGGACATAGACGGTCAGCGCCTTGATCGTGGTCTCGTCGAGACGCCCGGCCCAGGCCGGCATCACCCCGCCCCGGCTGTTGGCGATGGTCTCGGTGAGCGAGGCCATGTCCATGCCGTAGAGGCTGATCGCGTCGGTGAGGTTCGGCGCGCCGAGCTCCTGGTTGCCCTTGCCCGCGGCGCCATGGCAGGCGGCGCAATTGTCGGCGAAGACCTTGCGCCCGAGCGCAAGATCCACCTTCGGCTCGGTCGGCAGGCCGGCGAGTTCGCGAACATGGCTGGCGACGGCGACAATCTCTTCGCGCTTCAGCACGCCATCGCGCCCGAAGGCCGGCATCTGGCTGACGCGGGTATCGTTGTCGCCGGCAACGCGGATGCCGTGGCGGATCGTCTGCTGGATCGCTGCGGGCGAGCCGCCCCAGAGCCAGTCGTCATCGTTGAGGTTGGGATAGCCCTTGGCGCCGGCGCCGCCGACACCGTGGCAGGCCGCGCAATTGTCACCGAAGGCGGCCTTGCCCTGCGCCATCGCGATCTGGAAGAGGGTCGGGTCGGCCTTGATCTGCTCGGGCGTGGCGTCCGCCATGCCGGCTGCCTGCGCGGCGCGCTGCGCCTTGAGCTTGGCCATGTCCGCGCTGATCTCGGAACGGCTGGCATAGCCGATCACGCCTTTGGTCGTGTCGGTCAAAAGCGGCCAGGCGGGGTAGACGATCCAGTAGCCGATCGACCAGAGGATGCTGGCGTAGAAGATGCCGAGCCACCAGCGCGGCAGCGGCGTGTTGAGCTCACGGATACCGTCCCACTCATGCCCGGTCGTGCTGTAGCCGGTGGCGGCATCGACATGGGGATCGTCGTGCTTCTGGTCCATCGGTCAGTCCTCGCGCAGCGGATTGAGCGCGGCTTCCTCGAAGCGGGCGCGGTTCTTCGGCCAGAAGGCGTAGACGCAGACTCCGAGGAAGACGGCGACGAAGTAGAGAAGTCCGGCGGACTGAGCGAAGCCGGCGAGCCAGTGATAGGTCGTTTGCATGGTCGGGCTCAGCGGATGTTGGCTTTGTCGTCGTAGAGCTTGAAGTCGACCATCGTCCCGAGCGCCTGCAGATAGGCGATCAGAGCGTCGGCTTCGGTGACGCGCTGCGGATTGCCGTCGAAATCGCGCGACTGCGCCTTGGGATAGCGCTTCTCCAGATCGGCCTGGCCGGGATGGTCCGGCGTCGCCTGCGCCTTCAGATCGCTCGCAGCCTGCGCGATCATCTCGTCGCTATAGGGCACGCCGCCGGCGCGGTTGGCGCGCAGCTCGTCGGCGATGTCCCCGAACGAAAGCTCGGTCTTCTCCAGGAAGGGATAGCCCGGCATGATCGACTGCGGCACGATCGCGCGCGGCTCGGAAAGATGCGCCCGCTGCCATTCGTCGGAATACTTGCCACCGACGCGGGCAAGGTCCGGCCCGGTCCGCTTCGAACCCCATTGGAACGGCTTGTCGTACATGCTCTCGGCCGCGAGCGAATAGTGTCCGTAGCGCTCGACCTCGTCGCGCAGCGGCCGGATCATCTGGCTGTGGCAGTTGTAGCAGCCCTCGCGCACATAGATGCCGCGTCCGGCGAGCTCGAGCGGCGTATAGGGCCGCATGCCCTGCACCGTCTCGATCGTGTTCCGGAGGTAGAAGAGCGGCGCGATCTCGACGAGACCACCGATCGAAATCACCAGCAGCGTGCCGATGACCAGGACGATCGAGTTGGTCTCGAAGATCTTGTGCTTGGCCCAAAGCGAGCGGCGCGGCGGCTTCTGTTCGATGCTCGTCATGACGGCTCCTCAGGCGGTGGCGAGCTGGCGCGGCGGCAGCGCATGGGCCTGCGGCATGTCGGCAGCCTCCTCGCAGCGCACGGTCATCCAGAGATTGAAGGCCATGATCAGCGCGCCGATCAGGAAGAGTGCGCCGCCCAGCGCCCGGATCACGTAGAACGGGTGCATCGCCGCGACGGTCTCGATGAAGGCGTATTCGAGGAAGCCGAGCGAGGTGTAGGCCCGCCACATCAGGCCCTGCAGGATGCCCGAGACCCACATCGCCGTGATGTAGAAGACGATGCCGAGCGTCGAGACCCAGAAGTGCCAGCTCACCAGCCTGAGCGAGTAGAGCCCCTTGCGGTTCCACAGCCAGGGCACGAGGCAGTAGATCGCGCCGAAGGAAATATAGGCGACCCAGCCGAGCGCACCGGCATGGACGTGGCCGATGGTCCAGTCGGTGTAGTGCGAGAGCCCGTTCACCGCCTTGATCGACATCAGCGGCCCCTCGAAGGTCGCCATGCCGTAGAAGGCGAGCGAGACCACCATCATCCGCAGCACGGGGTCGGTGCGCAGTCGGTCCCAGGCGCCCGACAGGGTCATGATGCCGTTGATCATGCCGCCCCAGGAGGGCATCCACAGCATGATCGAGAAGGTCATGCCGAGCGTCTGCGCCCAGTCGGGCAGCGCGGTGTAGTGCAGATGATGCGGGCCGGCCCAGATATAGATGAAGATCAGCGCCCAGAAATGGATGATCGAGAGCCGGTAGCTGTAGATCGGCCGTTCCGCGCGCTTGGGCACGAAATAGTACATGATTGCGAGGAAGCCGGCGGTCAGGAAGAAGCCGACCGCGTTGTGGCCGTACCACCACTGGAACATCGCATCCTGCACGCCCGACCACAGCCCGTAGGACTTCGGTGACAGGATCGAGACCGGCACGGCGACATTGTTGCCGATATGCAGGACCGCGATGGTCAGGATGAAGCCGAGATAGAACCAGTTCGCCACATAGATGTGCGGCTCCGTGCGCTTCCTCAGCGTGCCCAGGAAGACCAGGAGATAGGCGACCCAGACGAAGGTCAGCCAGAGATCGGCGTACCATTCCGGCTCGGCGTATTCCTTGCTCTGGGTGATCCCGAGCAGATAGCCGGTGCCGGCGATGACGATGAACAGGTTGTAGCCGAGTACGACGAACCAGGGCGAAAGATCGCCGGCAAGGCGGGCCCGGCAGGTGCGCTGGACGACATAGAACGACGAGCCGATCAGCACGTTGCCGCCGAAGGCGAAGACCACCGCCGAGGTATGCAGCGGCCGCAGCCGGCCGAAATTGGTCCAGGGCAGGTCGAAGTTCAGCCCGGGAAAGGCGAGCTGCAGCGCGATGATCAGCCCGACGGCAAAGCCGGCGATGCCCCAGACCATCGAGGCGACGGTCGCGAACTTGACCGGCCCCATATTGTAGTTGGGCTTGCCATCGATCTCCTGCGGCGGGACCGTCGGCGAGCCGTCGAAGCAGCGATTGCCGATCAGGATCATGCTGGCCGCGGCTGCGGCTGCGCCGAGCATGGCGTGGAAGGCATAGCCGGAGTTTTCGGTCAGTGCGCCGATCAGGATCAGCGGCAGCACGCTGGCGCCCGCGATCAGCATCCCGATCATCTCGCCGACCGTCATTGCCCGGACAGGGCTCGTCGTCGCCGTCACCGCTGACTCCCGCTTCGTCGCAGGCGCTGGGATGCGCCCTCAGCGGGAGGCTTAGCGGCCGGCTGGGCGGGGGGCTTTGATCCAGGTCAAGAGCAGGACAGGGCGGGCTGCGACGCGAAGGCGCAGCTCACGCCGCGACGGCGTGCATCCGTTCGGGGTTCATCACGCGCACGCCGCCGGGCACGATCAGGATCGTCTTCTCCTTGGCGAGGCGGGTGAAGGTGCGGCTGACCGTCTCGATCGTCAGGCCGAGGAAATCGGCGATGTCCTGCCGCGTCATCGGCAGCGGCACCGTCACCGAGGGCTTGCCGAGCCGGGCCCAGCGCTGCTGCATGCCGAGCAGGAAGCAGATCAGCTTCTCCTCGGCGGTGCGGCGGCCGAGCAGCATCATCTGCTCATGGGCGAGCGTCAGCTCATGCGTCGCGAACTCGTGCAGGCGCTTGAGCAAATGCGGCTTGGCGTCGACCAGCGCCGTATAAGCGGAGCGCGAGAAGGCGCAGACCGCGACGTCGCCGATCGCATCGGCCGAAAAACCATAGGCATCGCGCATGGCGAGCCCGAGGAAATCGCCTGGCAACGCGAAGCCGACGACCTGGCGGCGGCCGTCGGACAAAAGCTTGTAGAGCCGGATCACGCCGCCCGTGACGTTGTAGACACAGTGCGCCTCGGCCCCTTGCGAGAACAGCGTGTCGCCGGAGGCAAAATGCGTCGGCATCGCCAGCTGCTCCAGCAAAGCGAGCTCGTCATCTGTCAGAGAGGCGCAGACGCTGACCAGACGGACCATGCAGTTGCGGCATCCGCTCTCGCCGTGGGCGGCGGCGCTACACACCGAGGGCTGACAGTTCACAATCGGACCTTCCTATTCATGTCTGGACCCTACCCCATGCCTGCAGGCTGACAAAGCGTGCGCCGTGCCGAAAGGCTGCGGATTTGATCCAGATCAATGCGGCAATAGGCCCGACGACACGAGGTTGCTGCCTGGAAATTCGGGAGAGCCGCACGTGATGGGCGATGACATCTTCGAAGTCGCGCGCATCCTGCCGGGCAGCGCCGACACGGTCTACGGGCTCGTCACCCTGCTGCATCCCGAGCTCACGCCGGATGGTTGGGCCGCCTTTGTGCGCGACCATTCGCAGGACGGGGCGCAGCCATCAGGCGTCTTCGCCCTGCGCGACGCGCGCGGCATGCCGCATGCCCTGTTCGGCTTTCGCATCGCGCGGACGATCACGGGCGGCACGACGCTGGAGATCTCCGAGATCGCGATGATGCGGCTGCCCGGAACCTGCCTCGTCGATGCATTGCTGCGCTTCGCCAATCAACTCGCCGCGCAGCTCGACCTGCCGCGTATCGCGATCTCGCTGGAGCGCTCGGCCGCCTGGCCGCAAGATCACGACGCCCTGCAGCGCTGCGGCTTCCAGATCGACCGTGTCATGGTCCTCGGCCGGGCCAGGCTCGAGCCAGCGGCGTGATCGTCCAAAGCCGTTCCAGCGAAAGTGCGCAGCGGTTTCGCGTCCGGAACTGCGCAAAACAAAAAGCTGCGACATATCCGGCAAAGCGGCTTCGCCGGATATGGTCGAGCGACGGCCGCGTCTAAAGCCGCCACCGGGTCGTCGCCCACCATGCGCCCACCGCAATGGCGACCATGGCGAGCGCTACTAGAATCGCCTCGCCTATCGGGTCGGCTCCTTCCGTGCGCTCATGAAACTCGCGAACCAGGCGCCGTCGACGGCCTCCGCGCTGCCCTCTCGCCACACCGCCGTCACCCGGCACAGCAGCTCGATTTCCTCGAAGGACAGATCATAGAACGGCAGCAGCATCGGATTGCCGACGATCGAGCGATCGCTCTCGGCCACAGCTTCGCCGTCCATCAACCTCTCCCCCCTTTGCGACTGCGCGCGAATCCGTTTTCCGGAGCTTGCCGAAGCAACAGCAATCGTCAGCGCCCCGCCACACCCAAATGGGGGGTGAGGCGGATATTATTGTTCCTCATGGTACCGATTTCGGCGAATTCGCATAGACCCCTCGGCGCCGGCGCATCTTGAACGGCGGCGATGCCAGCGCCAGATGGCGCGGGCGCCGGCAAAACGGCGTGCTGCACCAGCTTCGGACCCGACCATGCCCGCCTCCCTCCAGCTCGGCCTCGACACCTTCGGCGACGTCACCGCCGGCCCGGACGGGGTCCTGCTCCCGCATGCGCAGGTGATCCGCGACCTCATCGAGCAGGCGGTGCTCGCCGACGAGATCGGCATCGACTTCTTCGGCATCGGCGAGCATCACCGCGGCGATTTCGCAGTCTCCTCCCCAGAGACCGTGCTCGCCGGCATCGCGACCCGCACCAGCCGCATCCGCCTCGGCTCGGCCGTCACCGTGCTGAGCTCGGACGATCCGATCCGCGTCTTCCAGCGCTTCTCCACGGTCGATGCGCTCTCGAACGGCCGCGCCGAGGTCATCCTCGGCCGCGGCTCCTTCACCGAATCTTTTCCGCTCTTGGGCTTCGACCTCAGCCAATACGAAGTGCTGTTCGAAGAAAAGCTCGACCTCTTCGTCGAGTTGATCCGCAAGAAGAACATCACCTGGGAAGGCAGCCTTCGTCCGCCGCTGCGTGACCAGCAGGTCTTCCCGCCATTGGAAAAGGGTGAGCTGACGACCTGGATCGGTGTCGGCGGCAGTCCGGAATCGGTGGTGCGGGCGGCGCGCTACGACCTGCCAATGATGCTCGCCATCATCGGCGGCCCGGCCCAGCGCTTCGCGCCTTACGCCCAACTCTACCGCGACGCGATGGGGCGCCTTGGCCATGCCGAGCGCCCGATCGGCGTGCATTCGCCCGGCTATGTCGCGGCGAGCGACGAGCAGGCAGCCGAGGAATTCTTCCCCGCCTTCAAGGCGATGCGCGACCGCATCGGCGCCGAGCGCGGCTGGGGTCCGCTGTCGCGCGAAGAGTTCGAGCGCGAGGTTTCGGGGGGAGCGCTCTATCTGGGCTCGCCGCAAACCGTCGCCCGCAAGATCGCGGCGACGGTGAAGGCGCTCGGCCTCCAGCGCTTCCAGCTCAAGATCAGCGCAGGCCCCCTGTCGCAGGACAAGCTGCTGCGCTGCATCGAGCTCTACGGCCGCGAGGTCATCCCAATGGTGCGGGAGTTGCTGGCGGCCTGAAGCGCGTCGAGGCGTCACACGGCGCCGTGCGCCTCGACATAGAGCGCGTAGAGCGAGTGCGAGCTTGCCATATAGAGCCGATTGCCCTTCGGCCCGCCGAAGCAGAGGTTGGCGCAGCGCTCCGGCAGGCGGATGAAGGCGAGCGGCTTGCCGGCCGGGCTGAACACCATCACCCCGTCGAGGTCCTCCGACTTGCCGCGCAGGCCATAGACTTTGCGCCCGCCGACATCGCTCGGCTCGGCATTGAGCGCGCCATTGCTGCCATAGCCGCACCAGAGGTTGCCGTCGCGGTCGACACGGAAGCCGTCGAGCGCGCCGAAATCGGCAGCGTCGACCAGCTTGACCTTGTTCGAGACTCTGCCGTCGGCGTCAACGTCGTAGCTCCAGATGCTGCGGTTCGGCGTGCCCCGCCATTCGACGACGTAGAGCTTCTTCTCGTCGGGCGAGAAGGCGAGCCCGTTCGGGTTGACCAGATCGGTGATCACCGCAGTCAGCTTGCCGTCGGGAGCGAGCCGGTAGACGTTCGTCGTCGCCTGTTCCGGCTTGGCGCGTGAGCCCTCCCATTCGCCATTGATGCCGAAGAGCGGGTCGGTGAACCAGATCGTGTCGTCCGAGCGGACGACAATATCATTCGGAGCGTTGAGCCGCTTGCCCTCGAACTTGTCAGCGAGAACCGTGATCCGGCCGTTCTTCTCGGTCCTGGTGATGCGCCGCGTCACCGAATGCTCGCAGGTGATCAGCCGTCCCTGCCGGTCGCGGGCATTGCCGTTGGCGTAGTTGGCGTTCTCACGGAAGACGGTGAAGCTGTTCTTCACCTCGTCATATTTCATGATCCGGTTGTTCGGGATGTCGCTGACGAGGAGATAGCGCCCATCCGGGAAATAGACCGGCCCCTCAGCCCAGCGCATGCCGGTGCCGAGCTGCTCGACCGTACTCGAATAGATCCGGTACTTGGCGAAGCTCGGATCGAGGATCTCGACCGCCGGGTCGGGATAGCGTTGGTTCGGCTTGAACGGGAAGGCCTGTGCCAAAGCGGGCGTGGCCAGCGCCGAGCCGGCCGCGGCGGCGAGTCCACCCTTGAGCAAATGACGGCGAAACATGTCGATCATGGCATTTCCCCCTGTGCTCGTATTGTCATGGTTATCCGTTCGGGCGCCGCACTGACGGCGCCCGTTTTCAACCGCCCTCCGGCGGATTTTCCATCGTCGCTTTGGCGACGAGAGCGGTCTCAGGTCACTTCCAGTCCGGCCGCCATCTCGCGAACTCGGCCTTGGTCTCGGCATTTGCCGGGTAGAGGCCGAAGATGCCGCGCCCTTCCCGCACCTTCATCTCGACGAAATCCTCATAGGCCGTCTGCTCATAGGCCTCGGCCGCGACCTCGTTGGCGAGATGGGCCGGGATCACGCAGACGCCCTCGCCGTCGCCAACGATGATGTCGCCGGGATAGACCGGCACGTCGCCGCAGCCGATCGGCGCGTTGATGTCGAGCGCATGGTGATGAATCAGGTTGGTCGGCGCGCTCGGCCGGCTGTGATAGGCGGCAAAACCGAGCGCGGCGATGTCGGGGCTGTCACGGAAACCGCCATCCGTGACGATGCCGGCGGCACCGCGCTGCATCAGGCGCGTCACCAGAATGCAGCCGGCCGAAGCCGCGCGCGCATCTTTGCGGCTGTCGATGACCATGACATGGCCCGCCGGGCAGGTCTCGACCGCGACGCGTTGCGGATGCTGCGTGCCCTCGAACACGCCGAGATGGTCGAGATCCTCGCGCGCCGGGATGTAGCGCAGCGTGAAGGCCTCGCCGACCATGCGCGGCGCGTTGGCTGAGAGCGGGCGCACATCCTGGATGAACTGGTTGCGCAGGCCTCGCTTGAACAGCGCCGTAGTCAGGGTCGCGGTCGAGACGCGCTTCAGCTTCTCGCGGTTTTCGGAGGTCAGTGCGGTCATGCGGCTTTGTCCTGTTGATCTATCGCTTGCAGTGATGGTCCCGGCGCCGTGCTGGCCGTCATTCTCGGGCTTGACCCGAGAATCTCATGACCAGATGCCACTGGTTTCCGAGATGGTCGGGTCAAGCCCGACCATGACGCCGACCAGCCTCGCTCACTCGATCTTCACATTCGCCTTCTGCGCAACCTCCGCCCACCGCTTGGTCTCGCTGGCGATATGGGCGGTGAACTCGGCCTGGGTCGAGCCAACCGGGTCGACGCCGAGCTTCTTGAGCTGCTCGATCACCGCAGGCTCGCGCATGATCGCCTGCGTCTCGGTGGAGAGCTTGGCGACGATCTCGGGCGGCACCTTCGACGGCGCGAAGATGCCGTGCCAGGAGCTGGCGTCGTAGCCCGGGATGAACTCCGACAACGCCGGCAGGTCGGGCGCGACGGCGAGCCGCTTCGGTGTCGCCGTCGCCAATGCACGGATCTTGCCGGCTTCGACATGCGGCCAGGCGATGGTGATGTTGTCGAAGGTGAGCTGGATCTGGCCGGAAAGCAGGTCCTGCGTCACCTGCGCACTCGACCGGTAAGGCACATGGACCATGTCGGTGCCGGTCGAGACCTTGAACAGTTCGGCCGCCATATGGGTCGAGGTGCCGGCGCCCGAGGAGCCGAAAGAGTACTTGCCGGGGTTCTTCTTCAGCAACTCGATCAGCTCCGGCACGGTCTTGGCCGGCAAATCGAGATTGACCATCAGGATGTTCGGCACACTCGCCACCTGCGAGATCGGCGCGAAATCCTTGATATGGTCAAAGGGCATCTTGGCATAGACGGCCGGGTTGATCGCATGGCTGGAGACCGTGCTCATGGTCAGCATGTAGCCGTCCGGCTCGGCCTTCGCGACTGCCGCCACACCGGTATTGCCGCCCGCGCCCGGCCGGTTCTCGACGATGAACTTGCCGCCGAGACGCGCGCCAAGCCGGTCAGCCAGGATGCGGCCGAGCAGGTCGGTCGTTCCGCCTGCGGCGAAGGGCACCACGATGGTGACGACCCTGCTTCCGGGATAGCCGCTCTGCGCCCAAGCAGGGGTCAAAGCCGGTGCGGCCAGCATGGCGCCGGCTCCGGCGAGCAGGCCGCGGCGTGTGATCGATGTCATCCAATCCTCCCTCGTCATTGTCCATCCGGCCTTGCCGTTCCGGCGTCTTGCGGCCGTCTTGCTTGACTCCATAGCACGCAATTCCAGATTTGAAATCTGAAATTTCACACTTGATGTCGCTTGCGCTTTGTGGTGTCTGATGAGGCAATGGCGACAGGCCGGCGCCTGAGACGAATCGTGCCGATGCCCCGCCAGAGGACCTGGGATGTCAAACGCGCTCGCCATCGAACCCGTCTCGCCGCATCTGCTGCGCTCGCTGCGCGAGCATGTGCACGAGCGCCTGCGCCGGGCGATCGTCGCGGGAAAGTTCCACGAGGGCGAGCGGCTGAACGAGCGCCAGCTCGCCGACATGCTCGGCGTCTCGACGACGCCGGTGAAGGACGCGATCCGCATGCTGGAGAGCGAGGGCCTGGTGCGGACGGAAGCCCGCCGCGGCGTCTTCGTCGAGTTCTCCGCCCGCCAGGCGCTGGAGATGGCGCTCGGCCGCGCCGCGCTCGAAAGCGTCATGACGCATATCGCCGCCAACCGGATCGACGCCGGCGAGATCGCCGAGATGGCTCGCCTGATCGACGAGATGGCGCATGCGACCGCGCACGGCGACCTGGAAGACCTCGTCAATCTGAACGAGGCCTATCACGGCATGATCCACCGCATCTCAGGCTGCAGCTATCTGGAGCGCCGGCTCGACGGCCAGCGCATGTACGACCATGCCCAGCGCATCGCCCTGTTGGGCGAACCCAGCGAGCGCGCCCGGGGCTTCGAGGAGCATCGCAGCATCTTCGAGGCGCTGCGCGCGCATGAGCCGGCACGGGCCGAGCAGCGCATGCGCAGCCATATCGTGCGCTCCGCCAAGAGCCATGTGCGCCAGGTCTTCGGCGCCGACGCGGAAGGATTGGATTACGATGAGTGACAGGGTTCGCAGCGGCCTGCGCGGCATCTCCGGCGTGCACGTCACCGCCTGGAAAGGCGATGGCGAGGCCGATTGGGCGCTGACCGGCCAGATCGTCGCGCGCATCGCTGAGGCCGGCATCCACAACATCGTCTCGGCCGGCAACACCGGCGAGTTCTACCCGATGACCACCGACGAGGTGGTGCGCAGCCACGCTGTTGCCGCGGAAGCCGCTGCCGGCAAGGCGCTGGTCACCGCCGGCATCGGAAGGTCTTTGCGGGAGGCCGTCGCGACCGGCAAGCTCGCCGCCAAGGCCGGCTGCGACGCGGTGATGGTGCATCACCCGCTCGACCCCTTCGCCGCCCCGCAGAGCCAGGCCGACTACATCCTCGCCATCGCCGAGGCACTGACGATCCCGCTCGTCGCCTATATCCGCTCGGATGCGATCGGCGTGAAGGACCTCGCCCACGTCGCGACCCATCCCAATGTCGCCGGCGTCAAGTTCGCATCGCCGAACATGATGCTGCTGGCCGAATGCGTCCGTGCCACGCAAGGAACCAGCGCCAACTGGATCTGCGGTCTCGCCGAGGGTTGGGCCGCGCCCTTCCATGCGCTAGGCGCCCGCGGCTTCACCTCTGGCCTGGTCAATGTCGCGCCCGAGCGCTCGCTCGCAATCTGGCAGGCGCTGGAGAACAACGACTACGACCGCGCCCGCCGCCTCGTCGACGAGATCGCCGGCTTCGAGACGCTGCGGACGAAGTATGGCAACGGCGCCAACGTCACCGTGGTCAAGGAGGCGCTTGGCCTGCTCGGCACCCATGTCGGGCCGGTCCGCTTGCCTGGCCTGCCGGAGCTGAACGAGAGCGAGCGCACCGAACTGCGCGGGATCGTCGGAAGCTGGGGCAGCCAGCGAGCAGCGGCGGAGTAAGGCCAAGGGCGTCATTCTCGGGCGAAGCGAAGCGCAGACCCGAGAATCTCAGGACCAGCTAGCTGGTTTCCGAGATGGTCGGGTCAAGCCCGACCATGACGCTTCTCCGGCCCGCTTATCCAGTTAGAACACCAAGAATTCGAGGAAACGCCGATGTCCCATCCCCGCAAGACGCCCGACACGCTGCGCTCGAAGCGCTGGTTCGGCGCCAGCGACCTGCGCTCCTTCGGGCATCGCTCGCGGGCACTGCAGATGGGCCTCAACCATGACGAGTTCATGGGAAAGCCGGTGATCGGCATCCTCAACACCTGGTCCGAGATCAACCCCTGCCATACCCATCTGCGCGACCGCGCCGAGGCGGTGAAGCGCGCGGTCTGGGCAGCCGGCGGCTTCCCGGTCGAGATCCCGGTGATGTCGGCTTCGGAGCAATACCAGAAGCCGACGACCATGCTCTATCGCAACTTCCTGGCGATGGAGGCGGAGGAATCGATCAGGTCCCATCCGCTTGACGGCGCGGTCCTGCTCGGCGGCTGCGACAAGTCGACCCCGGCCCTGATCATGGGCGCCTGCAGCGCCGGCCTGCCCTTCATCTTTGTGCCGGCCGGGCCGATGCTGCGTGGCAACTGGGCCGGCAAGACCCTCGGCTCGGGCGCCGACGTCTGGAAGTACTGGGCCGAGAAGGAGGCCGGCAACATCTCCGACGCTGACTGGCGCGACATGGAGAGCGGCATCGCCCGCTCGCACGGCACCTGCATGGTGATGGGCACCGCCGCGACCATGATGAGTCATGCCGAGGTGCTCGGCCTGACCTTGCCCGGCGCCTCCGCCATCCCCGCCGCCGACGCCGCCCATCCGCGCATGGCCGCCGCGGCCGGCAAGCGCATCGTCGAGATGGTCTGGGAGGACCTGACCCCCGACCGCATCCTGACCCGCGAGAGCTTCGAGAACGCGCTGACCGTCCACATGGCGGTCGCCGGCTCAACCAACGCCATCATCCATCTCGTCGCCATGGCCGGCCGTGCCGGCGTGCCACTGACTCCCGACGATTTCGACGCCTTCTCGCGCAAGGTGCCGGTGATCGCGAATCTGCGCCCCTCCGGCGACTTCCTGATGGAGGATTTCTTCTATGCCGGCGGGCTCCCAGCCCTGCTGAAGCAGCTCGAGAGCAAGCTGCATACCGGCGCGATGACCGTGACCGGCAAGCCGCTCGCCGAGACGATCGCGCTCGCCCAGGTCTATGACGACAACGTCATCCGCCCGCTCGACAAGCCGGTCTCGACCGCCAACGGCCTTGCCGTGCTGAAGGGCAACCTCGCCCCCGGCGGCTGCGTCATCAAGCCCTCGGCCGCCGAGCCTCGCCTGCTCAAGCACTCCGGCCCGGCCCTCGTCTTCGAGGACTATGATGCGATGATGAAGGCGGTGAACGACGAGACTCTCGATGTAACCGCCGATCACGTCATGGTGCTGAAGAATTGTGGGCCCGTGGGCGGTCCCGGCATGCCGGAATGGGGCATGCTGCCGATCCCGAAGAAGCTGCTGAAGCAGGGCGTGCGCGACATGCTCAGGCTCTCCGACGCCCGCATGTCCGGCACCAGCTATGGCGCCTGCGTGCTCCATATTGCGCCCGAGGCCTACATCAAGGGCCCGCTCGCGGCGGTGAAGACCGGCGACATCATCACAGTCGACGTCGAGGCGCGCAGCATCTCGGTGAACCTGTCAGACGCCGAGATCGCCGAGCGCCTGAAGAGCTGGATGCCGCCGAACCGCGACTACCCGCGCGGCTGGGGCAAGATGTCGGCGGCACACATCCAGCAGGCCGACAAGGGCTGCGATTTCGACTATCTCGCCGGCACCGCGAAGGTAGCCGAGCCGGAAATTCATTGACCACCGTCACATCGCTGTAACCGCGGGCGACCAGCGTCGCGGCTCCCTAAGGAGCCGCCATGGTCACCCGCCGCAACCTTCTCGCTGCCGGTCTCGCCGCGCCCGCCTTCCTGCCCGGATTGGTGCGGGCGCAGGCCGATGCGCGCCCGGTTCTGCGCGTCGCCGTGCAGGCGCTGCCGCCGACGCTGGAGCCGTTCGAGGCGATCTCGAATGTCGGGTTGCGGTCGACCTGCAATGTCTTCGACACGCTCTGGCGCCGCGACTTCAACCGTGAGGCTGCCGAAGGTGGCCAGCATTTGCTGCCGCATCTTGCGACCTCGCTGCAGCAGCGCGAACCGCTGACCTGGGAGGCCAAGCTGCGCGACGGCGTACGCATGCATGACGGCAGCGTGCTCTCGGCCGAGGACGTCCTCTCGACCTTCTCGCCGGAACGCATGTACGGCAAGGAAGTCCAGCACCATGAGGGCCGCGTCAATTTCGGCCACCTCACCGCGGTGGAGGCAGAAGGGCGCGACACTGTCGTATTCAGGACTGCAACGCCCGACGTGGCGATGCCGCAGCGCCTGGCCTCCTATGGCGGCTGGATCCATTCGGCGAAATTCTACAAGGAGCAGGGCCTCGCCGGCATGCGCCAGAAGCCCGTCGGCAGCGGCCCCTACCGCATCGCCTCATTCCAGCGCAACCAGCGCCTCGTGCTCGAAAGCCACGACGAATACTGGATGAGCCGCCCTGCCGCGCGCCAGATCATCCTGATCGCCGTGCCCGAAGCCGCGACACGCCTCGCCGGCCTGCACGCGGGCGATTTCGACCTCGTCACCAACCTGCTTCCCGAGCAGGCCGAGACCTTCAGAGGCAGCCCGACGCTGGAAGGCGTCGAGGTCGTGCTCGATCTCGCCCATATCCTCTATTACGACACGCGCAACCCGATGGTCAGGGATGCGCGCGTCCGGCGCGGGCTCAACCATGCCGTCGACATGGAAACGCTCGGCAAGTCGCTCTGGGGGCCGAACTTCCAGCGCATGGCGGCGCTGCAGACACCGGCCTTCGGCGATTATTACGACGCCGGCCGCCGCGGCCACGCCTATGACCCCGACCTCTCTCGCAAGCTCCTCAAAGAAGGCGGCTACAAGGGCGAGGAGGTCGTGATCCGGATCGCGCCGGGCTACTACCTGCAGATGGACCTCGCCGTGCAGGTGGTCCAGCAGATGTGGGAGGCGGTCGGCGTCAGGAGCCGCCTCGAAACCGTGGAGAACGTCGCCCAGGTCATTCGCCCGGGCGCCGACGTACGGCCGATCTCGGTCTCGTTCCGCTTTCCCGATCCCCTCGGCGGCGGGCTGATGGTCAATTTGTCCAAGGACTATTCGACCCAGAAGAGCGGCTTCTGGCAGCCGGTGAAATTCAACGCGATCAGCGACGAGCTCAAGCTCGCGACCGATCCGGCCGAACGCAAGCGGCTCTGGCTGGCGCTGATGGACGAATACGAGGCGGAGGCACCAGCGCTGACGCTCTATCAGGTGCGGGAATACTTCGCGAAACGCCGCGATGTCAGGTGGAACCACTACCCGCTCTACTACATGGATTTCCGCCCCTTCAATCTGAGCTTCGCATGACCCGCGTCGTCGTCCTTTCCGATCCGCATCTCTCCCCGACGCACGGCTTCTTCTGGCCGAACTGGCAGCTCGCCTGCGACGCAGCGAGTCGGATCGAGGCCGCCTGCACCATCGTCAACGGCGACCTCTGCATCGACGGGCCCGACAGCGACGCCGAAATGGAATTCGCCGCCAGGGCGCTGGCCGTGCTGCCCGGCACCGTGCTGCCACTGCCCGGCAATCACGACATCGGCGACGAGCCGCCGGGTCAGGACCCGAACCAGATCGTCGATGAGCCGCGCCTCGCCCGCTGGGACAACGCCATCGGCGCCGATCGCTGGCGCTTCCAGCTCGACGGCTGGACCCTGCTCGGCGTCAACGCACAGCTCTTCGGCTCCGCGCTTGCCCGCGAAGCCGAGCAGAACGACTGGCTCGACGCGATGCTTGCGGAAAGCAAGGGCGACCGCGTCGCGCTCGTGCTGCACAAGCCGCTCTTCGTCGAGAGCCCGGACGAGGCCGAGCCCAGCCCTGCCTGCCTCTGCCCAGCCCTGCGTGGCGAGCTGATACAGCGTCTCTGCAAGGCCGATATCCGGCTGGTCGTCAGCGGCCACCTGCACGCGCACCGCGACCGGAGCATCGACGGCCTGCGCCATCTCTGGGTGCCCTCGCTCGCTTTCTCGGGCAGCCACGGGCAGGGCGGCGACGCGCGCTGCGGCTTTGCGGTGCTGGACTTCGCCGGCGATGATGTCGGTGTCGAGATCATCCGGCCGGCAGGCCTCGTCTCCCACGATCTTGCCGCCATCAAGCAGCATGGCCGCTACCGCTTCCTGCGCGAGATGCCGCCCTCCCCGCCGCAGATCGCTGCCTGATTCCACCGAGGCGGGCGCATCTGGCGCCGGTGCCGAGCACCGACTACTTTGCCACCGGCAATCTGGCAGCTGGAAACAATGGCGACGACCGAACTGAACGAGCAGGTGCGCTTCGATCCAGCGATCGCCTATGAGATGCCGACCAATTCGCAGATCGAGCAGGAGCGCTGGGTCTTCGCCATGTGCAATGGCCGCCGCGACGGCCGTTTCGCCGAGATCGGCGCCTTCGACGGCGTCCTGCACAGCAACAGCTACTTCCTCGAAAGCGAGCATGACTGGAAGGGTGTCTGCGTCGAGCCGAACCCCGCCCTCTTCGCTCGCTTGCGCGAAAGCCGCAGCGCGATCTGCCTGGAACGGGCGGTCTATCGCGAGACCGGCCAAATCCTGTCCTTCATACCCTCCCAGGAAATCGGGACACTGGCTGAATTCGCGGACCATGACCGCTATGCCGACGACCGTGCTCGCGCCGCCGCGACGCATGGACTCATCCAGGTCGAAACGATCAGCTTCGCCGCGATCGCCGAGATGGCAGACTTCGCCGAAACCGGCTTCGACTATGTCTCGCTCGACACTGAAGGATCGGAACTGGAGATTCTGCGCACGATCGACCTCGCTCGCCACCGTATCGCGCTCTTCACGATCGAGCACAATTTCGTCGAGCCTCGGCGCGACGAGATGCGAATTCTGCTGGCCGAGGCCGGCTATGAGCGACTCAATGTCGGCTTTGACGACTGGTACTGGCACCCCGCCTTCCTGATCGAGCGGAACCGCGGTGTCGTCGTCGACGATGGCGCGATCAACCGGCATTTCAAAAGCATTTTCAAAGACTAAAGCCAAGCGCAGGTAAACGCCTGTCACAACAGATGCACATGGGGCCAGACCGCATCACGAAGGCCTCAGCGGATGTTGACGCAGTTTGGCAACTCTGGAAAAAGCTCGGGCGAGGATTGGGCCGCTGGCCGATGCTGCCGCAATTTCAGGATGCACCGTGACGTCGCCAGCAGCCCAGCAATTCATTGAACGCGTCAATGACCGCTCGCTCGTCGTTGGAATCATCGGCCTCGGCTATGTCGGCATTCCGCTCGCGCTCGCGACCCTGCGGCAGGGTTTTCGCGTCATCGGCTTCGACATCGACGCCAGGCGCGTCGACGACATCAATGCCGGTCGCAGTGCGATCAAGCACATCCCGATGGAGTCGATCGCGCAGGCCGTAGCCGCCGACCGCTTCGTTGCGACCGCGGATTTCGACCGTCTGGGCGAGCCGGATGCGCTGCTGATCGCCGTGCCGACGCCGCTGACCAGGCATCGCGAGCCGGATCTGTCCTATGTCGTCAGGACGACGGAGGCGATCGGCCGGCGCCTGCGCCGCGGCCAGCTCGTCGTGCTGGAATCGACCACCTATCCCGGCACGACCGACGAGATCATGCGCCCGCTCCTGGAGAAGGCGAGCGGGCTGAAGAGCGGCGAGGACTTCTTCCTCGCCTTTTCGCCCGAGCGCGAGGACCCCGGCAACCCGGATTTCGGCACCTCCAGCATCCCGAAGGTCGTCGGCGGCGACGGCGCCGACGCACAGGCGATGGCGCTGGCGCTCTACGGAGCGCTCGTCGTCAAGACCGTGCCGGTCTCCTCGACTGCCACCGCGGAGGCGGTCAAGCTGACCGAGAACATCTTCCGCGCCGTCAACATCGCCCTCGTCAACGAGCTCAAGACGGTCTACTCGGCCATGGGCATCGACATCTGGGAGGTGATCGAGGCGGCCAAGACCAAGCCCTTCGGCTTCATGCCGTTCTATCCCGGCCCCGGGCTCGGCGGCCACTGCGTCCCGATCGACCCGTTCTACCTGACATGGAAGGCGCGCGAATACGATGTCGCCACCCGCTTCATCGAGCTCGCCGGCGAGATCAACACCCGCATGCCCTATCTGGTCGTCGATCGCCTCGCGACCCTGCTCGACGTCCACGGCCGCAAGAATCTGAGCGACGCCTCGATCCTGATCCTCGGCCTGGCCTACAAGAAGAATGTCGAGGATACCCGCGAGAGCCCCTCGCTCAAGCTGATCGAACTGATCGAGAAGCGCGGCGCCCGCACCGCCTTCCACGACCCCCATGTCCCGGTGCTTCCGCCGACCCGCGAGCATCCGACGCTCGCAGGCCGCAGGAGCGTGCCGGTCGATGCCGCCTCGCTCGCCGCTTTCGACGCCGTGCTCATCGCCACCGACCACGACGACGTCGACTATGCGGCGATCGTTGCCGGCTCGAAGCTGGTGGTCGACACGCGCAATGTCTGCACGCGGGCCGGCATCAAGGCGGACAACGTCTTCAAAGCTTGACGGAACGCGGCCGGCGGCGGCTCAAAGCTCGGCGCTGAAGGCGATGTCGTTGAAAATGGCATAGGCGCGGCCGAGCGTCGAAATACGGATCATCGCCAAGGCAGCGACATTGGAGCTCGACGAGATCGAGCGCTCGCCGCCGAGTATGTTGGCTTCTGTCGTGACGGAATAGCTTGCCGTCGGCACGGCCCGCATCGCGGTCGGGAAAGCGAGGATTTGCTGCGAGTATGCACCGGCCACCTGATAGCAGTCGATAAACCACTGAAGACCGGGCCGCCAATAGTAGCGCTCGCAGAGCTGCCGTTCCTGCGTCTGGCTGCGCGCTAGCCAGGAGCTGGGCGCCGCGCCGGTTTCAAGCTTGATCGCGCGGAAGGTTACCGCCCCCGCCGCCGGCGCGAGCTGGACCGTCAGGTTTCCGGTGTCGCCGGCAGCCGGCGTCAATGCGACGAAGCGGCGGCCGCCTCCCGCGGTGATCGTTCCGGAGACGCTGCCGACCGTCACATCGAGGCTGCCGCCACTGAGATCCTCGACCGACAGGCATAGCGGCGTCGATGCGAAGGACGTCACTCCCCAGAGCGCCGGCTCGACGATCTGGCGGATTGCGCCGGAGGTCAGCGTCAGGTCGAAGCCGCTGCAGCTGAGGCTGGCGCCGCCGGTATGTGCCTTCCAGCGGTCATAGCCGAACGCTCCGGCCGCCAATGAGCCGCCGGCAAAGCCGCGCTGGTTGATCTGCCAGTCGCCATTGACGAGCAGGTTCGGCCGCGGCGTCTCGCGCGCCCAGTTGCTGGCTGGGAGCGCGACCAGCCCGCTCGTCCGGTCGACGACCAGCGCCTCGGTCCAGCTGCTCCCGTCCGGGCTGACCTTGATCCGGAGCTGGTCGTCACCGGCGAGGCCGATCTCGGCCCGGCCGGACCAGTTGTCCTGGAAGAGCAGGCTCGCCGTGCGCGCGGCGCTCGCCTTGTTGAGCTTGAGGCGATGGTCGGTGCCCGCGTGATTGAACAGGGTCGCATCGGCGGAGACCGAGAGCCGGTTCGTCGTATCGGCGGCTGCATTCACGCCCCAGAGCGCGGCACCGAGACTGCTCGCCGGCTGCGAGCGGCGCCATTGCGTGCCGGTCCAGACATGATGCTCGGCCTCGTCGCTCACCCAGGCCTGCCAGCCGGAGCGCGGGTCGAGGAAGCTCCAGGCACCGTCCTCGAAGATCGCAAGATCGTCCTGGTGACCGACGAAGACACCGGTGCCGGCAGCCGGCACGATATAGGCGGCGGTCTCGCCAGGCGAAGCCGGCGGGACGGTCTGCGTGCGGCTGGCGACGACGAGGTGCACGAGCGCATCGAGCCGCATCAGCGCATCATTGTGTGTCACATGTTTCTGCGCCTGCCCGGCGGCGAGCAGGGGCAGGCCAAGACGCGGCGTATCGCTCATGGAACCTCGCTGGATCGGAGCAGCGCGCGGAAGGCGCGCCATGCCGGCCGATTATGCGGGCTCCGCAAGCAGCGGGGATCGATTGCGAATCTATCCCCGCTCCGGGTCGATCGAGCCGGAAAAACGCGTCCGCGGCGCGTCAGCTCAGCATCCGCGTATCGCCGCAGACCGAGATCTCCTGCCCGGAGATCGTCTTGGCAAAGGGCGAAGCCAGGAAGACGATCTGCTTGGCAATGTCGCTGGGATCGACGAACTGCTTGATCGAGACGCCGGCGAAGAGCCGGTCCGTCATCTCGTCATGCGAGACATTAAGCGAGCGCGCCTTGTTGGCGATCACGCTCTGGATGCGCGGCCCGTCGACCAGGCCCGGGCAGATCGCGTTCGCCCGGATGCCGAACTCGCCGAGCTCGGCCGAGAGCGCCTTGGTGAAGCCGATCACGCCCCATTTCGCCGCGGCATAGGGCGAGCGCAGCGGGAAGCCGTGCTTGCCGGCCTGGCTCGAGAGATTGACGATCGAGGCGTTCTTCGACTGCTTCAGGTGCTCGACCGCGAGCCGCGTGCAGTTGAACTGGCCGGTGAGGTCGATGGCGACGCAGGAATCCCAGTCCTCCGGCGCGATCTCATCGACGCGGCCGGTCGGTCCGGCGACGCCGGCATTGTTGACCAGGCAATCGAGCCCGCCGAGCGCCGCCAGCGTCTCCTTGAACAGGCGCGCCACCGCCTTGCGGTCAGAGACGTCGCAGATAGAGCGCGTGATCGCAGGATCGCTCTCAGCCATCTCGGCGAGCGCCTTCTCGTCGACGTCGCAGATATGGACCCTGGCGCCCTCCGCCGCGAAGGCACGCGCCGTCGCCCGTCCGATGCCATTGGCGCCCGCCGTCACCAGCACGCGCAATCCCTTGATCGTCAGATCCATCGTTTCCGTCCCTTTTCCTTCGTTCTCAAGCAAGCCGGCTATTCCGCCAGCCGCGCCGTCCGTTCGATATGCTCGGCCGCGGCGCTGATGTCCTCGACCAGCGCCTGCCGCGCCGCTGCCGGATCGCGCCGCCGCAGGGCCGCCAGCAACTGGGCATGCGCGACGACGGCACTGCCGCCGTCGAGCCGCTTCGGCTCGTGCCGCATGTCGAGATTGAGGACCGGCCCGGCCTTGAGCCAGAGCCGCCCGATCATCTCGACCAGCGAGGGCATGCCCGCGGCTTCGTAGAGCGCAAAATGCAGGTCGCGATTGGCGCCGACCGCGGCGGCAGGGTCCGGCGGGTCCTTTGCCGCGGCCAGGAACGCCGCCTCGTGCCGGGCGACCACGGCGATCTGCGCGTCGGTGATCACCTTCGTCGCTTCCTCGGCCGCAAAGCCCTCGACCACCAGCCTGATCCGGGTGAGTTCGCGGAACTGCACCAGCGTCAGCACCGGCACGCGCACCGCCCGCCCCGGCAGGACCTCCAGCGCCTTGTCGGCGGCGAGCCGGCTGACCGCCTCGCGCACCGGCATCATCGAGACGCCGAGCGCCTCGGCGACACGGCGCAGCGACAGCTTCTCGCCCGGCGCCAGCCGCCCGGCGATGAGCAGCGCCCGAAGCTCGCCGGTGACCCGTTCGCCCAGCGTCTCGTGCAGGAGCGAGCCGACCTCGTCGAGCGCCGACGCTTCACCCGCCTTGCTGGGGGCGGAGGAAGCGAGCCGCGCTTGCAGCGCGTCAGAGGGCTGGACTCGGGCAACCATGTCTGCCAACCTAACTGTGATCACAGATCACGACAAGCGGTCCGAGACCGCAGAGTGAAGAAGACGATCCATGCAATCCGACGCCGAAGAGCGCGGGAGAGTTCTGGGAGGAACGGAATGTCAGAGCAGTCAAGGATCAAGGGCCTCTCACGTCGTCAGACGCTGGTCGGACTCGGCGGGGTGGCCACCGGCCTCATCGCCAGCCCGGCGGTCATTCTCGCCCAGACGTCGGAAGCGATCCGCTTCGGGCACCTGACGCCGCGCACCGGCTTCCTCGGCCCGCTCGGCGAATACGGCGTCATGGCCGCCGATCTCGCCGCCGAGGAGATCAACGCGGCCGGCGGCATCAACGGCCGCAAGCTCGAACTGCTCAAGGAGGATTCGGTCAATCCGCAGACGGCCTCGACCAAGGCCGAGCGCATGATCGAGCGCGACAAGGTCGCCTGTATCATCGGCGAGATCTCCTCGGCCTCCTGTCTGACGATTTCGCAGGTCGCGGCCCGCAACAAGACGCTATTCTTCAACACCGGCGGCAATTCCGACGCGCTGCGCGGCGAGAGCTGCAACCGCTACATGTTCCATGTCGAGCACCAGAACTCGATGTATGTGAAGAGCGCCGGCCGCTCGCTGCTGGCGCAGGGTCTGGTCAAGGGCAAGAAGTGGTTCTCGCTCACCGCCGACTACGCCTTCGGCCATGACCTCAGCAAGGTCGCCAAGCGCTTCATGGAGGCCAATGGCGGCCAGTTCGCCGCCGACAAGCTGGTGCCGACCGACGCGACCGACTTCTCGGCGCTGCTGCTGGAGATCCGGGCGGCGAAGCCCGATCTCGTCATCTCCAATCTCGCCGGCAACCAGATCACCAATTTCCTCAAGCAGTATTCCGAGTTCGGCCTGACCTTCCCGGTCGCCGGCTTCGGCTTCGACACCGCTCTCGCCTGGGCCGCCGGCAAGGATAATTTCGGCGGCATTTGGCCCTGCGTCTGGCATCATCTGATCGACACGCCCGCGAGCAAGGCCTTCGTCGCCGCCTTCACCAAGAAATACGGCAAGCCGCCGGAGAACCAGGCCTGGGGCGACTATGTCGGCGTCAAGGTCATGGCCCAATCGATGAACGAGCTGAAGTCGACCGATACCGCCAAGATCCTCGAGCATCTCGAGAAGGGCGCGAAGTTCGACGTGATGAAGCCGCGCCAGGGCTATTTCCGCGCCTCCGATCATCAGCTGATCAGCGAGATGTACACGATCACCGCCTTGCCGGCGGCGCAGGTCAAGAACCAGTGGGACCTCTTCACCTCCTCGGCTCCGGTGCCCGGCCCGAACGAGGACATGGAGGTCATCGCCACCCAGGGCGACGAAGCCGTCTGCAAGATGAGCTGAGGCGCCAGAGCCGCGACCTGTCCTCTCCCCCCCTGTGGGGGAGAGCTAGAGAGGGGGGTAGTCAGCCGTGAGGCTGATCATGAGCGAAGCCTCGGCGCCGCTCACCCAGTCACCCCTCTCCCAACCCTCCCCCACAAAGGGGGGGAGGGCTCCCGCGCCCTTCGCCCCGGCCAATAGCACTCCTGACAAAGGCCATCCCTTGCTCACCCTTTTCATCCAGCAGGTGCTGAACGGGCTGCTCGACGGGGTCTATTACCTCCTGATCGCGCTCGGCCTGTCGCTGATCTTCTCGCTCGGCGGCATCGTCAATCTGGCGCATGGCGCCTTCTATGCGATCGGCGCCTATCTCACGATCGTGCTCGCCCCGCATATCGGCTTCGGCGGCGCCATCATCGCTTCGCCGGTGCTGGTCGCCCTGATCGGCATCGTCATCGAGCGCGGGCTGTTCCAGCGCTTCTATCGCTCCGACCCGATCCTCTCGCTGCTGCTGACCTTCGGCCTCGCCATGGTCGCCGAGCAGTCGCTGCGCATGATCTTCGGCGCGCCGCCGCTCTCTTTCTCGATCCCGCCGGCGCTGCGCGGCCAGCTCTTCATCGGCGACTTCATCTATTCGCGCTATCGGGCCCTGCTGATCCTGATCGCGGCGGCCTGCGTCCTCGGTCTCTGGTTCCTGCTGCAGCGCACCGCGTTCGGCCGCGTCGTGCGCGCCGGCGTGCAGAACCCCGACATGGTCGGCGCGCTCGGCATCTCCCTGCAGCCTTACATGATGACGGTCGCCGGCATCGGCATCGGCCTTGCTGGCCTCGCCGGCGTGCTGCTCGCGCCGATCTACTCGATCCATCCGGCCATGGGCCAGGAGATCATCACCCCGGCCTTCGTCGTCGTCGTCATCGGTGGCCTCGGCTCGTTCTGGGGCGTCGTCGTCGCCGCGCTGATGGTCGGCCTGGTCAAGGGCATCACCATCGGCCTTGGCCTGACGCAATGGTCGACCGCGGTGATCTACCTGATGATGCTGCTCGTTCTGCTCTTCCGTCCGCGCGGCCTGTTCGGCGAGCGCATCCAGCGCTTCGAGTGAGGCCGACATGACCAACTCCCAGCGCGACTATCTCCCGCTCGCCCTCGCCGCCCTCGGCCTCAGCCTGCTGCCCTCGCTGATGCATGCGGTCGGGCTCGGCACCACCTCGGCCACCGAGGTCGTGGTCTTCGCCATCGCCTGCATGGCGCTCAACGTACTGGTCGGCACGACGGGCCTCGTCTCCTTCGGCCATGGCGCCTGGTTCGGCATCGCCGCCTATGCGGCCGGCCTGATCCAGCGCAACTGGCTGCCCGGACAGTTCGCCTTGCCGATCCTGCTCGCGGTCGCGCTCGTCGCCGTCATCGCCTTCGCCTTCGGCGCGCTGATCCTGCGCCGCCGCGGCGTCTATTTCTCGCTGCTGACGCTGGCGCTCGCCGCCATGATCTATTCGGTCGCCTTCCGCTGGACCTCGGTCACCGGCGGCGAGGATGGCCTGGGCGGTATCAAGCGCCCGCTCTTCGCCGGCATCGATTTCGAGACCGCCCTGCCCTTCTACATGCTGGTGGCGACGATCGGCTTCGCCGTGGTCTACGGCCTCTGGCGCTTCCACCGCTCACCGGTCGGCACCGTCCTCGTCGCGATTCGCGAGAACGAGCAGCGCGCGCGTTTTCTCGGCTATGCCACCACCCGCTACAAGCTCGTCGCCTTCACCGTTTCGGCGGCGCTGACGGGCTTGGCCGGCACGCTCCTCCTCTTCAACAACCGCATGACCTCGGCCGAGCCGATCTCGGTCGCGTTCTCCGGCGAATTGCTGGCGATGGTGGTGATCGGCGGCATGCGCTCCTTCCTCGGGCCGGCGCTGGGAGCGCTCTTCTTCGTCGTCTTCCGCGACTTGCTCTCCAGCGTCACCGAGAACTGGCTGTTCTGGTTCGGCCTGCTTTTCGTCGCCTTCATCGTCTTCTCGCCGGACGGCCTCGTCGGCGTCGGCCAGCGCCTGCTGAAGCCCTTCCGCAAGCAGGCGGCCGAGGACGCGGCGATGTCGGCCCGCAGGGCCGGCGCGGTCGAGCTTCCCGCCTTCATGAAGCCGCAGGATGCCGGCGACGGCGCCATCCTGACCGCGACCGGCCTCGCCAAGAGCTTCGGCGGCATCAAGGCGGTCGAAAACGTCGATATCGCCATGCGCGACCGCAAGCTGCATGCGCTGATCGGCCCGAACGGCGCCGGCAAGACCACCGCCTTCAACCTGATTTCCGGCATGTTCGCGCCCGATCGCGGGCAGGTCCGCCTGCGCGAGCGAAATATTGCCGGCCTCTCGCCCGAGGCGATCACGCGGGCCGGCATCGGCCGCGCCTTCCAGATCACCAACCTGTTTCCGACCCTCTCGGTCGCCGAGAATGTCCGCCTCGCCGTGCAGGCAAGGGCGCCGGAGCGCTTCGGGTTCTGGCAGGCGGCTGGCGGACTGGACCAGGTCAATGACGAGACCCGCCAGGTCATCTCGACCATGGGCCTCTCCGGCATCGAACAGGCGGAAGCCGGCTCGCTCAGCTATGGCGGCCAGCGCCTGCTCGACATGTCGCTCGCGCTCGCCACCAGCCCGCGCGTGCTGCTGCTCGACGAGCCGCTCGCCGGCCTCGCCGCGGCCGAGCGCGAGCGCGTCGGCAACCTGATCAAGTCGATCTCGACCGACCTGCCGGTGCTGCTGGTCGAGCACGACATCGACCGCGTCTTCGCCATCGCCGACCATGTCACGGTGATGAACGAGGGCTCGGTGCTGATCGACGGCACGGTCGAGGACGCCCGCTCCTCGCCGAAGGTCCAGGAGGTCTATATCGGCTCCGGCGCCCATGCACTGGCCGAGAAGCCGCGCGAGAGTGCGGCGGGCGAGAAGGTCCTGCTCGGACTGGCGGACGTCGACACCTTCTACGGCAAGAGCCACATCCTGCGGCAGGTCACCTTCGACGTGCACGAGAACGAGATCGTCGCCTTGCTCGGCCGCAACGGCGCCGGCAAGTCGACCTTGCTCAAGACCGTGACCGGCATCGCGCCGCCGGCCTCCGGTTCGATCAGCCTCGCCGGCAGCGACATCGCCCGCCTGCCCCCGGCCCAGATCGCTCGTGCCGGCATCGCCTATGTCCCGCAGGGGCGCGGCCTCTTCGCCGGCATGAGCGTCAAGGACAATATGGAGCTCGGCCGCCTGCGTCGCCGCACCGGCAACGGCACCCATTGGGAGGACGAGAAGATCTTCGCCTTCTTCCCGCGCATTAAGGAGCGCTGGCAGTCGCCGGCCGACTATCTCTCCGGCGGCGAGCAGCAGATGGTCGCCGTGGCGCGCGCGCTCTCCGGCGACACCCGCGTGCTGCTGCTCGACGAGCCGTTCGAGGGGCTGGCCCCGGCAGTGGTCGAGGAACTGTTCGAGGCCTTCGACAAGCTCAGGAAGGAGATCGCCATCGTCATCGTCGATCACCATCTCGACCTGGCCCTGGCGCTCTCCGACCGCACCGTCGTGCTCGAGCGCGGTCAGGTCACCCATATCGGCCCCTCGCGGGCGCTGAGCCAGGACCTCGCCCTGAGGCGGCAGGTGCTCTGGCTGTGATGATGGTTCTCCTCCGCCGTCATTCCGGGGCTTCGCGCAGCGAAGAGCCCGGAACCCATAACCGCTGCCGGCTTCGGAAGAACCGTTGCCCTTGCCGCACCTCATCTTTGACCACCTGCGGTTATGGGTTCCGGGCTCACGCCTACGGCGTGCCCCGGAATGACGGCGTGGTTTCTACACCTCTGAACCGGAACTCTCCCGCATGACCAAGATCGCCATCGTCGGCTCGGGCCTGATCGGCCGCGCCTGGGCCACCGTCTTCGCCAGCCACGGCTTCGAGGTCGCGCTGCACGATGTGAAGCCGGAAGCCGCCAAGGCCGCGCGCATCCATATCGGCAAGAACCTCAAGGAACTCGCCGGGCACGGCCTTGTCGACGATCCCAAGGGCTCGCTCGCCCGCATCCGCGTCGCCAAGGACCTTGCCGATGCGCTGAAGGGCGTCGCGCTGGTGCAGGAGAACGGGCCGGAGACGGTCGAGGCCAAGCGCGAATTGTTCGCGCAGATGGATGCGCTCGCACCGGCCTCGGCGATCCTGGCGTCCTCGACCTCCTTCATCATGGCCTCGACCTTCTCGGAAGAGCTGAAGGGTCGCGCCCGTTGCCTCGTCGCCCATCCGGTCAACCCGCCGCATCTGGTGCCGATCGTCGAGCTGGCGCCGGCGCCCTGGACCGATCCCAAGGTCGTCGCCAGGGCCAAGCGTATCTACGAGCAGGCCGGGCAGGTCGCGATCATGCTGCGCAAGGAAAAGCCCGGCTTCGTGCTCAACCGCCTGCAGGCGGTGCTGCTGGCCGAGGCCTTCCGCCTCGTCGGCGAAGGCGTCGCCAGCGCCGAGGATGTCGACAAGACCATCCGCGACGGGCTCGGCCTGCGTTGGTCGTTCATGGGCCCGTTCGAGACGATCGAGCTCAATGCGCCAGGCGGGATCCCGGACTACTGCGCACGCTATTCCGAGTCGCTCGACCGCATGGTCAAATCCTCGGAAGGGCTGGGTAACCCGTTCAAGCCGGAGACGGTCGCCGAGGTCATGCGCGAATGGCGCGGCGCGCAGGACGCCACCCGCATCAAACGCGTCAGCGACTGGCGCGATACGCGCCTCGCCGCGTTGCAGGCGCATAAGCGCGCCGCGAAGCGCAAGCCGGCGTGAGTTTCAGGATTAGGGATCAGCGAAGGACTTAGATCGCATGGCCAAGAACCGCAAAGTCATCATCACCTGCGCCGTCACCGGCGCGATCCATACCCCCTCGATGTCGCCCTATCTGCCGGTGACGCCGGAGGAGATCATCGATGCCGCCGTCGGCGCGGCCGAGGCCGGCGCGGCTTTGGTCCATGTCCACGCCCGCAACCCCAAGACCGGCCAGCCCGACCAGTCGCCGGAGGCCTTCGAGCCCTTTCTCAAGGTGATCAAGCAGCGCTCGAACTGCGTCATCAACATCACCACCGGCGGCGCCCCGACCATGCTGGTCGAGGAGCGGCTGCAGCCCTGCGCCCATTTCAAGCCCGAGGTCGCCTCGCTCAATATGGGCTCGATGAATTTCGGGCTCTACCCGATGCTGAACCGCTTCAAGGAGTTCAAGCACGACTGGGAACGCCCGTATCTCGAGGGCTCGAACGACCGTGTGTTCAAGAACACCTTCAAGGACATCGAGAACATCCTGACCACCTGCGCCGAGAACGGCACGCGCTTCGAGATCGAGTGCTACGACATCGGCCATCTCTATACGCTCGCCCATTTCGTCGACCGCGGGCTGGTGAAGCCGCCCTTCTTCGTCCAGTCGGTTTTCGGCCTGCTCGGCGGCATCGGACCTCATCCCGAGGACGTCGTCCATATGAAGCGCACGGCCGACCGGCTCTTCGGCGACGACTATCACTGGTCGGTACTCGGCGCTGGCCGCCACCAATTGCCGATCGCGGCGATGGCGGTCGCGATGGGCGGAAACCTGCGCGTCGGCCTCGAGGATTCGCTCTGGCTCGGCCCGGGCCAGCTCGCCAAGTCGAATGCCGACCAGGTCCGCGCCGCGCGCAAGATCATCGAGGGCCTCGGCTTGGAAATCGCGACTCCGGACGATGCCCGCGAGCAGCTCCAGCTCAAGGGCGCCGACAAGGTCGCGTTCTGAAATTACGTCCCCCAGCCTCCGGTAAGCTTGGCTCATCGGAGGCCGAACGATAAACCTCGCGACCGACCCCAGAGCGAACCGGGCCGGCCGCGCAGTCCATGCAGACTTTCACCTTCATCCTGATCCTGGTCATCGCCGTGGTGGCCTCGCAGCCGCTGACCCGGCTGCTCAGGATCATCCCGCTGCCGATCGTCCAGATCGCGCTCGGCGCCGCCCTCGCCTGGCCGACCGCCGGCTTCCATCCTCATATCGAGCCGGAGCTCTTCCTCCTGCTCTTCATCGCCCCGTTGCTCTTCGCCGACGCCTGGGAGGCGCCGAAGCGCGAATACCGCAAGCTGCTCCGGCCGATCCTGTCGCTCGCCTTCGGCCTGGTCTTCTTCACCACGCTTTTCTGCGGGCTCGCTCTGCATTGGCTGGTGCCGTCCATGCCGCTGCCGGTCGCTTTCGCGCTCGCCGCCGTGCTCTCGCCGACCGATGCGGTCGCCGTCTCCGCCATCGTCGACAAGGAGAGCGTGCCGAAGAACCTGATGCACATTCTCGAAGGGGAATCCCTGCTCAACGACGCGTCAGGCCTGGTGATTTTCCGCTTCGCCGCCGCAGCTGCCCTGACCGGCAGCTTCTCACTTTGGCAGACCTCGCTCGCCTTCCTCCTGGCCGTCGCAGGCGGCGTCGCCGCGGGCCTGCTCGCGGTCGTGGTCGTCTCCTGGGCGCTGAAGCTGCTGGCGAAGTTCGACCGGATCGCACCGGAAACGCAGGTGCTGGTCGTGATGTTCCTGCCCTTCGCCGCCTTCCTGGCGGCGGAGGCCGTCCATGCCTCGGGCGTGCTCGCTGCCGTCGTCGCCGGTCTGACCGTCGGGCGCACGCGCACCGCCAACCAGCTCAGCGTTTCCGCCTACATGCTCGCCCATTCGTTCTGGACGATGCTCGCCTTCCTCCTCAACGGCACGCTCTTCGTCCTGCTTGGCCTGCAATTGCCGGCGATCATCCGCACCGTCCCGCCCGCGCTGATCGACACGCATTGGCTCTGGCAGCCGCTCGGCATCATCGCCGCGCTGACGCTCTGCCTGATCCTGCTGCGCTTTGTCTGGATCAGCGCCGCCATCGCGCTGAGCCGCGTCATCAGCCGGCGCCTTCGCCTGGAGCAGTTTCATACCACGCTGCGCACGCGGCTGGCTGGCTCGATCGCCGGCGTGCGCGGCGCGGTCACGCTCGCCGGCGTGCTGTCATTCCCGGTGCTGGCGCTCGATGGTTCGCCCTTCCCAGGGCGTGACGTGGCGATCTTCCTGGCAGCCGGCGTGATCCTGCTCTGGCTGGCGATCGCCAGCCTCGGCCTGCCGCCGATCGTGCGCGGGCTGGCTGTCGGGCATGGCGCCGCGCAGGCCACCGAATTGCGCCGGGCGCGGATCACGGCGACCGAAGCCGCCATCGCGCGACTGGAGGGCGTCGCCCATCGCGGCGGCACCGATGGCGCCGCGACCGTCGACCAGGCCGTGGCGGAGGGACTGATCGCGACCTATCGGCGGCGCCTTGCCCTGCTCGACGACGGCCAGACGCCGCGCGAGGAAGCCGTGGCGCTGCAGCGCTCGGAAAGCACCCTGCGGCAGACCGCTTTGGCGGCGGAGCGCGAGGCCTTGCGCGGCCTGCTCAGGAGCGGCGAGATCGACGATACGACCTACAACGCGCTGGCGCACGAGCTCGTCCTGCACGACGTGCTCGCCGAGTCGAAGGCCGGATCGCACTGACCGCCGGCTGCCAAAGCAATTCCAGCAAAAGTGCGTAGCGGTTTTGCGTCCGGAATTGCGTGAAACAAGCTCTATGCCTGAGTCGCGAGGATGAACAGGCGCGGGAAGCGCAGCAGCACCTTGCCGTCCGGCTCGACCGGATAGGCGGCTGCGATCTTCTCACGATAGCTGGCGAGGAAGGCCTCGCGCTCACCCGCCGGCAGCGGATCGATATAGGGCTTGAGGCCCGTGCTCTTGAACCATTCGACGATCGCATCGTGCCCGGCGAGCGCGTGGACATAGGTCGTCTGCCAGATATCGACCTGGCAGCCGGCCTGCATCAGCCAGCGCCGGTAATCCGAGAACGAGCCGATCACCGCCTTCGAGGACCGCGCATTGGCGAGGCGGGCCGCCCACGGCCCTTCGGCCGCGGCCTCGTCCATCGAGACATGCGAGGGTTCGCTGAGATTGTTCGGCATCTGCACAGCGAGCACCCCGCCCGGCGCCAGCGATCGCGCCAGCCGCGCGAACAGAGCGGGATGATCGGGAATCCATTGCAGCGCCGCATTGGCGAAGACCAGGTCGTAGCGGCCATCCGCCGACCAGCTCTCCAGATCGGCCAGAGTGAAGGAGAGCTGCGGCAGGCGCTTGCACGCCTTCTCCAGCATGTCCGGCGAGGAATCGAGACCTTCGACCTTGGCATCCGGAAAGCGGGCGGCGACCAGCTCGGTGCTGTTGCCCGGCCCGCAGCCGAGATCGATGCAGCGCTGCGGGTCGGTGAGGCGAACGCGCTGGATCAGGTCGAGCGGCGGACGCGTCCGCTCGTCCTCGAAGCGCAGATACTGGTTCGCGTCCCAGTCGACCTTGCCCGTCATCGCACCTGCTCCGTCGCGTCCATCTGGCGCGACGGCCTACGCCTCTACAACGAGCGCATCAAGCCGCCATCGACACGCAGGTTCTGGCCGGTGATGTAGCCGGCGCCGTCCGAGGCGAGGAAGGCGATCGTCGCGGCAATCTCCTCGCTGGTGCCGTAGCGCTGCATCGGCACCCCGGCGCGGCGCTCCTCGGTGGCCGGCAGCGAGTCGATCCAGCCGGGCAGGACATTGTTCATGCGCACGTTCTGCGCCGCATACTGGTCGGCGAAGAGCTTGGTGTAGGCGGCGAGCCCGGCCCGGAACACCGCCGAGGTCGGGAAATTGGCGGCCGGCTCAAAAGCCCAGGCGGTCGAGATGTTGATGATCGCGCCCGACCTCTGCGCCGCCATCACCGGCGCGACCAGCCGCGTCGGCCGGATCACGTTCATCAGGTAGACGTCGAGCCCGGTATGCCATTGCTCGTCGGTGATCTCGGTGATCGGCGCGCGCGGGCCATGGCCGGCGCTGTTGACCAGCACGTCGATGCGGCCGAAGCGCGCCATCGTCTCGTCGACCAGCCGCTTCAGGTCGTCGTTCGACTGGTTCGAGCCGGTGACGCCGAAGCCGCCGAGCTCCTTGGCCAGGGCTTCACCCTTGCCCGAGGAGGACAGGATCGCGACCTTGCAGCCGTCCTGCGCCAGCCGCTTCGCCGCGGCCGCGCCCATGCCGCTGCCGCCAGCGGTAACAATCGCGACTTTTTCTCCTGCCATGGGACGCTCCATTTTTCTGCCGAAGGTATCGTGGCGCCGCCAACAGCGCCGCTCATTCTCGCCTTTCTCGCATTAGCCGCGTAAACTCTCCAGCGAATTGGCCAGCGTCATATCGATAGAAAAACTACTGCATGACTGAACCGCAGCAGCGCCTGCCGTCGCTCAACGCGCTACGCGCCTTCGAAGCGGCGGCGCGGCATCTCAATTTCCGCGCTGCCGCCGATGAGCTCGGCGTCACCCAGGGCGCCGTCGCCCAGCATGTCCGCGGCCTCGAAAGCGAGCTGCGGCTGAAATTGTTCGAGCGCCAGCCGCGCCTGCTCGCGCTGACCAGTGCCGGGCGCAGCTATGCGACCCATGTCGCCCGCGCCTTCGCCCTGCTGGCCGAGGCGACCGATAATCTACGCCCTCAACCGCTGCGACTGACGATCAGCGCGACGCCGAGTATCGCGGCGAAATGGCTTGTGCCGCGCCTGCCCGAGTTCACCGGCGCCCATCCGCAGCTCGAACTCAGCATCCTCGCCAGCGACGCGCTGGCGAACTTCCAGTCGGATGGCGTCGACATCGCGATCCGCCAGGGCCGCCCGCCCTTCGGCCCCGGCCTGACTGCGGACCTCTTGTTCGAGCACGACATCGTCGCAATCTGCCAGCCGGCCCTGCGCCCTGACGAGGAGGAGTTGGCGCGCCTGCCGCTGCTGCGCGACGGGCATGATCTCTGGCCGGAATTCTTCGAGCGTGCGCTCGGGCGTTCCATGCCGCTGACAATCCGCAGCACGCGCTTCAACCAGACAGCGCTCGCAATCGATGCCGCGATCGCCGGCCAGGGCGTCGCACTTGCCAGCCGCTTCCTGGTCGAGCCCGATCTCGCCGCCAGACGCCTCGCTTTGGCGACGACGGCGAGCATGCGCGGCGGCCTCGACTTCTACGTGGTCAGCGCCCGCAAGCCGCGGCATGCCGAGCAGACCGCACTGGTCAGGGCGTGGCTGTTGAGCCAGCGCGGCTGATCAAAGGAAATGCTTGCAACATACCAACTGAATGGTATGTATTTCCCATGGCACGCCCCACCAAGCAATCTCCCGAGCGCGGCAATGCCCGCACCCGCCTGCTCGAAGCGGCGCGAGACGTCATCCGCGCCAAGGGCTTCGCCGGCACCAGCGTCGATGATCTCTGCCGCGCCGCGGATGTGACCAAGGGCGCCTTCTTCCACCATTTCGAGAGCAAGGAGGCGCTCGGCGTCGCAGCGGCCGAGTTCTGGACGCAGGAAGTCACGCCCTTTTTCGCGGCTGCCCCCTATCACGAGCCGGCCGACGCCCTCGACCGCGTCCTCGCCTATGTCGCCTTCCGCAAGGCGATCATCGCCGGCGACCTCGCAGAGTTCACCTGCCTGGTCGGGACGCTGGCGCAGGAGGTTCATGCCAGCGCGCCCGATATACGCGACGCCTGCGGCCGCAGCATCTTCGGCCATGCCGCGACGCTGGAGGCCGATATCGAACAGGCCCGCCGCGACCACGGCATAACCACGGCCGGCTGGAGTGCCGAGAGCCTGGCCAGGCACACGCAGGCTGTCTTGCAGGGCGGCTTCGTCCTCGCAAAGGCCGGCAACGATCCGGATCTGGCGCGCGAAAGCCTCGACCATCTCGACCGCTACATCCGCCATCTCTTCCATATCGCTGAGGAACGCGCAGCATGAGCCAAACCATGACGATCGGCTGCGCCTGCGGCCATACGCGGCTCCGGGTCCAGGGAGCGCCGATCCTTGTCTCCGAATGCCTGTGCGACAGCTGCCGAGCCGCCGCGGCGCGGCTCGCCAGGCTGCCCAGTGGCAGCGACATCCTCACCGCCTATGGCGCGACGCCGTCAGCCGAATACCGCAAGGACCGCGTCGAGATCGTCTCAGGTGCGGAGAGCCTGCGCGAGTTCCGATTGAAGCCCGAAGCGGGCTCGCGCCGCATCGTCGCGACCTGCTGCAACACGCCGGTCTTCCTGGAGATGAAGGGCGCGCACTGGCTCAGCCTCTATCTCCATCTCTGGCCTGAAGGCACCCGGCCCAAGCCTGAGCTGCGGACCATGACCGGCGACCTGCCCGACGCCGCCGCTTTGCCCGCCGACATCCCGAACCTGAAGACCCACACGGTCTCATTCTACCTGAAGCTGCTCGGCGCCTGGATCGCCATGGGCTTCCGCAACCCGACGATCACGACAGCGGGAACGATCGATGCCTGACGACAAGATCGAGATCGAGAACGTCAACAAGCCCGGCAAGTCCGAGCGGGTCGACCGCGCCAAGTACCAGGCGATGCGCAAGGCGCTGCTCGCGGCATTGCCGGACGAGGCGCCGGGGCTGACTGTCCCCGACGCGAAGGAGGCGCTGCTGCCGCTCCTGCCGGATGAGCTTTTCCCGCAGGGCGCCACAGCCGGCTGGTGGCTGAAAGCCGTCCAGCTCGACCTCGAGGCGAAGGGCGTGATCAAGCGCGCCCCACGCAAGCCGGTGCATCTCTACCGGCTCGCTGCGAGCTGAACGCTTCGAAGCCTTTGATTTGCGCGAGTCATCCCGGACAAGCGGCGAAGCCGCGCCGATCCGGGATCCATGCCTGAACCGTTCCGGAATGGATCCCGGGTCTTCCCTTCGGTCGCCCGGGATGACCAAGGTCGGAATCGGCCTTCTGTAACCTTAGCCCGTCTCGGCAAACGCCGTCGCCAGCGCCGCCGCCGCCTCGTCGAGCTCGGCCGTCTGATGCGCGGCGCTGACCTGTAGACGCAGGCGCGCCTCGCCCTGCGCCACGATCGGAAAGGCGACCGCCGGGGCGAAGACGCCGGCCCGCGTCAAGCGCGCGGTCATCGCCCGCGCCCGCTCCTCGCCGCCGACCTTCACCGCGGTGATGGCGCTGTCGCTATCGTGACAGGCGAGCGCATAGAAGCGCAGCGCCTCGCGCAAATGCGCGACATTGCGCCAGAGCCGCTCGCGCGGACCGGCATCGTCGCGGCAGATTTTCAGCGCCGTCAGCGCCGTCGCCGCATTGGCCGTCGTCATCCCCATGGTGAAGATCCAGCTGCGCGACTTGCCCTTCAGCGTCTCGATCATCACACGCGGCCCGGCGACGAAGCCGCCGCTGGCGCCGCCCAGCGCCTTCGACAGCGAACCGGTCAGCAGCATATCCGCCGCGCCATTGGCGAGCCCGCAGAGTGGCGCGGTGCCGCTGCCGCCCGGCCCGACCACGCCGGTCGCATGCGCCTCGTCGATCATCAGCAGCGCGTCGAACTCACGCGCCAGCGCCTGGATCTCCGGCAATGGCGCCGCGCCGCCCTCCATGCTGAAGATGCCGTCGGTGACGATCAGCCGACGCTTCGCTCGTCTCGTTCCCTCCAGCGCCCGGCGCAGGCCGGCGACGTTGCGGTTCTCATAGGTCTCGACCTCGGCCCGGCTGAGCCGGCAGCCATCGATGATGCTGGCATGGTTCAGCCGGTCGGAGATGATGACGTCGCCGGCGCCGACCAGGGTCGTCAGCACCCCGCCATTGGCGCTGCCGCCGGAGGAGAACAGCGCCACCGCCTCGACGCCGAGGAAGGAGGCGAGATTCTCCGCCAGCGCCTCGTGCAAAGGCGTCGTCGCGAAGACCGGGTAGATCCCGGTGCCGCTGCCATAGAGCCGCAGCGCCTCGTTGGTCGCCGCCAGCACGCGCTCATCGGTCGAGAGGTCGAGATAGTCGTTGGCACCGAGCATGATCGTATCGACGCCATCGAGCAGAATGCGCCCGCCAGATCGACGCTCGATCACCCTGCGGGTGGTGACATGCGCGTTCATGGCGCCACCTTCGGTAGCGCGCCGGCGACGAGGCTCTGCCAGTAGCGCAGCACATGCGGAACGATCGCATCATTGAACACGTAGCGGTCGCCGTGCAGGCCCTCGCCAGGGCCGACCTCGCCGGCGCCGATCCAGGCATAGCAGCCGCCTGCGGCGCGGATCATGAAGGCGAAATCCTCGCAGCCCAGGCTCGGCTTGAACTCGGCCATGACGTTCTCCGGCCCGACCGCCGCAGCCGCCGCCCGCGCCGCCAATGCCGCCGGCTCGGCGGTGTTGATCACCGGCGGATAGCCGCGTTTGTAGTCGAGCGCCGCAGTGACGCCATGCGAGGCGGCGACACCAGCAGCGATCTCGCCGATCAGCCGCTCGCACAGATCCGACAGCGCCGGATCGAAGAAGCGGCAGGTGCCCTGCAGCCAGACCTCTTTCGGCACGATGTTGCCGACATTGCCGCCATGAACCTGCGTCAGGCTGACGACGATCGGCGTCTGCGGGTCGACGGCGCGCGAGACGATGCGCTGCACGCTCTGGATGAAGGCCCCGGCGGCGAGGATCGGGTCGTCGCCGAGATGCGGCATGGCGACATGGGCGCCGAGGCCGGAGAAGCGCAACTCGAAATTGTCCACCGCGGCCATCTGCGCCCCGGCGCGCGCCGCGATCATACCGAAGGGCACGCCAGGCCAGTTGTGCACGGCATAGACAGCCTCGACCGGGAAGCGCTCGAACAGCCCGGCCTCGATCATCTTCATGCTGCCGCCCTCGTTCTCCTCGGCCGGCTGGAAGATGAAGTGGACGGTGCCGTCGAAAGCCCGGTTCTCGCTGAGCAGCTTGGCCGCCCCGAGCAGCATGGCGCTGTGGCCGTCATGGCCGCAGGCATGCATCACGCCCTCGGTCTTCGAGGCATAGGGCAGGCCGGTGCGCTCGATCACCGGCAGCGCATCGAGCTCGGCGCGCAGGCCGATGGCGCGCTTGCTGGAGCCCGCACGCAGCGTGCCGACGACGCCGGTGCCGCCGATGCCTTCCTGCACCTCCAAGCCGAAGGAGCGCAGCTTGTCGGCGACGAACCGGGCGGTCTCGATTTCCTGGAAGCCGAGCTCGGGATTGGCGTGGATGTGATGGCGCCAGGCGACGACCTCTGGCGTCAGCCTGGCGATCGGGTCATTGTGCAGCATGGTTCTCTCCTGTTCGTGCTCAGGATTAGGAGAGCGGGCCGGGCAGCGTCTTGAACCAGATTGACTCAGATTGACCCATGAGCGAGCCGCGACAGGAGAGTCAGGCGTTCTGGCGCCACGCCGCCTTCCGGGAGCTCGGCCTGCTCGCGGCGCGCTTTCGCGAGCATCGCTATGACCGCCACACCCATGACGGCTACGTCATCGCGTTGATCACCGAGGGCTGCGAACGTGTGCGCGTCGGCCGGCAGGAGGTGCTGGCCCCGGCCGGCTCAGTGCTCGTCGTCAATCCGGAGGAGTGGCACGATGGCGAGGCCGGCGCCGAGGAGGGCTGGGCTTACCGGACCTTCTACCCGTCGGTATCGCTGCTGTCGGACATCGCGACCGAGCTCGGTCAGACGCATCTGCCGCTCTTCCCGCGGGCGCTCCTCGATGACCCCGAACTGGCCCGGCTGCTCGCTGCTGCCCATGCGGAATCGACCTCGCCGGAAGCCACCCGCGCGGAAACCTCCCTGCTGACCGCGCTGCGTCGGCTGATCCTGCAGCATGTCGACACCGATCGACCGGCCGAGCCGCTCGATCGCTCAGGCTCGCAACGCCGCTTTTCGCGCTATGAGGAGGTGATCGAGGAAGGACTCGCTGGCGAGATCGACCTGCAGGCCCTCGCCGCAGCCGCCGGCGTCACCCGTTTCCAGGTCATCCGCGACTTCAAGAAGCTCACCGGCTCGACGCCGGCCACCTTCATCCGCGACCGCCGCCTGCGCCACGCCAACCGGCTGATCCAGCAGGGCGCCGGCCTGGCCGACGCCGCCTTCGCCGCCGGCTTTTCCGACCAGAGCCATCTCTCGCGCAGCTTCCGCGCCGTGCACGGGATCACGCCCGGCATGTTCCGCAAGGCGGGTTAAAGCGCGAAACCTCAGAACTTGTAGGCGAGACTGGCGCGCACCGCATGGGCGGAGGGCTCGTGCTCGACGGTGCGGCCGAGATAGGCGCCGGCCCCGACATGGTCGAAGCGGCCATAATCGGTGTAGCGATAGTCGAGGCCGAGGATGATATTATCGGTCAGGGCGTAGTCGACGCCGCCGCCGACCGTCCAGCCGGTCCTGGAGGAATTGATCGTCTCCGTCAGGCCCGCCAGCGGGCTGGCATAGGCATATTCGAGTTTGGTGAAGGCCACGCCGCCAGTGGCGTAGATCATGATCCGGTCGAGGCTGTAGCCGAGGCGGGCGCGTACCGAGCCCTGCCAGTCCTGTCGCACGCGAACCGTGCCACCAAGATCGCCCTTCCCCTCGTGGACATTCATGCCCTCGATGTCGCCCTCGACACCGACAACGATCGCGCCAAGCTGATAGTTGAAGCCGACACGGGCGCCGCCGATGAAAGAGGACGGGCTGTAATCGAAGGAGCGGCCGAGCGGGACACGGCCGGCGCTGGCGAATTCGCTCGCCCGGTCCGAGCCCCAGGAATAGCCGACCTGGCCGCCAAGATAGACGCCGCTCCAATTGTAGAAGGTCGGCAATTCCGGCGCCGGCGGCAGGACGCCCCTGCCACGCAGGTCGGCTGCCAGCGAGGCTCCGGCACTGAGCAGGGCGATGGCTGCAACGGCGGCTTTGAGCAGGGTCTTCATCGAAATCTCGGGCTCGAACGGGGCTGCTTCCGGACGGGCGACCCGACCGGCGCCGCGATGGCGTCAGGAGCGCGATTATGAAAATGTTAAGGTTAATGAACCGCTAAGCGAACCGGACTTCGCCTAGCCTGCCGGAACGAAAACGCCCACCGCAACGTTGCCAGCACGACGGAGCTGTCTAGGATCGACGGCCTCTGCACCGGAGCGCGCATGGCCTATTTCAAGCGACTGACGGGCGCTGCCGGGCTCGCGGCTGTGGTCGCCGGCTACGTCCACGGCTTGGTCTCGCGCCGAGTCGGAGAGCCCCTGCGCCAGGCAAGGCGCGGGCGTGGCGCCAGGAGCCCGATCTCCCTGCCCTGGCGCGGCTGGAAGGACGTGCTGCTGCGCTTCGCCGCCCGCATCCAGGAAGCGCGGGTGCTCTCGCTCGCCGGCGCCGTCGCCTTCTTCACCCTGCTCTCGCTGGTGCCGGCGCTGTCGCTGCTGGTGACACTCTATGGCATGCTGACCGATCCGGTGACGATCGTCGGCCAGCTCGACGACATCACCATCGTCTTCCCGCTGGCGGCGCGCGAATTAATCCGCGAGCAGGCGATTCGGCTGTCGAGCCAGGATACCGCCAATCTCTCCCTCACCTTCCTGATCAGTTTCCTCGTCGCAGTCTGGAGCGCCAATGCCGCGATGAAAGCAGCCTTCGATGCGCTCAACATCATCTATGGCGTGCGCGAACGCCGCGGCTTCATTCGCCTCAACCTGGTCTCGCTGGCGACGACGCTGAGCGCGCTCGTCGTGCTGATCCTGGCGCTTGTCCTGATCGCCAGCCTGCCGGTGGTAACCGCGCTTTTTCCTTTCGGCCACGAACTGGAAGTCCTGGTCCGCTGGCTGCGCTGGCCCGCCTTCTTCCTCGTCGGCATCACTGCGATCGGCTGCCTCTACTGGATCGGCCCGAGCCGCAAGGCGCCGCGCTTCGCCTGGGTGCTGCCCGGCGCCATCGCCGCCGCCCTGCTCTGGGTCGCGGCCTCGATCGGCTTCTCCTTCTATGTCAGCACGCTCGGCCGCTACACCGCGACCTATGGCTCGCTCGCCACCATCGTCGTATTCATGACCTGGCTCTGGCTCTCGGCGACGATCGTGCTGGGCGGGGCCGAGCTCAATGCCGAGCTCGAGCACCAGAGCCGCTATGGCTCCGCCCCAGCGCCGGTGACGCAACTCAGCCGCAACGCGCCGAGCGGACGCTGAACTCGCGGCTGGAGCATGATGCCACAGCCGCACCCGCTTGACCTTCCCCTCAGCCGCGGCATCTCCTCCTCGGCACGCTAGGGCCCTTGCCCGACCAGCCACACGGATATGCCCATGATCACCGCGACCCGCATTCACCTCACCATCGCCATGCTGATGGGGCTTTCAGGCGTGACGCTGCTTGCGGCAGGCACGCATTCCGGCGCCTCCGACAATGTCCAGATCGCCGGGCAGATGCTGCTCTTCCACGCGCCTGCGGTGATCGCAGCCTGCGCCGCGCGCCGCGCCGAATTGCTCGCCGACTGGCCGGCGCGACTCGCGATCTCGCTGCTGATCCTCGGCGTCGCGCTGTTTTCGGCCGACCTCGCCATGCGCGGCTTCCATGGTGAGCGGCTCTTCCTCGGCGCGGCGCCCGCCGGCGGCTTCATGATGCTCGGCGGCTGGCTCGGCCTGGTCATCGCCGCCTTGTTCTCCAAGCGCGCCTGACCGGCATCGGCACGCTTTCGCAGCCCATCGTCTTCAGTTAGAACGCGGCGCGGCGCGGCTGCCTCCCTGCGCCTTCGCGGAGCCTGCCGATGAACGCCCCTCACAATCTCACGCCCTCGCAAGCCGCCGAACTGCTCGTCCAGGCGCTGCCGCATATGCAGCGCTACGACCAGGAGGTGATCGTCATCAAGTATGGCGGCAACGCCATGGGCGACGCTGCCACCGCCGAGGATTTCGCCGAGGACGTGGTGCTGCTCGAGCAATCTGGCCTGAAGCCGGTGGTCTGCCATGGTGGCGGCCCGCAGATCGCCCGCATGCTCGAAAAGCTCGGCATCAAGTCCGAGTTCAAGCAAGGCCTGCGCGTCACCGATGCGGCAACCGTCGACGTCGTCGAGATGGTCCTGGCCGGCTCGGTCAACAAGGAGATCGTCGGCTACATCTCACGCGAAGGCGGCAAGGCGATCGGTCTCTGCGGCAAGGACGGCAACATGGTGCTCGCCAGGAAGGCGACCCGCACCATCGTCGATCCCGATTCGAAGATCGAGCAGGTGCTCGACCTCGGCTTCGTCGGCGAACCCGAGACGGTCGACACCACCGTGCTCAAGGCGATCCTCAAGGAAGAGCTGATCCCGGTGCTGGCGCCGGTCTGCGCCGCGGCCGACGGCCAGACCTACAATGTCAACGCCGACACCTTCGCCGGCGCGATCGCCGGTGCGCTGGGTGCCAAGCGCCTGCTGCTTCTCACCGACGTCCCGGGCGTGCTCGACAAGGACAAGAATCTGATCCCGGAGCTCACCATCGAGCAGTGCCGGCGCCTGATCGCCGACGGCACCATCTCCGGCGGCATGATCCCGAAGATCGAGACCTGCATCTACGCGCTGGAAAAGGGCGTCGAGGCCGTCGTCATCCTCGACGGCAAGGTCCCGCATGCGGCCCTGATCGAACTCTTCACCGATACGGGTTCGGGCACGATCATCCGGAAGTAAGCGGCGATACCCCCGTCTTTCCGGTACTTCACGCAGCGCCCCGGAAAGACGGAGTACTTCCCCGTCGCAAGGACTTTGCAAGCATCTTGCATGTCATGATGGTCAGCCCCACATGACATGACCCAATGAACCAGAACGCTTCAATCACCGCCGCCGTCCCGCTCCTGCCGGAGCAGGCGGCGTTCGGCCATGTCGACCACTGGATCTTCGACCTCGACAACACGCTCTATTCGCATGAGGCGCAGGTCTGGCCCCAGGTCAATGAGCGGATCACGCTGTACCTCCTCGAGCTCTTCGGTCTCGACGGCCTCTCCTCGCACGAGCTGCGCCGCTATTATTACGAGCGCTATGGCACGACCCTGAACGGGCTGATGTCGGAGCATGGTGTCGATCCCGACGATTTCCTCGCCTTTGCCCACGACATCGACCTGTCGCTGCTCGATCCCGATCCCGATCTCGGCGCGGCGATCGCCGCCCTGCCCGGCCGCAAGCTGATCCTGACCAATGGTTCGCGCGGCCATGCCGAGAACGTCGCCGGCAAGCTTGGGATCCTCCACCATTTCGAGGACATCTTCGATATCGTCGAGGCCGGTTTCCTGCCCAAGCCCGAGCGCGCCACCTACGAGAATTTCCTCGCCAAGCATGCGGTCGATCCAGCCCGCGCGGCGATGTTCGAGGACATCGACAAGAACCTGATCGTGCCGAACGACCTCGGCATGAAGACGGTGCTGATCGTGCCGCGCACGACCGATCCCTTCCGCGACGCCTCGGAGCAGGCCGTAGTCGAAGCCGCCCACGTCCATTTCGTCACGGATGACCTGACTGGGTTCCTGAAGCCGCTGGTCAGATCAGAAGTCGCCCCTCTGCCTATCTCCAAATAGGCAAAGCCATCCCGAGCGATATCGCCGTCGTTCCGGGGCTTCGCGCAGCGAAGAGCCCGGAACCCATGAACACTGGCGATGACGAAAAGAACTCGCCATCGCAGCTCCTTTTCTAGCCGCTTCCGTGTTCATGGATTCCGGGCTCGCTGCTCCGCAGCGCCCCGGAAAGACGGCAGCGGATGTCTCAGAAGGTTCAGGCGTAACGCTCCGCCGCAAGCCCATGCGCCCGGCGCAGACTCGTGAGATCGAGCCCTGGGATCTCGCCATCAATCACCCGCCAGCGCCCGCCGACCATGACGCGATCGGCCCGGTTCGCACCGCACAGCACCAGCGCCGCGATCGGGTCATGCGCGCCCGAGAAACGCAGCTCGTCGAGCCGATAGAAAGCAAGATCGGCCTGCATGCCGGGTGCGATCCGGCCGATATCGGAACGCCCCAGGCAGCGCGCCGAGCCTTCCGTCGCCCAGCGGATCGTATCGCGTGCCGTCACCGCGCTGGCGCTCTTGTAGTGTAGCCGGTTGACCAGCAGCGCGTGGCGCAACTCCTCCATCAGGTTCGAGCCGTCATTGCTGGCTGAGCCGTCGACGCCGAGGCCGACCGGAGCACCCGCTGCCTCCAGCTCGCGCGTCTTGCAGAAGCCCGAGGCGAGCACGCCGTTCGAGGTCGGGCAATGGCAGACGCCGACGCCGGCCTTGCCCAATCGCTCGCATTCCTCGCAGGAGAAGTGGATGCCGTGCGCCAGCCAGGTCTTCGGCCGCAGCCAGCCCGCTTCCTCCAGCAGGTCGAGCGGGCGCTTGCCGTAGATCTCCAGGCAATAGGCGTCCTCGTCCTGCGTCTCGGCGAGATGGGTATGCAGCGGCGCATCGAAGCGCGTCGCAAGCTCGGCCGAAGCCGCCATCAGCGAGGTCGTCACCGAGAAGGGCGAGCACGGCGCGAGCGCGATCTGCACCATACTGCCCGGCTTGGGATCATGGAACAGGCCGAGCACCCGTTCGCAGTCGGCGAGGATGGTGTCCTCGTCCTGCACGACCTCATCGGGCGGCAGGCCGCCATCCTTCTGCGACAGGTTCATCGAGCCACGCGAGATGGTAACGCGGATGCCGAGCACCCGCGCCTCCTCGACGGCGATGTCGACGGCGTTCTCCAACCCGGCCGGATAGAGATAGTGGTGGTCGGCGGCCGTGGTGCAGCCTGACAGCATCAGCTCGACCAGCGCGGCACGCACCGCGAGGCGCAGATCTTCCGGCCGTAAGCGCGCCCAGAGCGGATAGAGCGCCTTCAGCCAGGGGAAGAGCTCGCGATCGATCGCGGCGGGATGGGCGCGCGTAAGCGTCTGGTAGAAATGGTGGTGGGTGTTGATCAGCCCGGGCAATACGACATGGCCGGAGGCATCGAAGCTCTCGGTCACCGGCAGCGCCGGATAGGCGCCGCTCGCGACGAGCTCGACGATCGCCCCGCCCTCGACCACGACCCCGCCTCCGGCATTCTCGGCGAGGATGGCGAGCGGGTTCCTGATCCAGATGCGCATGGCGGGTCCGGCGCTTAATGATTCTCTTGGAATATCATAGGCTTGCCCGGTGACCAAGGCCAGTCCGGCCGGCTGGGTCTTCCGGATGAGGTTTTGCGTGCCCTGGCGCAAAAACACACGCCCAGGGTGAGCCCCGACGGCTGTTCGCGCCCGCCATCTTTCAATAAGCTGTTGGCAAGGCGGCCGGCGGAATTTTCACCGCGAGGCTTCCGGTCCAACAGGGGAAAACGTTCGCCTCGCGAGGCGAAGCGTGGCTCAAGGAGAGATCCCATGAAGAAATTGTTGCTGGCGACGCTGTCGGCCTCGGCGCTGATGGCGGCGCAGCCGCTGGCAGCCAAGACGCTGGTCTATTGCTCGGAAGGCAGCCCGGAGAATTTCGCGCCGAGCGTCAACACCACCGGCACGTCCTTCGACGCCAACACCCAGATCTACGACACCATCGTCCAGTTCGAGCGCGGCGGCGTCAAGGTTCAGCCGGCCCTGGCGGAGAAATGGGACGTCTCGCCGGACGGCCTGACCTACACGCTCCACCTGCGCAAGAACGTGAAGTGGCATTCGAACAAGAACTTCAAGCCGACGCGCGACTTCAATGCCGACGACGTGATGTTCATGTTCGAGCGGCAATGGAAGGAAGCGCACCCCTATTACAAGGTGACCAGCTCGAACCACTCCTACTTCAACGACATGGGCATGCCCAAGCTCCTGAAGTCGGTCGAGAAGGTCGACGACTACACCGTCAAGATCACGCTGAACCAGCCTGAGGCGCCCTTCCTCGCCGACCTTGCCATGCAATATGCCGGCGTGCAGTCGAAGGAATATGCCGATGCGATGCTGAAGGCTGGCACACCCGAGAAGCTCGACCAGGAGCCGGTCGGCACCGGCGCGTTCTATCTGGTGCAGTACCAGAAGGACGCGATCATCCGCTACAAGGCGTTCCCCGAGTACTGGGCCGGCAAGGCCAAGATCGACGACCTCATCTTCGCGATCACGCCTGATGCTTCGGTCCGCTGGGCCAAGCTGCAGAAGGGCGAATGCCATGTCATGCCCTATCCGAACCCGGCCGATCTCGACGCCATCAAGAAGGACGCCAACGTCCAGATCCTGGAGCAGCCGGGCCTGAACATCGGCTACCTCGCCTACAACACCACCAAGAAGCCCTTCGACGACGTCAAGGTCCGCCGCGCCGTCAACAAGGCGATCAACAAGAAGGCGATCATCGACGCCGTCTATCTCTCCAGCGGCGTCGCGGCGACCAACCCGATCCCGCCGACGATGTGGTCCTACAACGAGACCATCAAGGACGACCCCTTCGATCCGGAGGCGGCCAAGAAGGAGCTGGCCGATGCCGGCCATCCGAACGGCCTCGAGATCGACCTCTGGGCGATGCCGGTGCAGCGGCCCTACAACCCCAACGCCAAGCGCATCGCCGAATTGATGCAGGCCGATCTCGCCAAGGTCGGCGTCAAGGCCGAAATCAAGACCTTCGAATGGGGCGAATACCGCAAGCGCCTGCAGGCGGGGGAGCACCAGACCGGCATGTTCGGCTGGACCGGCGACAATGGCGATCCGGACAACTTCCTGCACACGCTGCTCGGCTGCGACGCCTCCAAGAACAATGGCGGCAACGTCGCCAAGTTCTGCTACCAGCCCTTCGACGAGCTGGTGACGAAGGCCAAGACGATCACCGACCAGGCCGAGCGCGAGAAGCTCTATCGGCAGGCGCAGGTGATCTTCAAGGAGCAGGCTCCCTGGTTCACCATCGCCCATGCGGTCCAGCTCAAGCCGGTCCGCAAGGAAGTCATCGACTTCAAGCTCTCGCCGTTCAGCCGTCACGTCTTCTACGGCGTCGACATCAAGTAAGCTCGGCAAACGAGCCTACCCGTCATCCGCGCCGGCCACCGGCACGGATGATGCTTGCCAACCGGCGCGGCCTGCACGGGCCGCGCCCCTCCCGGGCCGGAAGACGACGGGGCATGAGGCTTCGCGCCCGATCCGGCCGCTGCCTGCCCCTGAGAGATCGCCATGACCCGATCCGCCCGTCCTCTCGCTCTGGCCCTCGGCCTCGGCGCCCTGCTGCTGCCCGCCATCGCCAGCGCCCAGGCGCTCGTCGTCTGCTCGGAAGCCAGTCCCGACTTCCTCAACCCGCAGTTCAGCAGCCAGAACACCGCCTATGACGTGGCGGCGCAGATCTATGAGCGCCTGACGGCGACTGAGCGCGGCGGCTCGCAGATCATCCCGAGCCTGGCCGAGTCCTGGACGATCTCGCAGGACGCGCTGAGCTACACCTTCAAGCTGCGCAAGGGCGTGAAATGGCACGCCAGCAAGAGTTTCACGCCGACGCGCGAGTTCAACGCCGATGACGTGCTGTTCTCGTTCAACCGCATGCTCGATCCCAGCCACCCCTACGCCAAGGTCGGCAGCGGCAATTACCAGTTCTTCGGCGAGATCGTGAAGCCGAGCCTGAAGGCGGTCGAGAAGGTCGACGACTACACCGTCCGGATCGTCCTGACCAAGCCGAACGCGCCGCTGCTCTCGGCACTCTCGGTCGAGCCCATGTCGATCCTCTCGGCCGAATACGCGGCAGCGATGAGCAAGGCCAGCACGCCCGAGCAGATCGACTTCGCTCCGATCGGCACCGGCCCGTTCTCGCTGCTCTCCTATCAGAAGGACGCGGTGATCCGCTTCAAGGCGGTGCCGGACCACTGGACCAAGGCCGCCGGCGACCGCGACCGCATGGCGCTGGTCAACGACCTGATCTTCGTGATCACCCCCGATGCCGCCGTCCGCTTCGCCAAGGTCCGCTCCGGCGAATGCCAGATCGCGCGCTATCCCAATCCCGGCGACCTGGCCGCGATGAAAACCGAACCGACCATCAACGTGCTGCAGGGCAGCATCGCCGATCAGAGCTTCCTCGCCTTCAACCAGCAGAAGAAGCCCTTCGGCGACAAGCGCGTGCGCGAGGCATTGGCCTATGCTGTCAACATCCCGGCGATCATCGACGCCGTCTACCAGGGCACCGGCAAGCCGACCGCCTCAGCGGTTCCACCCTCGCTCTGGTCGCATGACGCCGACCTCAAGCCGCGGCCCTATGATCCTGAGAAGGCCAAGGCTCTGCTCAAGGAGGCCGGCTATCCCGACGGCTTCGAGACGACGCTCTGGGCCATCCCCGTCGTGCGCGCCTACATGCCGAACGGCCGCCGCGCCGCAGAATTGATCCAGGCCGACTGGGCCAGGATCGGCGTCAAGGCGACGATCCTGACCTTCGAATGGGGCGAATACCTCAAGCGCGGCCGCGCCGGCGAGCACGAGGTCGGCATGTTCGGCTACACCTGGGACTATCCCGATCCGAGCCAGATCCTGCTCACCGGCTGGACCTGCGAAGGCGTGGCGACCGGCGCCAACCGGGCGCGCTGGTGCAACAAGGAGGCTTCGGACGCTCTCGCCAAGGCCAGCACCATCACCGACCAGGCCGAGCGCGGCAAACTCTACAAGCGCTTCCAGGAAATCTTCCATGAAGATGTCGCTGGCCTGCTCTTCGCCAACGCCCAGGCTTTCACGCCGGTGCGTAAGGAGGTGAAGGACTACAAGATCCATTTCTTCGGTGGGCAGCCATTCGTCGGCGTCTCGATCGGCAAATAAATCTCTGCGCCGAATAATCCTGGCGCCGGCATGGCAATCATTGCTTTGCCGGCGCCAGGTCTGTCCCTAATATTGCGCTGTATGACGCGAGTGTTTTTCGAGTCTTGCGTCGAGCGCAGGCGCCAATCTGTTTCCTGACCCCAGCGATCCACCGATTTTGTGGCCGCGTTCTTGATCTTTGCGGCGTTCTGGTGTTTGCGCTGCGCCTGAATTCGAACTTGAATAAGATCACAAGATGGGCCGCCGCGCGACGAGACGCCCGGCCAATAAGACTGGCGCAACCATGCTTCGCTTCATCCTGACCAGGGTCAGCCTCGTCATCCCGACCTTCATCGGCATCACGCTGCTGGCCTTCTTCCTGGTCCGCCTCGTGCCGGGCGATCCGATTGAGACCATGGCCGGCGAGCGCGGCATCGACCCCGCCCGCCATGCGCAATTGCTGAAGGAGTACGGCCTCGACCAGCCGCTCTTCGTCCAGTATGGCCGCTATATCGAGCGTGTCGTGCAGGGCGATCTCGGCAAGTCGATCGTGACGCGCGACAGCGTCCTCTCCGAGTTCGGCCAGCTCTTCCCTGCCACCATCGAGCTTGCGCTCTGCGCCATCCTGCTCGCGCTGCTCATCGGCCTGCCGGCCGGCATCATCGCCGCGGTGAAACGAAATTCGATCTTCGACCATGGCGTGATGGGCATCTCGCTCACCGGCTATTCGATGCCGATCTTCTGGTGGGGCCTGCTGCTGATCCTGCTGTTCTCGGTCCAGCTCGGCATCACCCCGGTCTCCGGGCGCATCGCGGTGCAGTACTTCATCGAGCCGGTCACCGGCTTCCTCACCATCGACAGCCTGATCGCCGGCGATGTCGACGCCTTCTGGTCGGCTCTGTCGCATCTGGTTCTGCCGGCGATCGTGCTCGGCACCGTGCCGCTCGCCGTCATCGCCCGAATGACCCGCTCGGCCATGCTGGAGGTGCTCGGCGAGGACTACATCCGCACCGCCCGCGCCAAGGGCATGGCCCCCTTGCGGGTCGTCGCCCTGCACGCGCTGCGCAATGCCCTGATCCCGGTCGTCACCGTGATCGGGCTGCAGGTCGGCACGCTCTTCACCGGCGCGATCCTGACCGAGACGATCTTCTCCTGGCCGGGCGTCGGCAAATGGCTGATCGAGGCGATCAGCCGGCGCGACTACCCCGTCCTCCAGGGTGGCACGCTGCTGCTCGGCATCGTCGTGATGAGCGTCAACCTCTTGGTCGATCTGCTCTACGGCGTGATCAACCCGCGCATCAGGCACGCACGATGATCCGCTTCTCGTCCCTTCGCTCCCATCGGAGCCTTCGCCCATGAGCACCGAGACCTTGCAAGCTCCCGCCGCCAGCGTCGCGCCGCCGCATCCCGTTCGCGAGTTCTGGACCTATTTCAGCGCCAATCGCGGCGCCGTCGCCGGGCTCATCGTCATCGCCCTCGTGCTGTTCTGCGCGCTGTTCGCGCCGCTGATCGCCCCGCACGATCCGAACCTGACCAACAACACGGTCTTCCTGAAGCCGCCATTCTGGCAGGAAGGCGGCTCGCTCTCCTATCCGCTCGGCACCGACGCGATCGGCCGCGACATCCTCTCGCGGCTGCTCTATGGCGCGCGGCTCTCGCTGGTGATCGGCATCGCCGTCGTTGCGCTGGCCATCGTCGTCGGCATCGTGCTCGGCCTGGTCGCCGGCTTCTTCAAGGGCATCGCCGACATCGCGATCATGCGCTTGATGGACATCCTGATGACGATGCCGAGCCTGCTGCTCGCCATCGTCATTGTCGCCATCCTCGGCCCCGGCCTGATGAACGCGATGCTCGCCGTCGCCATCGTCGTGCTGCCGCACTATGTCCGCATCACCCGCGCCGCCGTCATCGCCGAATCCTCGAAGGACTATGTCGTCGCCGCCCAGGTCAGCGGCGCGCAGACGGCAAGGCTGATGTTCTCGGAGATCCTGCCGAACTGCGCTGCGCCGCTGATCGTGCAGGCGACGCTCGGCGTCTCCACCGCGATCCTCGATGCCGCCGCGCTCGGCTTCCTCGGTCTCGGCGCCCAGCCACCGACGCCGGAATGGGGCACCATGCTCGCCGACGCCCGCGAATTCGTGCTGCGCGCCTGGTGGGTCGTCACCTTCCCGGGCCTTGCCATCCTGATCACCGTGCTCGCCTTCAACCTGCTCGGCGACGGGCTGCGCGACGCCCTCGATCCCAAATTGAAGCGCTGATCCCATGCCCCTGCTCGAGATCGAAAACCTCAGCGTCGAGTTCCCGACATCCCAGGGAACTCTGCGCGCGGTCGACCGCATCGACCTCACCCTCGACGAGGGCGAGGTGCTCGGCGTCGTCGGCGAATCCGGCTCCGGCAAATCAGTCACCATGCTCGCGCTGATGGGCCTCGTCGGCTATCCCGGCCGCGTCCGCGCCGACAAGCTGCGCTTCGACGGCCGCGACCTCCTGACTATGTCCGCCCGCGAGCGCCGCCAGCTCACCGGCAAGGACGTGGCGATGATCTTCCAGGAGCCGAGCACCAGCCTGAACCCGTGCTTCACCATCGGCTTCCAGCTCGCCGAGACGCTGCGCAAGCATGAGGGCATGGACCGCAAGGCAGCCAAGCGCCGGGCGATCGAATTGCTGGAGCAGGTCGGCATCCCCGCCCCGGAAAGCCGCCTCAAGGCTTATCCGCACCAACTTTCGGGCGGCATGAACCAGCGCGTCATGATCGCCATGGCGATCGCCTGCAATCCGCGCCTGCTGATTGCTGATGAGCCGACGACCGCGCTCGACGTCACCATCCAAGCGCAGATCCTCGACCTCCTGATGTCGCTGCAGAAGGAGCGCGACATGGCGCTCGTCCTGATCACCCATAACATGGGCGTCGTCGCCGAGACCGCGCAGCGCATCATGGTGATGTATGCCGGGCAGATCATGGAGGAGCGCAAGGTCGACGCGCTGTTCTCCGCCCCGCAGCATCCCTACTCCGCTGCGCTGCTCGCCGCTTTGCCCGAGCGCAGCGAAGGGGAGAGCCGGCTCGCCACCATCCCCGGCATGGTGCCCGGCCTGAACGACCGGCCGAAGGGCTGCCTGTTCAGCCCGCGCTGCGCCTACGCCACCCAGCATTCGCGCAGCGTCCAGCCCGAGCTCCGGCCTTGGGCTGACGGGCATGTGCGCTGCCATTACCCGCTCGGCGATCTCCAGCGCGAGGCGGAGCGCGCCCGCGACGAAACCGGCGCGACGACGGAGGCGGCCCGATGAGCAATCCCGTCATCGAAGCCCGCGACCTCGTCCAGACCTATCAGGTCAGGCAGGGGCTGTTCCGCCCGCCGGCGCAATTGCAGGCGGTGAACAAGGTCTCCTTTGCGGTCGAGGCCGGGCGCACTCTGGCCGTGGTCGGCGAATCCGGCTGCGGGAAATCGACGCTGGCCCGCATGGCGACGCTGATCGAGAAGCCGACCTCCGGGTCGCTGACGCTCGACGGGCTCGACGCTGTCTCACCGCCGGCGAGCGAGCAGCGCCGCCTGCGCCGCACCGTCCAGTTCGTCTTCCAGAACCCCTATGGCTCGCTCAACCCGCGCAAGAAGATCGGCACGATCCTCGAGGAGCCACTGCTGATCAACACCGACCTCTCCAAGGCCGAGCGCACCGAGAAGGCCCGCGCTATGATGGCCAAGGTCGGCCTGCGGCCGGAGCACTATGCCCGCTACCCGCACATGTTCTCAGGCGGCCAGCGCCAGCGCATCGCGATTGCCCGCGCGCTGATCCTCTCGCCGAAGGTGGTGGTCGCAGACGAGCCGGTCTCGGCGCTCGACATCTCGATCCAGGCGCAGGTCCTCAACCTGCTGGCCGATCTGCAGGACGAGCTCAAGCTCGCCTACCTCTTCATCTCGCATGATCTCAGCGTCGTCCGCCACATCGCCCATGATGTGATGGTGATGTATCTCGGCAATGCCATCGAGCACGGGCCGAAAGAGCGCATCTACGCCCGCCCGCTGCATCCCTACACGCAGGCGCTGCTCGCCTCGACGCCGCGCGTCGGCGGCGACAAGCGCGAGAAGATCGTGCTGCGCGGCGAACTGCCCTCGCCGCTCAACCCGCCGACGGGCTGCGTCTTCTCGACCCGCTGCCCCTTCGTCGCCGATCGCTGCCGGACCGAGCGCCCGCAGAAGCGCGAGGTCGACGGACGGGAAGTCGCCTGCCACTACGCCGAGACGTTTTTGGCGAAGGCGGCGGCCTGAGCCCGGAAACGGCTATCGATTGAAGGTTCTCGCCGGGCAGGCCATGTCGTCATTGCCAGCGAAAGCAAAACAGTCCGGGAGCTGCCGCTCCCGGGCTGTTTTGTCATTAAGCTCCTCGCAATGACGAGGCGGGTCACGCCACCTTGGCGATGACCGGCTTGGCTTCCCACTCCTCGCCCCAGATCATCACGGCGTGGCCAGGCGAGACCTCGCGATACTGGCGCACCGGCGGGACGTAATCGGCCGGCCGGATCGGGCTCTTGATCTCGTCGTTCGAGACCGGGCGCTTCTGCAGGCGCCGGGCCGGATCGGCGATCGGCACCGCTGACAGCAGCCGCTTGGTGTAGGGGTGCTGCGGATTGCCGAAGATCGCCTCGCGCGGGCCGATCTCGACGATCTCGCCGAGATACATCACCGCGACGCGGTGGCTGACGCGCTCGACCACCGCCATGTCGTGCGAGATGAAGAGATAGCCCAGCCCCATCCTCGCCTGCAGGTCGAGCATCAGGTTGACCACCTGTGCCTTGACGGAGACGTCGAGCGCCGAGACCGCCTCGTCCGCCACGATCAGGCGCGGCTCGACCGCGAGTGCGCGGGCGATGCAGATGCGCTGGCGCTGGCCGCCGGAGAATTCGTGCGGGAAGCGGCTCGCCATGTCGGGCAGCAGGCCGACGCGCTTCAGGAGGTCGGCGACCTTGTCGCGCGCTTCCGAGCGGTTGGCGAGGTTGTTGATCAGCAGCGGCTCGGCGATCGCGGCGCCAACATTCATGCGCGGGTTGAGCGAGGCGAACGGATCCTGGAAGATCATCTGCATGCGCTTGCGCTGCTCGCGCAGCTCGCCCTGGCTGAGCTTGAGCACGTCGACGCCATCGAGCAGAACCGAGCCGGAGAGCGGCTCGACCAGTCGCAGAACCGAACGGCCCGTCGTCGACTTGCCGCAGCCGGATTCGCCGACCAGCGCCAGGGTCTCGCCCGCCTTCAGGCTGAAGGAGACGTTCTCGACCGCGTGCACCCGGCCCTTGACCGAGGAGAGCAGGCCCGAGCGGATCTCGAAACGGGTCGTCAGCCCCGCCACCTCCAGCACCGGGCGCTCGGCCGCCTGGACGGTGTCAGGAGTTTCGGTCGGGACATCGGATTCGCCGGTCGCGCGGTCGACCACCGGGAAGCGCATCGGACGCCCACGGCCGATCATTGAGCCCAGCCGCGGCACGGCCGAGAGCAGCGCCTTGGTGTAGGGCTTCTGCGGGCTGGCGAAGATATCCTCGGTCGCGCCGGTCTCGACCTCGTCGCCATTGTACATGACGACGGTGCGGTCGGCGATCTCGGCGACGACACCCATGTCATGCGTGATGAAGAGGACCGACATGCCCTCTTCCTGCTGCAGCTGCTTGATCAGCTCCAGAATCTGCGCCTGGATCGTCACGTCGAGCGCGGTGGTCGGCTCGTCGGCGATCAGGAGCTTGGGCTTGCAGGCCAGCGCCATCGCGATCATCACGCGCTGACGCATGCCGCCGGAGAAGCGGTGCGGATATTCGTGGAAGCGCGACTTCGCCGAGGGGATCTTGACCTTCTCCAACAGGCGCACCGTTTCGGCTTCTGCCTCCGAGCGCGACAGGCCGCGATGCAGGATCAGCGCCTCGGCGATCTGGAAGCCGATGGTCAGCACTGGGTTCAGCGACGTCATCGGCTCCTGGAAGATCATCGCGATGTCGTTGCCGCGGATCTGACGCATCTGCGCATCCGGCAGGGTCAGCAGCTCCTTGCCGTTGAGCTTGATCGAGCCCTCGATCTTGCTGGAGCTCGGCGGGGTCAGCCGCATGATCGACAGCGCCGTGACGCTCTTGCCCGAGCCGGATTCGCCGACCACCGCCAGCGTTTCCTGCGGCTTGATGTCGAAGGAGATGTTGCGCACGACCGGCTTCCAGAGTCCTTCGACCCGGAACGAGGTCGTCAGATTCGAGACCGAGAGGATCGGAGAGGTCATGCCAGGTCCTTCTTAGCGATCTGATTGGGCTGCGTAGCGGACACAAGCGCCCACCCCGCGGCCGGTGAGCCGGGTTCAAAGTCGGTTCAGAATACCCAGAGCGCGGCGGATGTCAGCAGCCGACGTCATAAAAGATTCAGCACCCTGCCTGCTTTTTGCGCCGCCACGCTACCGACCTACACGATTTGCGTGCGATTACTCAGGCCGCTCTCGCCTACATTGTCCGGGTAAAAATCAGGCAAGGAGAACGGCGCCCTGCGCAACCGGCGCAAGGTCCTGCGCACGGGGCTCGCTCCCATGCGTGACCCGCGCCACACAATCCTGGGATGATCCGGTCGTTCCACTCCCCGACGATCCCCCTATTTCAGCCCGCTCGTGACGAAGTTGCGGATGTAGAACTTCTGGAAGAGCAGGAACGGCACCAGCGCGACGAGGCCGGCAAGCGTGGTCGAGGAGAACAATCGCCCCCATTCCGTGCCCTCCAGGCTGATATTGCGCGCGATCGCCACCTGCACGAGCGTGTGCTCCGGCGACGGCGCCGCCACCAGCGGCCAGAAGAACGCCTCGAACTGGTGCATGAACAGCATGATGCCGCCGGTCAGCACCACCGGCCACGAGATCGGCAGCGCGATCTTCAGCCAGATATGCCCCCAGGAGGCGCCATCGACCCGCGCCGCCTCGTAGAGCTCGCGCGGCAGGCCGGCGAAGAACTGGCGGAACATGAAGATGACGAAGCCGTTGGCGAGGTCCGGCAGGATCAGCGCGGCATAGGTGTCGATCAGGCCAAGGCTCTGCACGAGGATGTAGAGCGGAATGACGATCGCCTCGAACGGCATCATCGCCGCTGCCAGAACGAAGACGAAGATCACGTTCTTGAAGCGGAAGTCGAAGACCGCGAAGGCAAAGCCCGCAGCGGCATTGATGACGACGCCGACCACCATCGTGGTCAGCGCGACGAAGAGCGAATTGCCGACGGCGCGCGGGAAGCCGGTGCCGATGAGCGAGGTGTAGTTCTCCAGCGTCAGCCGGTCCGGGATCAGCATGCTCCAGCCGAGCCGGCTGCCATGGGCGAAGATGTCCGCCGGCGGCCGCAGCGAGGAGACCACGAGCCAGATCAGCGGCAGCAGCAGCACGAGCGCGATCAGCGACATCGTGACGTAGCGCGCGACTCCGAAGGCCAGCGCGGTCGAGCGGCGATCGACGCTCATGTCTCGGCTCCTTCCTTGTCGCGGAACAGCCTGAGCTCGATCGCGGCGATCACGCCGATGATGACGAGGATGATCGTCGACAGCGCCAGCGAGCGCCCCCAGTTGATGAAGGTGAAGGCGTTCTCATAGGCGCGGAACATCAGGAGATCGGTCGCGCCGTTCGGCCCGCCCTTGGTGATGATGTAGACCGGCGCGAAGAACAGGAAGTTGATCGCTGTGTCGGCGACGAAGACGAAGGCGAGCGGCCGGCGCATCTGCGGTAGGGTGATGTGGACGAGCTGGTGCCAGCGACTGGCGCCGTCAATGCGGGCGGCCTCGTAGAGCTCGCCGGGAATGCGGTAGAGCCCGGCCAGCAGGAAGATCATCCAGTAGCCGCAGCCCTTCCAGGTCGCGATGGCGATCATCGTGCCGAGCGCCTGATGTTCCGACAGAAAGAAGGGCTGGCGGCCGATGCCGATGCCTTCGAGGATGGCGTTCACGGGCCCCAGATTGGAGTCCAGCATGATGTTCCACAGCACGGCGGTAAGGCCGGTGGAGAGCGTCATCGGCAGGAAGAAGGCGGCGCGGAAGAAGGTGACGCCCTTGCCCGGCGCCATCACCAGCAGCGCGTAGCAGAAGGCGATGGCGATCTGCAGCGGGTTGATGATGATGTTGAAGATCAGCGTGACCTTGAGCGAATTCCAGAAGCGCTCGTCGCCGAAGAGCTGAGCGAAATTCGTCAGGCCGTCGAACGAGGTCTCGCCCGCGAGGTTCTGGGTGAACAGGCTGCCACCGATGGCGATCACGATCGGCGTCAGCCGGAACAGGACGAGGAAGGCCAGCGCCGGCAGCAAAAAGGCGAGCAGCACCAGCGTGCGCGGCTGCATCGGATCGGACGAGCGGCGCCGCGCGATACGCGGCGCCTCCGAAGCGGCGACAGGGGCAGAGGCCCGGTCGGTCAAGGCGGTCATCTCCGGTCAGCCGCGATACTTGGCGAATTCGCGGTCGATGTCGCGGGCGGCCTTCTTCAGCCGCTGCTCGACATTGGCGCCGCCCTGGATCTCGCGGAAAGTGCCGCGCAGGATGTCCTCATATTCGAGCCAGCCCGGCGTCGCCGGCCGCGGCACGGCAGTGTTCTCCATCTCGGAGCGGACGATGCGCCAGCCGGGCGTGTCGAGCTCGGCGCCCATCGAATCCCAGACCGATTTCAGCACCGGCGGGTTCGGCCGCAGGCGCGCCTGCGCCTCAACATACTCAGGCTGGGCGAAGGCCTTGATGAAGGTCTCGGCCGCGGCGCGCTGCTTGGTGCGCGGGTTCATGCCGATATGCCAGCTGCCGGTCGGCGTCACCGCCTTGCCACCCTCGAAATAGGGCTGCGGCGCCACCGCCCAGTCGAGGTCCTTGCGCGCCGAGATCGAGGCGAGGCTCGGCGTGGTCGCGAGGTACATCGAAGCCCGGCCGGTCGCGAACATTTCGAGCGCGAGATTGGTGTCGAACACGCCGGTCGGCGTCACCTTATGCTTGTTGAACAGGTCTGCGTAGAACTGCATCGCGTCGATGAAGGGCTGGGAATCGACATAGCCGGTCGCGGTCAGACCGTCCTCGCTCAGCACCTGCGCGCCCTTCGACTGCGGCAGGGTCAGCGCCTGATAAGGCCGGTCGGCCATCTCGAAGACGAGGCCCCACTGGTTCTTGGCGGGGTCGGTCAGCTTCTTGGCAGCTTCGAGCGTCTGTTCCCAGGTCCAGCGCTTGACGACGTCGGGCTCGGGCAGGGCGACGCCGGCGTCCGCGAAGTGCTTGCGGTTGAGGAACAGCACCATGCCGCTGCTGATATAGGGCAGCGTCATCAGCTTGCCCTTGTAGGTGCCCTGCGCCAGCGCCGCCTTGCTGTAGCGACTGAGGTCGTTGCCGAGGATGCCGTCGAGTTCGGCGAGATGCTTACGGATCGAGTAGGAGGCGGTCAGCGGGCCGTCGGCGAAGAAGATGTCGGGCAGTGGCGAGCGCGCCTGCAGCCGCACTTCGAGCGCCGGGAAGAGCTCGTTGAACGGGATGCGCTCGAGCTTCAGGCCGATCGTCGGATTGTTCTTCATGAACATCTCCGCCATCGGCGTGATGTGGCCCTCCGGCCAGCCGACCCAGATCACGTTGAGCTCGGTCTTGGCCTGGGCGCGCAGCAAGTGCGGCGCGGCGAGCATGCCGCCAGCAGCGGTCATGCCCTTCAGAACGGTGCGGCGCGTCGTCATCCAATCCTCCTGATCAGTCTTGTTCGTTGTAGGCAGCAGGCCAGTCGCAGCCGGGCGGGCTCAGCCGCGCCCATAGCTCGCGATCGTCTCGATCACATGCCGGGTCGCGGCCGGCCCATCCATGCGGATGCCGGCCATGACGTTGGCGCGCGGCGGCTCCGGCTCGTCCGGGCGGCGCGTGACATTGCGCTGGTCGGCCACGGTCATGCCGCGCAGCAGCGGGCTCGCCAGCTCGACCTGGATGTGGAAGGGCCTGTGCTCGACGAGATCCGGCCGCACGAAGGGCAGGAAGGCGCTGGGGTCGTGCATCGGCGAGATCGGCTTGCCGTAGCGGGCTTCGTTGCGGGTCAGATAGAAGTCGAGCATGCCAGCGACGGTCTCCGGCACCGCCCCGCCCGCCCGCCGCAGCAGCTCGGCATGGCTTCGGTCGAGGATCGCCTGGCGGGTGAAGTTGAGGCCGGCGAGATAGATCTCGGCGTCGCTGGAGAAGACGGCCGCCGCCGCTTCCGGATCCTTCAGGATGTTCGCTTCGGCATAAGGGGCGGCGTTGCCGATATCGAGGCTGCCGCCCATGATGGTGATGCATTTCAGCCAGCGCGCCAGCCGTGGCTCGGTCCGAAGCGCCACCGCGACATTGGTCAGCGGACCGATGGCGGCGAGCACGAGCTCTCCTTGAGCCTTCTTCGCCTGCTCGATGATCATCGTCACCGCATGCATGTCGACCGGCCGGCGCTTCGGCTCAGGCAGGTCGGCGCCATCGAGGCCGCTGGCGCCATGGATCATCGACGGCGCGAAGCTGCCGACCAGGGGCGCGCCCACGCCGCCGGCGACGGGGATGTCGAGCCCCGCAAGCTCGCAGATCTTCAGCGCATTGCGCGTGGTGTTCTCGACGATCGAGTTGCCGAACACCGTGGTCAGGCCGCGCAGCTCGAAATGCTTGGCGGCATAGAGGATGGCCATGGAGTCGTCATGGCCGGGATCGCAGTCGATGAGCAGCGGGATCATGGGCGGTCATATCCGAGGATGGTGTCGATGACGGCGTCGACGCAGGCCTCGCCGTCCACCGCGACCGCGACGTCGCAATTCGCCGGCCGGCTGGCGCCAGGCTGGTCGTGGTCGCGGCGCATCGGCCGGGAATCGCAGGCGGTCATGCCGCGCAGCGGCCCCTCGCCGAGCTCGATATGCACCGGCAGCGCCTGGAAGGTGATCAGCCCCGGCCTGACCAGCGGGATGACGGCGCAGGGATCGTGCATCGCCGCGGTCGGCGTGCCATAGCGCTCCTGCATCTTGGCGAGATAGAAGGCGAGCAGATCGGCCATCACCGAAGAGACGCGGCCGCCGCCCTGGCGCAGCCTGGCGATATGGCGCTCGGCGATCCCCGCCTGGCGGGTGACGTTGAGCCCGACCATGCTGAGCGGCACGCCGGCATCGAAGACGATCGCCGCCGCCTCGGGATCGCAGACGATGTTGAACTCGGCATAGGGCGTGCGGTTGCCGCTGGTGGTCGAGCCGCCCATGATCGCTATCGACTTGAGCCAGCCGGCGAGCCGCGGCTCCAGGCGCAGCGCCAGCGCGACATTGCTGAGCGGGCCGATCGCGATCAGGCTGAGCTCGCCCGGCGCGGCCTTGGCGGTCTCGATGATGAAGTCGACGGCGTGGCGGTTCAACGGGTCATAACCGGGAGCCGGCAATTCAGCGCCGTCGATGCCGGTCGCGCCATGGACATAGGCGCCGTCGAGCGGCGGCTCGATCAAGGCGCGGTCGAGGCCGGGCACGACGGGCAGCTTCAGGCCCGCCAGCTTGCAGATCGCCAACGCGTTGCGGGTCGAGTTCTCCAGCGAGGAATTGCCGGCGACCGTCGTCAGCCCGACAACGTCGAGATGCGCGGCGGCGTAGAGGATCGCCATCGCATCGTCATGCCCGGGATCGCAATCGATGATGTAGCGGGTCATGCGGACCTTCCAGGGTTCGTCGCGGATGTCACAGACAGGCGCTCGACCAGCACCGGCTCCAGCGCCAGCGTGTGCGGCAGCGGCCGGCCATGATCGAGCAGGCCGACCAGCAATTCGGCCGCCTTGACGCCGATGTCGTAGGCTGGCTGGCGGATGGTGGTCAGCGGCGGCGAGGTGAAGGCAGCGATGTCGATGTCGTCATAACCGATGACCGCAAGGTCTTCCGGCACGCGCAAACCGCGTTGCTGCGCCGCGCACATTGCGCCGATGGCGACGAGGTCGTTGAAGCAGAAGATCGCATCCGGCCGCGTCGCACCGCGACGATCGAGCAGTTCGGCCATTGCCGCATGGCCGCCGCCGACCGTGAGATCGGATTCGATCATCAGCGCCGGATCAAGCGGCCTTCCCGCCTCCGCCAGCGCGGCGGTGAAGCCGGCGAGGCGCTCCATGCTGCGCGGATGCTCGGCCGGCCCGGTGATGCAGCCGATGCGGCGGAAGCCCTTGCTGGCCAGATGCGCACCGGCGAGCCGGCCACCCAACAGGGAATCGTCGTTGATCAGGCAGTCGACGCGCGGGATCGTCGTATCGAGCGCGATGATCGGCACCGCCTTGATCTGCTCGAGCCGCCGAAAGAAGTCCGAGCTGGCATTGCTGGTCATCACCAGCAGCGCGTCGATGCGCTTCATCATCAGCGTGCGCAGATAGGCGGTGAGCTTCTGCGCGACGTCGCCGGAATTGCACAGCATCAGACTGTAGCCACGATCGAAGCAGCCGGTCTCGACGCCGCGGATCACCTCGGCGAAGAACGGGTTCGTCGAGCTGGTGACGATCATGCCGACGGTGTGGGTGCGATTGCTCTTCAGCGCCCGCGCCACGCCGCTCGGCTGATAGCCGAGCTGCTCGATCGTCGCCTGGACCTTCTCGATCGTACCCGGATTCACATGGCGCGTGCGGTTGACCGCATGGGACACCGTGGTCACCGAAACCCCGGCGGCGCGGGCGACATCCTTGATCGTCACCATCGGCTGCGTCCAGAGCCGGCAAGGATGCCGCGCCGGCGCAGAACGACTTCCACCATGGTGTGACGACACACGCTGGAAAACCGGCAATGGCGCGCCAACAGAGCCTCCCGCTGCGGCTCAACGGCCACTCTATGGGGAGGATAATCATACAAAACGTTTGCGCAAACGTTTTGTATCGCTGAAAAAGCAAGGATTCAGCAACCTCCGCGTGCCGAACACCCCTCGCCTCAAGCGATGATAATGATCAGGAGAGCGCCGGCAGGCGCGATCTCAATCGTGCGCCTGCGCCTTCTCGTCGGCGACGATGTGATCGGCAAGATGGAGGGCCTGCTTCGCCCCCCGGGCAAGCCGCCGCATGATGCCGCTCAGCATCTCGAAATCCGCGCGGTCGAGCGAGGCGAACAGCGCATCGTTCACCGGGCGCTGCAAAGCCGCCAGGCGCTCCAGCATCGTTGACCCGAGCGGCGTCACCGAGAGATTGACCCGGCGCTTGTCGCTGGCATGCGGCTGCTTGGCGACAAGCCCGCCCTTCACCAGCTTGTTCACCTCGATGGTGACGAAGGCGCCGCTGAGATGCAGCCGCTCGGCGACCTGCGCCACGCCGACCTCGCCGACGGCAGCGGCGCGGCTGATTGCAATCATGATCAGATATTGCGGCGGGGTGAGCCCGATATAGGCGGCGAAGCGCGCCCTCGCCTCCTCCAGCCGGCCGCCGAAGGCGAAGAAATCGTAGAGCAGGTCGCGGAAGCGCGTATCGCTGCCGCCATCCAGCAAATCCGGCTTCGCCACGGTCATGCGCCGGTTCTCGCTCGACATGGTTTGGTCGTCCTCAAGGGCTGTTGACTCACTCTAATAGCTTTGTTACAAAGCTATCTTAACAAGGATATATCGCAAAAGCAACCGGAGAGGAGGGGACGATGGACGCCAAGGCCTTCAGGCAATCCCTGGGCGAGTTCGCCACCGGCGTCGCGGTGATCACCGCGCAGGGCAGCGGCGAGGAGCTCATCGGCATGACCATGAGTTCATTCAACTCCGTTTCGATCGATCCGCCGCTCGTCCTGTTCAGCGTCGACAGGCGGGCGAACAGCCTGCCGGCCATGCTTGAGGCCAAGGGCTTCGCGGTCAATGTGCTGGCGCGCGAGCAGGAGCACATATCCAACCGTTTCGCCCGCGCGCTCGGCGACAAATGGTCCGAGACCAAGCGCAGCGTCGGTCACGCCCAGGCGCCGCTGATCACCGGATCGCTCGCCCATTTCGAGTGCGAGCCCTACGCCAATCATGACGGCGGCGACCACGTCATCTTCCTGGTGCGGGTGCTGCGCCACACCGTGCGCCCCGGCACTCCGGCGCCCCTGATCTTTTTCCGCGGCCGCTATCGCGACCTCGTCGACGAGACCCAGCGCGAGCCGTCCTGGCCGCTGCCCATCCACTACTGACAGCCAAAAGAGCGAGGAGAGACCCATGACCAAGACCGGACAGCAGCATCTGGCCAGCATCCGCGACGGCCGCTCGATCTATATCGACGGCGCCAAAGTCGAGGACGTCACTAGCCATCGCGCCTTCCGCAATGTGGCGCAGTCGGTCGCCGGCCTGTTCGACTTCGCCGGCGATGCCTCGCGGCGCGACCTCATGACCTTCGAGACCGAGACCGGCGGCCGCGCCAACCGGATCTGGCAGCTGCCGACTTCCTATGCCGACCTGGTCGAGCGCCGCCGGGCGCTGGAAGCCTGGACCGCGATCCATGGCGGCTTCCTCGGCCGCGCGCCCGACCACGTCGCCTCCTGCATCTCCGGCATGCGCATGGGCCTGCCGGTGTTCGAGGGCTATGATCCGGCCCGCGCCGCGGCGCTCGAAGCCTATTATCGCTATGCCCGCGATAACGATCTCTATTTGACCTACGTCATCATCAATCCGCAGGCCGACCGCTCCAAGAATGCGGCCGAGCAGGCCGACCCCTTCCTGACCGCCGGCGTGGTCGATCGTGACGCCGAGGGCATCACCATCCGCGGCGCCAAGATGCTGGCGACCGGCGGCGTCGTCGCCAACGAGGTCTTCGTCACCACGATCCAGCCGATGCAGCCGGGCGAGGAGCGCTACGCCGTCTCCTTCGCCATCCCGATGAACACCAAGGGCCTGAAGATGCTCTCGCGCAAGTCGTACGAGGCGCAGGCGGGCTCGATTTTCGACAATCCGCTGGCCAGCCGCTACGACGAGAACGATGCGGTGCTGTTCTTCGACGACGTCAAGGTTCCGTGGGACCGCGTCTTCATCGATGGCAGCGTCGAGATGTGCCAGAAGCAGTTCCACGCGACGCCGGCGCATGTCTACCAGAACTACCAGGCGATGATCCGCCTCAAGGTGAAGCTGCAGTTCCTGATGGGCATCGCCCATCGCACCACCCAGACCAACGGCATCACCCAGTTCCCGCAGGTGCGCGAGACCCTCGGCCAGCTCGCTGCCGAGGCGGCGATGGTCGACGCCTTCGTCAACGCCATGGAGGCCAAGGGCACGCAGGCCGGCCCCTACTTCGTGCCCGACCGGCACATGCTCTATTCGGCGCAGGTGCTGACCCAGCAGATGTATCCGAAGATCCTGAACTCGCTGCGCGAGCTCGCCGGCGGCGGCATGATCATGCTGCCCTCCTCGATCGCCGACTTCGCCAATCCCGAGATCGCGGCGATGATCGAGAAGACCCAGCAGTCGCCGGCGGCGAATTCGCATGACCGGGTCAAGTTCTACAAGCTCGCCTGGGACGCGGTCGGCTCCGAGTTCGGCTCGCGCCACCACCAGTACGAGATGTTCTATGCCGGCGCGACCTTCGTGACGAAGGGCCACTCCTTCCGCACCTATGACTGGGGCAAGGCCGGCGGCATCGTCCAGTCGATGCTGGACTCCTACGACCTCGACACCAAATCGGCCGCCTGAGCCGGCAAAAGGATCCCGTCATGCCCGTCAACAAGAGCCACGACGAATTCTACACCCTCGACATGTCCAAGGGCTGGGAGGTACCGGCCGGCTATCCCGCCGGCATCCAGCAGAAGATCCTGTCGGGCGCCCTCGACGAGGTGAACAATCGCGGCACCCGCACCCGCCTGCTGCGCTTCCAGCCCGGCGTCTACACCACCGCGCCGTTCTCCCATGACTATTGGGAGGAGGTCTATCTGATGGAGGGCGACCTCACCGTCGGCAACGACGCCAATGGCAATGGCGGCGAGAGCTTCCCGCCGCATACCTATGCGGTGCGCCCGCCGCATGCCCCGCACGGGCCGTTCAAATCCGAAAAGGGCTGCATCCTGCTCGAAATCCATTATTTCGACCCGGTCTGACCCAGCCATGATGCCGACCTTCGCCACACTCGCCGACGATCTCGCCTCGGGACGGACACGCTCGCTCACCCTCGTGCGCGAAGCGCTCGAGCGGATCGAGACACCGGATGGCGAGGGTCGGCTCGCCTTCGTCAAGGTCCATCGCGAGGCCGCGCTCGCCGCCGCAGAAGCGATGGACCGCCTGCGGGCCGCAGGGCTCGCCCCCTCGCCCTTCGCCGGCATCCCGATCTCGGTGAAGGACCTGTTCGACCTCGCCGGCGAGCCGACGCCGGCAGGCTCCACCGTGCTCGCCGACGCGCCATCTGCCGAGCGCGACGCGCCCGCGATCGCGCGGCTGCGACGCGCCGGGCTCATTGTGATGGGCCGCACCAATATGAGCGAGTTCGCCTTTTCCGGACTCGGCCTCAACCCACATCACGGCACGCCCGCCTCGCCTTATGACCGCGCGAACCGCCGCATCCCCGGTGGCTCGTCTTCGGGCGCAGCGGTCTCGGTCGCGGACGGCATGGCGGCCGCCGGCATCGGCTCCGATACCGGCGGCTCCTGCCGCATCCCCGCCGCGCTCTGCGGCATCACCGGCTACAAGCCGACCGCGGCGAGCGTGCCGCTCGAGGGCGCATTTCCCCTGTCGCAGAGCCTCGATTCGATCGGCTCGCTCGCCCGGAGTGTCGCCTGCTGCCGCGCCCTGCACGAGATCATAAGCGGCGCCGAATTGCCGAAGCACGCGATCGGCCTTGCCGGCCTGCGCATCGCCGTACCGCAGACGGTCGCGCTCGATGGGCTCGACGCGACTGTCGCGACCCACTTCGCGCGGGCACTCACCATCTTGTCCAAGGCCGGCGCGCAGATCATCGAGCAGCCCTTCGCGCGCTTTGCCGAGGTCGCCCGGATCAACGCCAAGGGTGGCTTCGCCGCAGCCGAATCCTATGCGCATCACCGCGCGCTGATCGCGGCGAAGGGCGAGGGCTACGATCCGCGCGTGCGCCAGCGCATCCTGCGCGGCGCCAACCAGGATTGTGCCGACTATATCGAGCTGCTGCGCGCCCGTGCCGCCTTCGTCGCCGCCATGCGCGAGGAGGTCGGCGCCTTCGACGTGCTGGCGCTGCCGACTGTCCCCACGATGGCGCCGACGATCGCCGAGTGCGATGCCGACGACGAGGCCTTCACCCGCCTCAACCTGCTGATGCTGCGCAACCCGACCCTGATCAACATGATGGACGGCTGCGCCATCTCGCTGCCGATGCACCGTGCCGGCGAGGCGCCGACCGGGCTGATGCTGGCCAGGGCCGGTGGCGAGGATGCCGCCCTGTTCGCGATCGCAGCTGCGGCCGAGGCGGCGCTGGCGGGCTGAGCCCGCGAAAGCTCAGCCTTGCCGGGTGATGTTGGCGCGGAAGGATTCGATATGCGCCCGCATCGCCCGCTCGGCCTCGTCCGGGTCCTGCCGGGCGATGCCGTCGACGATGGCGGCGTGCTCGGCGCAGATGCGCAAATGCTGCTCGTTGGTGCTGAGCGAGATGAACCACATCCGTGCCGAGCGCTCGTGCAGGTTCCGCAGCAGGTCGCTCATCACCGGGTTGCGGGCCGAGCCGGCGATGATCGCATGAAACTCCTGGTCGAGATCGGCGATCGTCTCGATGTCGCGCGCCTGCGCCGCCTCGCGCATCGCCTCGAGATTGCGCCGGAGCTGGGCCGGCACCTCGGTGCTGGCCCGCTCGGCCGCGACGCGCACGCAGAAGGTCTCGTTGACGATGCGCGCATCGATGATGTTGAGGATCTCGTCCAGGCTGACCGGCTTCACGATCGTGCCTTTGCGCGGCATCACCTCGACCAGCCCGTCATTGAGCAGGCGGTCGATCGCCTGGCGGATCGGCGTGCGGCCGATGTCGAGCTGCGTGCTCAACGCGGGCTCGCTCAGGATCTCGCCCGGGCGCAGCCCGGTGGTGATGATCAGGCGCTTGATCGCAGTGTAGGCCTGGTCACGCAGCGAGACATGCCGCTGCGCATCCTTGGGCTTGTCGAGAAGAGTCACGTTTGCTCGCACCGCGGTCTGAGGTCGCAGCCATCGTCCTTCCGGGGGCCGCGACGTCAACCCCGGATCGGTAGAATCTTCAGGTCGTAGCCAAAGCGAATGCTGCGGCGCAGGACCGGATCCTCGAGCTCGCCTTCGAAGCGGCTGGCCATCTGGATGCCCCCGATCGCCGGCATGGTGCCACCGAAGATCGCCGTGCCGTCGGGCAGCGCGCCCGTGCCGTTGAAGCCGCGGATCAGGTCGTCCGGTGCGAGCAGGCCCGAGATCGGCCCCTCCTGATAGAGCCGGCGCTCGCCGTCAATCACCGCGAAGCTGCGCAGGATCAGCTCGTCCCAATGGCCGGCGACCTCCTCATAGGGCCAGACGGTCGCGGCGACCGGCTTGTCGCAGATCTGCTTGGAGACGCTGATGCCATAGGTCTCGACCTGGCGGTCGGTATGGTCGGAGCCGACGCCGACATAAGTCTTGCCGCCGCACGAGAGCAGCACGGCCTCGACCTCGCCGCTGCTGTTGGCGCCGACGTCCTCGATGACGGGGTCGGTGGTCAGCCGGGCGGCGGCGACGCGATAATAGACCGGCGTCGAGGTCGGCCGCTTCACGCCAAGCGCCTCCAGCTCGGCGATGTGGTGCTCCATCGCCGCCTTGTCGCGTCCGGCCCAGCCACCGATCACCAGTTCGTCGATTGCCGCGGTCAGCGGGCTGGAGCCGGTTCGGCTCTCCACCGTCAGTGCCAGGGTCTTCATCGCCTCTCGCCTTCCCGAAATCGCGCTGCCCGTTCGCCGGGCAGCCTGCCCAAAAAAACTTCGCGATGCCTCTATAAAAATCCTTGTGAAGTTTCACAAGGATTTTTATAGAGGACTTCAAGCGCCGCAGTTGCGCAGGGACGGCGACGGCGCCCGGACAGGACGCCGATCGGAAACGGAGAGGAAAACCATGATCAGATCAGCTTGGATGGCCGCTCTGGCGGTCTCGTTCGGCGCAGTTGCGGCCCCGGCCGTCGCGCAGGAGAAGCCGGCATCCCTTGGTGTCGGCGTCATGACCTTCACCTCGGGCCCGGCAGCCGCCTATGGCGTCCCCGGCAAGAACGCCGCCGAGCTGATGATCGACATGATCAATGCCAGGGGCGGGATCGGCGGCGTGCCGCTGAAGGCGACCTATGTCGACGAGGCGCAGGGCACGCAGGGCGTCATCGCCGAATATCGCCGCCTCGCCGAGGACAAGTCCAACCAGGTGATGATCGCGGCGCTGTCGAGCGCCAACTGCCTGGCGCTGGCCCCGCTCGCCGAGCAGCTGCAGGCGCCGACGATCGGCTGGAACTGCGACACGCACCAGCTCCTGCTCGACGGCAAGAGCCGCTATTATTTCCGCCCGAACGGCAACACGATTCCCGAATTCGTCGCCTATGCGCTCTATCTCCTGCAGCGCAAGCCGGATGTGAAGCGGATCGCCATCGTCAATCCCGACTACGCCTTCGGCCATGACGCGGCGCTGATCTTCAAGACCGCGATGAAGGCGCTGAAGCCCGATGTCGAGGTCGTGGCGGAGCTGTTCCCCAAGCTCGGCTCGGCCAATTTCCAGACTGAGATCTCGAAGCTCTCGGCCTCGCGGCCGGATGTGGTGTTCTCCAATCTCTGGGGCGCCGATCTCGAGAATTTCGTGCGCCAGGCCCAGCCGCGCGGGCTGTTCACCTCGAGCCAGGTGGTGCTGGCGCTGGGCGAGACCGTGCTCCAGCGCGCCAACCTGCCCGAAGGCGTCATCGTCGGCGTGCTCGGCGACGGCTGGTGGATGTCTCCCGATGCCAGGGCCAATCCCGTGACCAAGGCCTTCGTCGAGGCCTATGAGAAGCGTTATGGCGAGTACCCGGTCTTCCCGTCGGTCAAGATGGCCAACGCGATCATCTACATGAAGGCCGCCTATGAGGCCGCGCTGAAGAAGACCGGCGGCAAATGGCCGAGCCGCGACGAGCTCGCCGAGGCGATGCGCGGCAGCACGGTCAAGACGCTGACCGGCACCACCGTGACCCGCAAGGACAATGACGGCCTCGTCGATCAGGTCGTCGGCGTCACCGCGAAGTCGCCCGACTACAAATTCCCCGTGATCGGCGGCATGGTCCGCTACAAGGGCGACACGCTGATGCCGCCCCAGGGCGACGACGCGATCAAGTGGGTTGGAACGCTGACCCCGGCCTTCCTCGCCGCCCAGCCCAAGCCCGGCAGCTACCAGTAAACGCGCCGGCGGGAGGAGCCATTTCGGCCCTCCCGCCCCTTTTCCCAATCATCAATCCCAGGTGCCGCTCATGCTCGACACCCTGATTCCGCTCGCTGTCGACGGCCTTGCCAGCGCGGCGCTGATCTTCTTCGTCGCTGTCGGGCTGACGCTCGTCTTCAGCGTTTTGCGCGTGCTCAACGTCGCGCATGGCAGCTTCTACGCGATCGGCGCCTATGTCGCCGCCTCGATCGGTTTGTGGGTCGCCAGCGCGGGCCTGAACCCCTGGCTCTCCTTCCCAGCCCTGGTGTTCAGCGCAGCGATCGTCGCGGTGCTGTTCGGCCCGCTGGTCGAGCGCTGCCTGATGCGCTGGACCTATGGCAAGTCGGAAGCGATCCAGATCCTCGTCACCTTCGGCCTGTTCCTGATCCTGGAGGACCTGCAGCGCATCGTCTTCGGCGTGCGCTCGCTCGCCGAGGACACGCCGATGCAATTGCTCGGTTCGACCGAGATCGGCGGCGTCGTCTACCTCAACTACCAGCTCCTGCTGATCGCGCTGGCCGTGATCGTGGTCGTCGGCCTGCGTGTCCTGCTGACGAAGACCCGGATCGGCCGACTCGTCACCGCCGTCGTCGCCGATCGCGAGATGGCGCAGAGCATCGGCATCAACACCAACCGCGTCTTCATCCTCTCCTTCACGCTCGGCGTCTTCCTGGCGGCGCTTGGCGGGGCGCTGGCGACGCCGACCGCGGGCGCAGCGCCCGGGCTCGGCGCTGAGACCATGGTGCTCGCCTTCGCCGTCGCCGCCATCGGCGGGCTCGGCCAGATCGAGGGCGCGGCACTGGCAGCGATCATCGTCGGCCTCGCCCGCGTGCTCGCGATCTATTTCGCGCCATCGCTCGATGCGGTCGCCCCCTACATCGTCATGCTCGTCGTGCTGCTGGTCCGCCCCTACGGGCTGTTCGGCCAGGCGGCGACCCGGAGGATCTGACCGCCATGCGCGCCGCTCTCTTCCTCATCGCGCTTGCCGCACTGGCGCTCGCACCGATCGCCGCGCCCTGGCTGCAATTCGTGCTGACGCTCGCCGTCGCCAAAGGCTTCGCCGCGCTCGGCGTCGCCGTGCTGCTGCGCGGCGGGCTGATCTCGATCGGGCACGCCATGTTCTACGCCGTCAGCGCCTATGCCATCGCCTTCCTGGCGCGGGCGGGCCTGAACGAGTTCGTCGTGCTGCTCCTGCTCGGCACGCTCGCCTCGGCGCTGGCCGGCCTCCTCATCGGCGCCTTCCTGGTGCGCTACCGCGCGATCTTCTTCGCCATGCTCAACCTTGCCATGTCGATGGTGCTCTACGCGCTGCTCTCCAAGCTCTATGGCATCACCGGCGGCACGGACGGCCTCCGGCTGGCGGTGCCGCGCTTCTTCGGCCTGGCGCTCGACAAGGCGAGCTTCGACACCGCGCTCTATTATGCCGGCCTCGTGCTGATGGTGGGCGTCGGCTACGGCGTGCAGCGCTATCTCGCGAGCCCGCTCGGCCATGCACTGGCTGCCGTTCACACCAACGAGCTCAGGCTCGAATATCTCGGCGTTCCCGTCCGTGTCGTGCTGCTGATTGCCTATACCATCTCGGCCGCGCTCGCCGGCATCGGCGGGGCGATCGCAGCGATGGCGATCGGCCATATCCTGCCCGAATTCGCCTTCTGGACGGCGTCCGGCCATCTCGTCCTGGTCGCGGTGCTTGGCGGCATCGGCGGCGTCGCCGGTCCCTTCATCGGCTCGCTCTTCCTCGAAGTGCTGCACACGCTCGCGGTCGGCGTCACCGATGCCTGGAACCTGATCATCGGCGTCGCGCTGATCGGCGTCATCTTCTTCCTGCCGAGCGGGCTCTACGGCCTGCTCCGGCGCCGCAGGGGAGAGCCGGCATGACGACGCCCCTCCTCCAGGCCAAGGACCTGCGCATCTCCTTCTACGGGGTGCAGGCCGCCGACGGCGTCAATCTCGAGATCCGCGAGGGCGAGTTCCTCGCCATCATCGGCCCGAACGGCTCCGGCAAGACGACCTTCCTCAACCTCTGCACCGGCTATCTCAGGCCGAGCTCGGGCGAGGTCTATCTCGACGGCAAGCCGATCACCGCCATGGCTCCGCGCACTATTGCGAGACGCGGCATCGCACGCGCCTTCCAGATCCCGCAGCTCTTCCTCGACCAGAGCGTGGTCGAGAACCTGATGATCGCGGTCGCGGCCAAGCGCGGCATCTGGGTGCCGTTCAAAGCGCTCGGCGCCGATGGCCGCCGCCGCGAGGCGGAGGAATTGCTGGCCCTTGTCGGACTCGACGGCGAGGCCGAACAGCTCGCCGGCGCGTTGCCGGAGGGGCGGCGCAAGCTCCTCGACATCGCGCTTGCGCTGGCACTGAAGCCGCGCCTCGTCCTGCTCGACGAGCCGACCAGCGGCGTCAGCACGATCGAGCGCTTCACTTTGATGGAGACGCTGATGAAAACGCTGCGCCGCGCCAAGGTCACGGCACTGTTCGTCGAGCACGACATGGATGTGGTTCAGCGCTACGCCGACCGCGTCGTCGTCTGGGATTCCGGCTCGGTGATGGCGGAAGGGCCGCCCTCCGAGGTCTTCAAGGATGAGCGCGTGCTGCGCAATGTCGTGGGGGTGGCGTGATGCTGCGCATGGAAGGCGTGACCGTCGCGATCGCTGGCGTGCAGGTGCTGCGGTCGGTGTCGCTGGGGCTGACCTCCGGCAAGACCACAATCCTGATCGGCCGCAACGGCGCCGGCAAGACGACGACGCTGCGGGCGATCATGGGGCTTTTGCCGGTCGAGGCCGGCGCAGTCCATCTCGACGGGCAGGAAATCGGCGCGACGCCGGCCTATCAGCGCGCCGCGCAGGGCATCGGCTATGCGCCGGAGGACCGCCGGCTCGTGCCGGAGTTCACCGTCGAGGACAACATCCTGCTGCCGGCGCTGGCGCTCGCCTTGCCGGCGGCGGAGCGAGCACGGCGGCTCGACGAGGTCTATGCGCTGCTGCCGCAGCTCCACACCATGCGCAAGCGCCCGGGCGGCGGCGTCTCCGGCGGCCAGGGCAAGATGGTGGCGCTCGGGCGGGCCCTGATGGTCGCCCGCACCGCGCTGCTGCTGGACGAGCCCTTCCAGGGCCTCGCCCCGGCGCTGGCGCTCGACTATGCGCGCACGCTCGGCGAACTCCGGCGCGGCCGCCCGGACCTTGCCATCCTCATCACGGAATCGACGCCGGCCCTGCTCGACGCGATCGCCGACGAGACGCTGCAGATCGAGCGCGGGGCGATCAACTAGAGCATCTTCGAGCGAAGTGGCCACCGGTTCGCGTGAAGAAAATACGACAAAACAAGAGACTATAGCAATTCTGCGATTCGAAGAAACGCAGAATTGCTATAAAGCCGACTCACATCTTCTTGCCGTCCTTTCCGAACTGCTTGAGGAAGGCGGTGAGGTCGGCGATTTCCTTGTCGTTCTTGATGCCGGCGAAGATCATCTTGGTGCCGGGGATCTTGGCCTTCGGGTCTTTGATGTATTCGGCGAAGACCGCCTCGTCCCAGGTGATGTTGGCACCCTTGTTGGCGGTCGAATAGCTGTAGCCCTCGACCTCGCCGGTATGGCGCCCGAACAGCCCGTTGAGATGAGGGCCGACCAGGTTCTTGGCGCCTTCGCCGGTCTGGTGGCAGGCCCGGCACTTGTTCCACGAACGCTCGCCGGCCGAGACGTCCTGCGCCCGGGCGCTGGTCGTGAGGAAGGCGGCGGCGAAGGCAGCGGCGACGACAGGCAGTTTCATACGGGAGACCTTGATCTGTGGAGGGTTGGCACCGCCACGCGAAGCGGCAGCGCGGTGAGCTGGGATCAGCTGAACATGTCGGCGGTGATCGCCGCGTACCAGGAGATGTTCTCGGCCTGGTTCTCCTTGCGCAGTTCGGCGCTTTCGCGCGGCTGCGAGACGAAGGTCTCAGCTGCCGCGATCTTGCCGTCCTTGGGCTCGTAGCGACCGCCGACCTTGATGGTGTCGTCGGTCTCGATCAGCGACCAGCAGGTGTTGATGTAACGCGCCGGGAAGGTGCGGCCGCCCGCGAGCTCGCCGCGGATCACCATCGCCGCGACCTTGGCCTGGCTGTTGGCCGAGAAGGCGGATTTCGGCATGTCGCCGCCGATGCAGGCGTCGCCGAGCACGAAGATGTTGGGATCGACGGCCGACTTCATCGAGGCGGGGTCGATCGTGCAATAGCCGCCGGCCGGCGCTAAGCCCGCCGAGCGGGCGATCTCGCCGGCCATCTGCGCCGGGACGACGTTGACGAAGGCGCAGTCCTTATAGGTCTCGAAGCCGGTGACGACGGTGTTGGTCTTGGGATCGACCGATTTGATGCCGTCATGCACCTTCGGCCCGAGCCATTCGATCATCGCGCCATAGTGCTTCTCCCAGCCTTCCTGGAAGACGCCCTGCTTCGAGAAGCTGTCCTTGGGGTCGAGGATGAAGATCTTGCAATCGCGCTTGCCGCTGGCCTTGAGGACATGGGCGAACATCGAGGCGCGCTCATAGGGGCCGGGCGGGCAGCGATAGGGGTTGGGCGGGGCGATCATCACGATCGTGCCGCCATTTGGCACCGCGTCGAGCTTCTGCCTGATCAATTGCGTCTGCCGGCCGGGCTTCCAGCCATGCGGCATGGCCTCCTCGACCTCCTTCGACCAGCCCGGGACGGAATCGTATTTCAGGTCGATGCCGGGCGAGACGACGAGGCGATCATAGGGCAGGCGGTCGCCGGTCGAGAGCACGACCTCCTTCTTGTCGCGGTCGATCTGGGTGGCGCGGGCGCGGGCCAGCGTGATGCCATGGTTCTTCGCCAGCGCGTCGTAGCGATGGCTGATATCATCGTAGCTCTTGAAGCCGCCGATGAAGAGGTTGGAGTGGAAGCAGGTCTGGTAGACCTCATTCTCCTCGATCAGCGTCACCGCGATGGCACCGTTCGAGTCCTTGGCGATGTACCTCGCTGCGGTCGCGCCGCCGGCTCCGCCGCCGATCACCACGACGCGCGGCTTCGCCTGGCCGAGCACGGCGGGCGAGGCGATGGCGAAGCTGCCTGCAGCAGCAAGGCCGGTCAGGAATGTGCGGCGATTGGTCGACATGGTTCCCTCTCCCCTTCCAATGATTGGCGGCGAGCCTCTTGAGGGCCCTATCCGACCTTCAAATAAGCGAAGCCCTTGGCCTGCATCGCCGCGACGGCGGCGACGCCCGAGGGCACGAAGCCGACGAATTCGGCCTTGCGCGCCTTGCTCTTGTCGATCTTGAGGCGGGAGAAGGTGATCTCGCAGAGATGAACCTTCAGCCCGATCTTGGCGACATCCTCGACCCGCTCGAAGATCTTCGAGACCGTGGCGGCTTCCTCGCTCCAGCTCGTGCCGTCGAGGTTCTCCAGGAAGAACTTCACGCCGGCGCCATGCGCGACGATGGCGAGCTGCAGCGCGAACGGGTCGGCGCCATAGGCGGAATAGTGGTTGGCGATGTTCTGCAGCATCTGGATGAAGCGCTGGGGATCGCCGAAATCGCAATGATAGAGGCAGGCGACGTCGGCCTCCTTCTTGAGGTCGGCGAGCGCCGTCTGCCTGGGCGCTGCGAGCACCGGCGTAGCAGCGGCGACAACCCCGCTGGCCGCCGCCAGCATCAACGCCCGGCGCGAGGCCTGCTGCGTTTCCTCCGACATCATGTCCTCCTCCGCTGCCCAGGCCATATGCCCGGCTAAGGATTGGGCTTCAGGCTCTCGTAATAGGCCGCCAGCGCCGCGATCTCCTCGCTGGAGAGCTTGGCGGCGACCGCCTGCATCACCTGATTGTCACGCTGACGCTGCCGATAGGCGTTCATCAGCGCAACGAACTGCTCGGCCGGATGGCCGACTATGGCCGGAATGCCGCCGACCTGCTTGCCGCTGCTCTGATGGCAGCTTGTGCATTCCGACGAGAGATATTCCCCCAGCGCCCGGTCGCCGGCGGCGTTCGCCGATGCGCAGGCCAGCATCAGCCCGAGCACCGCGAGACGGACGGCGCCGGCTCCTCGCATCAGTCGACCTTCGGGGCCGTTTTGGAATCCGGGGTGACGTCGAGGATCACCGCCCGTCCGGTGATCTTCGCCTCCGGCTTGCAGTTGGTCATGCAGGGTTCCTTGCCCCAGAAGGCCTTCTCCGTGGTCTCGCGGTCGTCATCGTAGAAGGCGGCCGCGTTCGGCAGCTTCACACTGGTAAAGTTCTTATCGGACAGTTCGAAGTCCTCGTCCTTCACGATGTCGTTCAGATAGAGCAGATAGGCCGTGACCGCGTAGAGCTCGTCCGGCGACAGCGACTGGGCGTTGCCATAGGGCATGGCGCGGCGGACATAGTCGAACACGGTCGAGAGATCGGGCCAGAACGAGCCGATCGTCTTCTCCGGCCGGTCGGATTTCAGCGAGCCCATGCCGCCGGCCAGCACCGGCCAGCGGTTGTTGCCCTGGCCGAATTCGCCATGGCAGCTAGCGCACTGCGCCTGGAAGATCTCGTCGCCCTGCTTGACCGTGCCCTTGCCGGGCGGCAGGCCCTTGCCGTCTGGCCGCACCGCGATGTCCCAGGCCTTGATCTCCTCCGGCAGCGCCTCGCGGCCGAGGCCGAGCTTGGCAGCCGGGGCGGAAACCGGGGCAGCCTTGGCCGGTGGATGCGTCTGGGCCTGCTTCGCCGCCGGCTTGGTCTGCGCGATCAACGGCGCGGCGGCCAGAACGGCGATCGCCGCGAGGCCTGCGAGCAGGACGGGATTAACCGATCTCGACATTTTCGGTCTCCCCGTTCGCCTTCACATGCCAGGTCTGGATGCCGTTATTGTGGTAGATCGAGTTGGTGCCGCGGATCTTGCGCAGCTCCTCCTTGGTCGGCTGGAGATAGCCGGTCGAATCCATGGCGCGCGACTGGATCAGGAGGTCCTGCCCGTTCCAGTCGAAATCGACATAGAAGCGGGTCAGCGACTTATCGAGCACCGGCCCGTCGATCCTCGCGTGCTGCCAGTTCTTGCCGCCGTCGAGTGTGACGTCGACACGTTTGATCGTGCCGCGTCCCGACCAGGCCAGGCCGGAAAGGACGTTGCGGCCCTTCTGCTTGAGCGGCGCCTGCGGGGACGGGTTGGTCACCACCGACTTGGCATCCATGAAGAAGGTGAAGCGGCGCGAGCGGCCATCGGCCAGGAGATCGGTGTATTTCGAGGTCTCCTCGCGCGCCTGCCAGGGCTGGTCGCCGACCTCGATGCGCCTGAGCCACTTGACCCAGAGGTTGCCTTCCCAGCCGGGGATCACGGCGCGCAAGGGATAGCCCTGCTCGGGGCGCAGCGCCTCGCCGTTCATGGCGAAGGCGATCAGCACGTCGTCGAGCGCCTTCTCGATCGGCAGCGAGCGGTTCATCCCGGAGGAATCGGCGCCTTCGAGCAGCAGCCATTTGGCGTTGGCCTTCACGCCCGCTTCGGCCAGCAGCACCTTCAGCGGCACGCCGGTGTACATGACGTTGTGGACCATGCCGTGGGTGAACTGGCAGCCATTGAGCTGCGCGCCACGCCACTCCATGCCGGAATTGGCAGCGCATTCGAGGAAGTGGATGCGGTTCTGCCGCGGCATCCGCTTGATGTCTTCCATGGTGAAGACCAGCGGCTTGTCGACGAGGCCGTGGATCATCAGGCGGTGATTGGCCGGGTCGATGTCGGCGATGCCGCCATGATGGCGCTCGAAGCAGAGGCCGGACGGGGTGATGATCCCATCGAGCTCGTGCAGCGGCGTGAAGTTGACCGAGGATTCAGGGGACGCCGTCAGCCAGGATACGTCGCGGCGGATCACGTTCTTCTCGAAGCGCGACGGCGTGCCATAGGGCCGCTTGTCGACGCCCTCGCCGAGATAGCGGCTCCAGTCCTGGACCTCGGTGATCAGCGGGTCGGGCTTGGCCGCTTCGGCGCGGGCGGAACCTGCGCCGGCAAGGCCGGCTCCGGCAACCGCGGCCCCGCCGAGGAAGCGGCGGCGGCTGAGCGCATCGGGTTTTGCGGGAGAGGTCATGCCTCGTCTCCTTGTCCTGTGACGAGCGTGATGGCGGAGGCGCTCATGCCCCGCTCACCTTCACGGCGTCGTTCGGCTTGATGGTGATGGTCTTGGTCGCGGCGACGTGGTCGCGCACCACATCCCAGATCGGGGGCCCCTGCGTGCCCTCGTTGACGCTGGCCCAGCCGGCGACGACGTATTTGCGGGAGGCATCGATCGGCTGGCCGGATTTGAGATGGGTGAGGCCGGAGATGCGGCTGCCCATCGGCTTGCCGACATCGATGGCGTAGCCCATGCCGCCGAGACGGACCATGTCGCCACCACCCTGGAAATAGGGGTCGGGGTGGAAGATGTTGTCGGCGACGTCCTCGAGGATCTCCTTGAGCTGCGCGCCGGTCATCTCCATCCGGTAGCAGTTCGGATAGGTGATCGCGGTCGCGTTGCTGATCGCCTCCCAGGTGATCGCCTCGCCGGGCAGGAGCGAGCCGCCCCAGCGGAAGCCGGGCGAGAGCGCGATCTCGGCGTCGCGCTGCGAGAGCATCGCGTCGCAGATCAGGTCGTCGAAGCTGCCGTTGAAATTGCCGCGCCGATAGAGCAGCGACTCCGTGCGACCGATCTCCTTGGCGAGCTCGGCGGCATAGGGCGCGCGCAGCTTGGTGACGAGCGCTGCCATCTCCGGATCGGGCGCGATCGCATCGGCGAAGACCGGCATCAGCTTGAAGCGGATATCGGCGACCTTGCCGTTCTTCACCGCAATGTCGAGGCGCGAGACGAACTTGCCATGCGAGCCGGAGGCGACGAGCGCGGTCTCGCCGACGCGGATCAGCCCGGGCATTGCGTCATGGGTATGGGCGGTCAGGATGACGTCGATGCCCTTGACCCGGCTCGCGAGCTTGCGGTCGACGTCGAAACCATCATGCGAGAGCAGCACGACGATCGCAGCGCCCTCGGCTCGGGCTTCCTCGACCTGCTTCTGCAGCTCGTCCTCGCGGATGCCGAATTCCCACTCCGGGAACATCCAGCGCGGATTGGCGACCGCCGTGCGTGGCAGGGCCTGGCCGATCACCGCGACCTTGACGCCGCCCTTCTCGAACACTTTTCGCGGCGGGAAGACCGGCTCGTTCCATTCCTTGTCGCGGATGTTCTGGGCGAGGAAGGCAAAGGGTGCGGCCTCGACGATCTCCTTGACCCGCTCAGCGCCGAGCGTGAACTCCCAATGCGAGGTCATCGCGTCGAGCTTCAGCGCCGACATCACGTCGACCATGTCCTGGCCCTTGGTCTGGAGCGCGCTCCAGCTGCCCTGCCAGGTGTCGCCGCCGTCGAGCAGCAGCACCTTGTCGTCGCCGCGCTCGGCCCGCACTGCCTTGACCAGGGTCGCAATCCGGTCGAGCCCACCCATCCGGCCATAGTTGCGGGCGAGCGAGACGAAGTCGTCCGAAGTCAGCGCGAAGGCATCGGCCGAGCCGGCGGCGATCCTGAAATGCTCGCGGAAGGCGGCGTCGGTCAGGTGCGGCGGCAGGCCCTTGACCTCACCGACGCCGAGATTGACCGCCGGCTCGCGGAACTGCAGTGGCATCAGCTGGGCGTGGATATCGGCCACATGCAGGATGGTGACCTGCCCCTGCGGCTCGAAGCGAAGGATATCGGCCTGCGACAGCTTCTGCTGGGCGGCGGCGCGCCCGAGCGGGCCGAGGCCGGAACCGGCAGTCAGAGCCGCGGCGACCGCCGTCGCCTGCAGGAAGTCTCGTCTCGAGATCATGACTCATCCTTTGGATGCGCGCACATCGCGATCCAGGGGATCCAAAGCGGAGGCGCCGCCGAAACCGGCGGCGATGTGATCCTAAGGGCTCAGCCGACCGTCAGCTTGTTCTTCGACGTGTATTCCGAGCCGTCGTCATCCTTCCAGGTGAAGGTGAACTCACCGGATTCCGTCGCCTTGAAGAAGAAGGATTGGTAGGGATTGGCCGAGATCGCCGAGAACCAATCGGCGGAGAAGACCGGCTTGCCGTTGAAGCTCGCGGAGAACTTGTTGATGATCTTGCGCGGGATGGTCTCGCCTTTGGCGTCCTTGCGCTGGCCGGATTCCATCTCGTGCGAGATCAGCGTCTTGATCTCGATGATCTCGCCGGCGGTGGCCTTGGCCGGAACGCGCACGCGGGGCGTGGGCTTGGTCGTCATGGGTGTTTCCTCGCCTTGTTCTGGTCGATGACGATGAGCAGCTTCAGCCGCCGCAGCCGCCGATCGTGACCTTGATGTTGGCCTTGGCCGTGTGCAGCGTGCCGTTCGACATCTCGGCGACGCAGATGATGTCCTGCGTCTGTGCGAGCCGCATGCGCGTCGCGGCCGAGGCCTTTCCGCAGGCCGGGGTGAACTGGTAGCTGACGACGCCCGGCAGCGGGTTGCCCTCGGCGAAGACGTGCACGGCCTTGACATAGTCGGCCTCCGTCATCGGGCTCTCGACCTCGACATTGATCGGAACGACCAGACCGTTCTCGGCGATCTCGGGTACGTCGAGCTTGATCTTGCCCGAGGTCATCGGCTTGTCGCCGTAGAGTTTCTTGATCTCGGCGGCGACGGCCTTCTCGTCGGCGAAGGCGAGCTTCGGCGCGATCGCGGCGGCGGCAAGAGCCCAGGCGGCGGCCTTCACCGCATCACGGCGCGACAGCGTCGGCAGGTGGGTCAGCATACGAGGGCTCCTCCTTCACATTCGTCTTGTTTTAACTCTTGACGGCGCCGTGGCGGGTCGCCAATCATTTGCACGTATCGTGATATTGTTTTTTGTGAATGTAAAGCCCCCGAGAGGGTCGGCGACGAGATCGCAGGATAAGCGGTCCCGATCAAAAGATGGAGACCGTTTTGCCGATCAGCTTGCGTGGCAAGCGATCGGGACGGGCTCCGGGAAACGAAAGGGCGAGGGATGAAGCTTCCGATCCTCGGAGCGGCTGCGTTGGCGGCCGTGATGATCATGGCCGCCGGGCCGCTGACCGCGCAGTCACCGCCGCAGGACGACAGCGAGAAGGAGATCGAGCGCTATCGCCAGATGCTCTCGGATCCGTTCTCGAACCCGGGCTTCCTCGCGGTCGATCGCGGCGAGGGGCTGTGGGCGGAGAAACGCGGCACCAGGAACGTCTCGCTGGAAGGCTGCGATCTTGGCGAAGGGGCGGGCAAGTTAGAGGGCGCCTTTGCCAAGCTGCCGCGCTACTTCGCCGACGCCGACAAGGTGATGGACACCGAGCAGCGCCTGCTCTGGTGCATGGACAAGCTGCAGGGGCTCGACACCAAGGATGTCGTTCTGCGCCGCTTCTCCGGCCCGGCACGGGCGTCCGACATGGAGGACCTCGTTGCCTTCATCGCCAACAAGTCGAGCGAGATGAGGATCGAGCCGCAGCTCTCCCATCCCAAGGAGAAGGAGATGGCGGCGGTCGGCGAAGCGCTGTTCTACACGCGCGGCGGCGTCAATGATTTCTCCTGCGCCACCTGCCATGCCGAGGAAGGCAAGCGCATCCGCTTGCAGGGCCTGCCCAACCTCTCGGTCAAGGGCAAGACCGCGCAGGAGACGATGGGCTCATGGCCGACCTATCGCGTCTCGCAGAGCGCGCTCAGGACCATGCAGCATCGCCTCTGGGACTGCTACCGCCAGCAGCGCTGGCCGGTGCCGGAATACGGTTCGGAAGCCCTGACCGCGCTCACCGTCTTCCTGCAGAAGCAGGCTGAAGGCGGCGAGATCAAAGTTCCGTCGATCAAGCGCTGAGGGGAAACGTGATGATCAGGACATTCATTCCCTTGGCGGCCCTGCTGGCTGTCGCGGGTTCGGCCACCGCCCAGGAGCGCCCGGCCCAGGCCGTGATCGACGCCTATCTGAAGTCGACCTTCGGCAAAGCCTCGGCCGAATGGCAGGCCAGGATCAAGCCGGACGACTCGCTTTCGGTCTGCAACACCACCCGCAACAACCCGTCCTCGGCCGACTCCGAGGCGATGCTGAAGCGCGAGAGCGCCCGCGTGGTCTATCCCGCCGACGGAAAATTCCTCGGCGACTGGAAGAAGGGCTATCAGGTCGCCAATAACGGCCGCGGCGGCCAGTTCTCCGACCCGCCCGGCACCGTCGCCGGCGGCAACTGCTTCGCCTGCCACCAGCTCGACCCGAAGGAGGTCAGCTACGGCACGCTGGGCCCGAGCCTCGCCGCCTATGGCAAGGACCGCAAATACGATCCCGAGACGATCAAGGACGCCTACACCAAGATCTACAATTCGATGGCGGTGGTGCCCTGCTCGAACATGCCGCGCTTCGGCGTCAACAAGGTGCTGGATGAACAGCAGATCAAGGACGTGATGGCCTATCTCTTCGATCCGGAATCGCCGGTGAACAAGTAGGCCCTGCCGGAGCAGACCATGCTGACGCGTCGCCTGTTCGTCACCGCCGGCGCCTGCGCCCTGGCTTCACCGGCCCTGGCGCAGGTCGCTGCGACGCTCGGCTCCAGCGAGGAGACGCTAACCGTCCTCAGCGACGGCAGCTTCGAATTGCCTTTGTCGATGCTGGCACGTGACGTGCCCCAGGCCGAGCTCGCCGCCGAGGCGAAGCAGAGCGGGCCGACGCGCTCGGTCCTCAACATCACCTGCCTGAAGCGCGGCAAGGACGTCATCCTGTTCGATTGCGGCTCGGGCGCGAACTTCCTGGCTGGCTCCGGCAAGCTCGCCGAGAGCCTGAAGACGGCGGGAATCGAGCCCGATGCGGTAACGCAAGTGCTGTTCACCCATCTCCATCCCGATCATTTCTGGGGCGCGCTCGACGAGTTCGACAGCCCGCTCTTTCCCAATGCGCGCTGGCTGGTGGCCGCGCCCGAGATCGGGTTCTGGAGCGATCCCAAGGTCTATGAGCGCCTGCCCGAGGATCGCCACGCCTTTGCGGCCGGCGCGCAGCGCATCGCCAAGGAGTTGGGCGACAAGCTCGAACGGGTCGAGCCCGGCCGCGAATGGCTGCCGGGGATCGAGGCGGTGGCGACGCCCGGCCACACGCCCGGCCATGTCTCGTTCGCGTTCAACGCAGCCGGCGGGCCGGTCATGGTGCTGGGCGATGCGCTGACGCACCCGCTGATCTCGTTCGCGCGACCGGACTGGCGCCCGGCTTCCGATCATGACGCCGATCTCGCCGTCGCGACGCGACGCAAGCTGCTCGACCGGCTCAGCCAGGACAAGGGGCAGATCATCGGCTACCACCTGCCCGGCGCGGTCGGGCGCGTCGAGCGGCAGGGCGCGGCCTACCGCTTCGTCGCGACGTCCTGATCACCCCCGCAGGTAGAACTTCGCCTTGTCGGGCTTGAAGGTCCAGGGCAGCCCGGCATTGCGCCAGCCGTTGACGCTGCGCCGGCCTTCGGATGAGAGATCGCCCTCGAAGCCCTCATACTGATTGTAGACCTGGGTGAAGCCGGCTTCGGCCAGCTTCTCGACCGCGCGCGCCGAGCGATCGCCCGAGCGGCACATCACGATGACCCGGTCGGTCTTGGCGAGACCCTTCGCCGTCAGCAGCCGGCCGACATCCTGCGAGAAGGTCGCATTCGCTTCGAGCTTGTAGCGGCCTTCCTTGTCGTCCCAATCCCAGAACTCGGTGATATCGACGAAGGGCACATTGCCGTCGATCGCCGGAGCCCAGCCGGTGAACATCATCTCGGCGCGGGTGCGGACATCGACGAACAGGGTTTTCGCGCCTTCGCGCGCCATCACGTCCGCTGCGTCCCGCGGAGTCATGTAAAGGCCGAGCGAGGTCTGCTTGGCCTTGGCGATGCCGGCATGCGGGCCGGTTCCCGATGCGGCCGGCTGCGCCTCGGCGTGAAGGGCGGTGCCGGCGATGGCCGCTCCGGCTGCGAGCGTCAGGACGTCCCTGCGGTTCATCATGCTGTCCTCATCGATCGAGATTCGTCATCTGATTTCGAGCAAGCGCCATCCTCGGCTGGATTGGCCGACACGGTGGCAGCGAGTGCTCGTTACAAGGTGTTCAGCGGAATCCTGAGGAAGCGCTTTCCACTCTCGTCCGGCTGCGGCAGCTCGCCGGCTTTCATGTTCACCTGCAGCGAGGGGATGATCAGCCTGGGCATGGCGAGTGTCGCGTCGCGCGCCTCGCGCATCGCAACGAACGTGTCCTCGCCGATGCCGTCGCGGACATGGATGTTGTGCTCGTGCTGCTCGGCAACCGTCGTCTCCCAACGGATCTCGCGGCCATTGGGACCATAGTCATGGCACATGAACAGACGGGTCTGCGGCGGCAGCGACAGCACCCGCTGGATCGAACGGTAGAGCGTGCGCGCGTCGCCGCCCGGAAAATCGGCCCGGGCCGAGCCGCCATCCGGCATGAACAGCGTGTCGCCGACGAAGGCGGCATTACCGATCACATGGGTCATGCAGGCCGGGGTATGGCCGGGCGTATGCATGGCGAAGGCCTTCATGCCGCCGATCGAATAGCTGTCGCCGTCGGCGAAGAGGTGGTCGAACTGGCTGCCGTCGCGCTGGAACGCGGTGCCTTCGTTGAAGATCTTGCCGAAGGTCTCCTGGACGACGGTGATGCGCTCGCCGATGCCGATCCTGCCGCCGAGCTTGCCCTGGAGATAGGGTGCGCCGGAGAGATGGTCGGCGTGGACATGGGTCTCGATCAGCCATTCGACCGCGAGGCCATGCTCGCGGACGAAAGCGATGATCTCATCCGCCGAATCATAGGTAATGCGGCCGGCGGCGTAGTCGATGTCCATCACGGAATCGATGATGGCACAGGCTTTCGAGCCAGGGTCCTTGACGACGTAGCTGACCGTGTTCGTCTGCTCGTCGAAGAAGGCGGTGACATCGGGCTTGGTCGACAGATCGACCGGGCGTGGTATCGCGGCCATGTTTCCCTCCTCAGGCCCGGCTCTGCTCGGCCGGTCAAATGGAAGCGCCGGTGGCCCTCGCGAGCCCGCGGGCGAGGATCATGCCGGCGAGCATCGCTGCGAGGAAGATCAGCGCCGGCACGCCGCCGGTCAGCGCCGCGACCAGGGCAGGGCCGGGACAGAAGCCCGCGAGCCCCCAGCCGATGCCGAACAGGACGGCGCCGGTGACCAGCCTCGCATCCGGTCGGCTGGCGACCGGCAGGGCGAAGCGCTCCGCGAGCAGCGGGCGGCCTCTAGCGAAAGCGAGCCGATAGCCAAGCATGGTGACGGCGATGCCGCCGGCCATGACGAAGAGGAGGCTGGCGTCCCAGTGTCCAGCCGGGATGGCGGCAAGGTCGAGGAAGTTCAGCACCTTGGCTGGATTCGCCATGCCGGCGAGGATCAGCCCAAGGCCGAAGATCAGGCCGGCGGTGAACTGGACGAGGATCGACATGGCCAGCCTCACAGCAGGTACCGAACGACGAAAACGGTCGCAATCGCGCTCGTCATGAAGGTCGCGACGGCGATCAGCGAGCGCAGAGACAGGCGCGACAGACCGCAGACGCCATGGCCCGAGGTACAACCATTGCCCCAGACCGAGCCGAAGCCGACCAGCAGGCCGGCGATGACGAGGACCGGGATCGTCGCCGCGATCTGCGGCACCGGCCATGCCGACACGGCCGCATAGGCGACGAGCGGCGCCAGCACGAGGCCGGCGACGAAGGCGAGCCGGCCAGTCGTCTCACCGTCCGCTGCGGGCGACAGCAGGCGTGAGAGGATTCCACTGATGCCGGCGATCTGTCCCTGGAACAGCATCAGCAGCACGGCGGCGAGGCCGATCAAGGCGCCGCCAGCAAGGGAAGCGACCGGAGTGAAGGCGGTTTCGATCATTTCGGCGTCGTTTCGACGAGCGGACTCTGATTGACCATGATCCCCTCTTCCGATATCAAATTGCTTATCTCATATATATAGAAAATATTATATGTTAATCATACCCTTCACCGAAGCTAGAGCGCAGGCCACTCCTCCGATCGAAGAGGCGGTCGCGCTTCTCGCCGCTATGGCGAGCCCGCGCCGGCTCGCCATCCTTTGCCGGCTGGTCGAGGGCGAGGCGGGGGCCGCCGAGCTCGCCGAGGTCACCGGGTTGAGCCCGGCTGGCGTCGCTTCGCATCTGGCACAGTTGCGCCGGCTCGAGCTGATCGCCGCACGGCGGCGCGGCATCGCGGTTTTCTTCTCGCTTGCCAGCGACGAAGCGAAGGCCGTGCTGGAGACGTTGCACGCCCTTTATTGCGCGCCGGCACAGGCCGTCAGCCGCGCTGCCACAGCCCCCTGATCGAGCCTTCCACCAGGAAGGCGATGCCGATCCGTGCGCCGATCATCATGCCGGCGATCGCCAGCGGCCAGGACAGCGCCAGCATCGAGCCGGCCGAGATGCCCTGCCCGATGGTGCAGCCGCCGGCGAGCACGCCGCCGCCGCCCATCAGCACGGCGCCAAGGAGATGGCGGCGCATCTCGCGATCGTCGTCGAAGGCTTCCCAGCGGAACTCCCGGTCGTAGAGCGCCGACAGGAAGGAGCCGAGCGTCACGCCCGCAAGCGTGCCGATGCCGAATTCGAGCAGAGCGGAGGGCGCGCTCAGCACGGCATAGAGCGCGCGGCCAACCGGCGAGACGAAGGTCAGGCTCTGCGCCCGCGGCACGGTGTCGAAGGCATCGACCGCAACGCCCGTCACCCACCAGCCGGCGACGACGGCGAGGCCAAGCGTCGCGCCCGCCAGCAGCAGGCGCGGCGAACGGCGCAAGCGCGGATCGATGGCGACGATGGCGATCAGGGCGAGTGCGCCGGCAGCGGTGATCAGGACACGTGCGGCAGGGGCGCCGAGATAGGTCAGGATACCGGCGAGATCGCCCTTGAGGCCGCCGGGCAGCGGCCAGTAGACCTTCTCCAGCACCTCGATCCTGATCGGGGCGAACATGCCGCGCAGCGTCGCATAGGCGACCGCGCCGAACACCATCATCACGATCAGGCTGCGCAGGTCGCCGGAGCCGAGTCTTACGAGCGAGCCGAAGCCGCAGGTGCCGACCAGCGCCATGCCGAGCCCGAACAAGGTGCTGCCGACGAGGATCGACAGCCAGGGCAGCGCCGGCTGGACATAGGTGGAATTGGCGGGATCGAGCAGATGCAGCCCAATCAGCGCCTGCGTGCCGATCAGCGCGATGGCGAGGGCGAGCCCGAAGATCCTGAGACGGCGGGTGTCGCCGCCCATCCAGGCATCCTCGACCGCGCCGAAGGAGCAGAGCCGGGCCCGGCGGACGGTGAAGCCGCAGGCAGCGCCCACGGCGACACCCGCCAGCGCCGCACCCCAGGCCGGCAGCTCGATCACGGCCGGCGCCGATGAAGGCGGTGGGTGCTCACGATTTTCCGGCTTCGGGTCCGGGCGGATTGCAGAAGATGTCGTAGATCACGGCGATGACGCGCCGGACATCGTCGCTGGCGAGGCTGTAATAGATAGCCTTGCCGTCACGGCGTGTGGTGACGAGCTGGTCGAGGCGCAGGCGCGCGAGCTGCTGCGAGACCATGGGCTGGCGCAGCGAGAGCAGGTTCTCGAGTTCGGTGACCGTCCGCTCGCGCTCGGCCAGCAGGCAGAGCAGCAGCAGCCGGTTCTCATGCGAGAGGGCTTTGAGGAAATCGCTGGCCTTGCGAGCCTTGCGCATCAGCTGGTCGAGCTCGGGCGAGAACTCGGCGCCGTCGCGCAGTTCGGTTTCGAGCGCTTTCGAGACGATCGCGGTCATTGGGTCTGCGTGCCTGATCGTTGAACCTGAGGAATCTCAATGACAGCAACCAGCCGCCCGAGCAAACCCCAGAACATGTCGTCGTTGAGATAGCCGGTGATACGGCCGACCTCCTGGCCGTCCTCCACCAGCACGAAGGTCGGCGTCGCGATCACCGGCTCGCGCAGCCCCTCGCCCCGCACGCCGCCGGCTGGCAGATCGATCCGCCGCAGCGGCGCCGCTTTGCCCTCACGCGTCTTCGCGTAGACCGGCGCGACCTCGCGCTCGAAGCGCAGGCAGAACGGGCAGCCATTGCGCGTGTACATGACGAGCTCGGCCGCGAAGGCTGGCAGCGACAGAACCGGCAGCAATACCGACAACGTGAACGCTGCCGCCGCCCCTGCGCGATATCGCCTGCTTGCAATCATCCCCAGAACATAGTCGTATTCATATGTTTATACCAGAGTCCCGTAGAGGCTCTTGCGGAGGCGACGCCATGATCACACGACGCAGCCTGCTGGCAAGCACGGTGGTGGCGATGGCAGCGGCGCCGGCTTTGGCCAAGGCGCGGCTCGGCGAGGACGGGCTCTACCAGGAAGACTGGTATCTGGAGAGCTTCCTCGATCTCGCCGAGGACCTGACCAATGCGAGCCAAAGCGGCAAGCGCTTCGTCATCCTCTGGGGCCTGCGCAACTGCCCGGCCTGCCGGCGCATGCACGAGGTCCATCTCGCCGACCCCGCAATCGAGAGCTATATCCGCAACAATTTCGCGGTGCTGCATCTCAACATCCTCGGCGCGCGCGAGGTCACCGATTTCGACGGCGGCAAGCTGAGCGAGAAAGCGCTGGCGAAGCATTACGGGATCGAGGGCACCCCGGCGATCCAGTTCTTCCCGACCAACGCCGCGGGGTTGGCGGCAAAAGCGCCCAGGGAGCGCGAGGTCGCGCGCATGGCCTCGCTGCCCGAGCCTCAGGCCTTCATCGCCCAGTTCCGCGCCGTCAGGAACGGCGTGTGAGGGTGGGGTCGATGCGCACGACCTGCTAGATCAGCGCCAGCATGTGCAAGCCGACGAAGCAGCCGGCCCCGGCTCCGATCAGCAGGAGCGGGTTGACCGGCGTCAGCATCAAGAGCGCGGTCGAGAGCAGCGCGAGGCCGCGCGCGAACCAGCCGCCGTCAAGCGCCTGGATCAGGACATAGCTCGCCGCCAGGATCATCCCGGCCGCGACGGGTCGCAGGCCGGTTTCCAGCGCAGTGAGGATGCGGGCGCCCTGATAGCGCGACCACAGGCTGGTCACCGCATAGATCAGCACCGCGGTCGGGCCGAAGATGCCAACCGTCGCGGCGAGCGCGCCCCAGAAGCCGGCGATCTGCCAGCCGATCAGCGTCGCCAGCAGCGAGCCCGGCCCGGGCGCCAGCCGGGCGATGGCGAAGGCATCGACGAATTGCGAAGCGCTCAGCCAGTGGTTCACGTCGACGATCTGGCGATGCATGTCGGCGATCGCGCTCTGGCCGCCGCCGATCGTGACCAGCGATAGCGGCAGGAAGACGATGAGGAGGCTGAAGGCGGTAGGCGGCATCGCTGGCGTCCTCAGGCCTGATGGTAGGCGACTGCGACGCTGAGCGAGCCGATGCCCAGCACGGTCCAGAGTAACGGCCAATGCAGCACCACGACCGCAATGAAGGTCGCGACCATCACCGCGAGCGGGAAGATCCGCCGCGGCACGCGCCGCGCCGCCGTCAGCCCCATCGCCAGCGAGAGGCCGATCGCCGCGGCGGCCGCGCCGTCGAGCGCGACATGGCTGAGCTCGTAGCCGGAGATCGAAGCGAAGGCGCTGCCGATCAGGACGATCACGATCGCGGCCGGGACGATGATGCCGAGCCAGGAGGCGGTGGCGCCGGCCCGCCCCGCGAGCCGGTAGCCGATCCAGATCGCCATGTTGGCGACGTTGACGCCCGGCAGAGCCTGCGCGATCGAAAGGCCATTGAGGAAATCCTCCTCGCTCAGCAAGCGGCGCCGCTGCACGAACTCCCGCAGCATCCAGCCGCTGAGGCCGCCGCCGAAGCTGGTCAGGCCGATGCGGGCAAAGATCAGGAAGAGCTGCAGCGGCGTCGGCCGCGAGGCTGGTGAATCTGACATGGGCGTTCGTGGCTGCGGCGTCTGCGAGCGAACAATGCAGGCTTTGCGCTGCCGGGCCAGCGCGATGCCGCATATCCGGCATGGCGCCAGGGCGTGGTCGGCGCTGCCGGCAAGATAATCACAAAAGGAGCTTGACCTTACCATCGTTGGAAGGTGCAGGGTGCGGCAATCGTCATTCGAAGGACCTTGCCGCCATGTGCTCCTGCCAGCAGCATTCGACCACCACCTCGGCCGCCACGCCCGCTCCCGGTGGGACGATCAGCTTTCGCGTCGAGGACATGACCTGCGGCCATTGCGCCGGCACGATCAAGCAGGCCATCGAAGGCAAGGTCCCCGGCACCGCCGTCACCGCCGATCCCGGCTCGAAGCTGGTCAGCGTGCAGGGCAGCGTCGATGCCGTTGCGATCAAGTCAGCCATCACTGCGGCCGGCTATACGCCGAGCCCGGAACTGGTCGGTTGAGGCGGGACATGGCGAACGAACTCACCCTCTCCCGCCGCGGCCTGCTGCTCGGCGCTGCCGCATTCGGGCTGTCGCGTCCTGCGGGCGCCGCCGAGACCTTGCCGAGGATGGTCGTCACGCGCGATCCGAACTGCGGCTGCTGCGGCAACTGGGTCAAGCATGTGAAGGCCGCCGGGTTCCCAGTCGAGGTGGTCGAGGTCGCGGACGTCGCGCCGCTAAAGCTCAAGCTCGGCGTGCCCGATGCGCTCGCCTCCTGCCACACCGCCGAGGTCGGCGGCTATGTGCTGGAGGGCCATGTCCCGGCCGATACGATCAAGCGGCTGCTCGCCGAGAAGCCGAAGGTGACCGGCCTCGCCGTCGCCGGCATGCCGGTCGGCTCGCCCGGCATGGAAGTGCTTGGCCAGGCACCCGACACTTATGACGTCGTCGTCTTCTCCGCGGACAGGCAGAACGTCTTCGCCCGCTATCGCGGGGCGCAGCCGATCTGACGGACCGCGCCCCTGGAGTGACCGGCGATCCTAGCCGCCGGCCGTCGCTGCAGGCCCGGATCGGTGGCCGCTGCGGAACAGCTCCAGGATGACCTCCCGCGCCCAGCGCAGCATGGCATTCTGCGCGTGACGCCGGCTCCAGTGCAGCGCGACGCTGAAATCGCGCTGCGGCAACGCCGGCTCGAGCAGCGCGAAGGCGCCGATCGGCTCGAGATGCAAGCCGATCTGGCGCGGCATCAGCACGGCGAGGTCGGTGGCGCGGATGATCGGCGGCAGCGCCATGAAGCTGGAGACGACCAGCCGGATGCGCGGATCGAGATGCAACATCTCGAGCATGCGCTGCGTCTGGGCGTGCGACCTGACGGCGACGAAATCCAGCTTCGCGATCGCCTCGGCGCTCAGAGCGCCATCGACCACCAAGCGCGTCACCGGATGGTCGGCGCGGACGAAGACCTGGTAGCGATCGCTCAGCATTTCCGCATGGGCGCTGCCACCCACGGTCGGCAGGAAGCCGAGCGCGAAATGCAGCTGGCCATTGTCGAGCGCCTCGGAAATCGCCTCATGCGGCCAGGCGCGTGCGGTGATACGCAGGTTCGGCGCGATCTCGCGGAAGGTGGTCATCAGCGGCGGCAGGAAGCGGCCTTCGCCGATATCGCTGAGATGCAGGCGCAGCTCGGCATCCGTCGTGGCGGGGTCGAAGCGCTCGCCCTCATTGAGGCCCGCTTCCAGCAGGGCCAGCCCCGCCTGGACGGAATGCGCGAGACGCTCGGAGCGCGCGGTCGGCCTGACGCCGCCGGCCACGCGCTCGAACAGCGGGTCGCGCAACAGCAGGCGCAGCCGCGTCAGGGCCTGGCTGGTCGCGGGTTGCGAGAGGCCGAGCTCTTCGGCGGCACGGCTGACATTGCGGGTGCGGTACACCGCGTCGAACAGCCTCAGCAGGTTCAGGTCGATCGTATCAATATTCGCCATACGAATAATACTTAGTCGCTTCATCTAATTGAGCAATGACCGCTGCGCCGCCACAGTGCCTCCGATCCGAGGGACGCGCATGCCAGCCGACAGCACATCCTCCTCCGCCCGCCCGAGCGTCCGCGAAGCCGTGCTCGACCTGCTGCGCCAGCTCAGGATCGACACCGTCTTCGGCAATCCCGGCTCGACCGAACTGCCGATGTTCCGGGAGTATCCCGAGGATTTCCGCTATGTACTCGGCCTGCAGGAAGCGGTCGTGGTCGGGATGGCCGACGGCTATGCCCAGGCGACGCGCAATGCGGCGCTGGTCAACCTGCATTCGGCGGCCGGTGTCGGCCATGCCATGGGCAACATCTTCACGGCGTTCAAGAACCAGACGCCGCTCTTGATCACCGCCGGCCAGCAGGCGCGCTCGATCCTGCCCTTCGACCCGTTCCTCGCCTCTGTGCAGGCGACGGAGCTGCCGAAGCCCTACGTCAAATGGGCGATCGAGCCGGCGCGCGGCGCCGACCTGCCGCTGGCTCTGGCGCGGGCCTATCACATTGCGATGCAGCCGCCGCGCGGCCCGGTCTTCATCTCGATCCCGGCCGATGACTGGGACCAGCCGGGCGAGTTCGTCGTGCCGCGCCGGGTCAGCCAGGCGGTTGCACCTGCCCCGGACGCGATCGCAGCGATCGCAGAACGCCTCAACGCCAGCAAACGGCCGGCCTTCGTCGTCGGCGCGGGCGTCGCCCGCGACCAGGCCGTCGCCGATGTCGTCGCGCTGGCCGAACGCCATCAGGCCTCGGTCTATGTCCCGCCTATGTCAGCGCGCTGCGGCTTCCCCGAGCGCCATCCCCAGTTCTGCGGCTTCCTGCCGGCGATGCGCGAGAAGATTGTCGAACGCCTGGCACCGCACGACTTCATCCTGGTGCTCGGCGCGCCGGCCTTCACCTATCATGTCGAGGGCAACGGGCCGCATGTCCCGCCGGGTGCGCAGCTCGCGCAGATCGTCGACGATCCGCAGCAGGCGGCCTGGGCGCCGGTCGGCGACAGCGTCGTCGCCAGCCTCGATCTCGGGGTGCGTGCGCTGCTCGCCGCGAGTGCGCCCGGCGCCGGGCGCGAGGCGGCGCGGTCCCGCCCCGCCCCGCCGGTTCCGTCGCCCGGCGTGCCGATGTCGGCTGCCTATGCGCTGTCGGTGATCGACCGGGAGCGCCATGCCGACGACGTCGTGGTCGAGGAAGCGCCGAGCACGCGCTCGACCATCCAGACCTATCTGCCGATGAGCGGCGCCGACAGCTTCTACACCATGGCGAGCGGGGGCCTCGGCCACAGCATGCCGGCGGCGGTCGGCATCGCTCTGGCACGCCAGCGCCTGAGGCTGCCGGGGCGGGTGATCGCGCTGATCGGCGACGGCTCCAGCCTCTATTCGATCCAGGCGCTCTACAGCGCGGCGCAGCTCGACCTGCCGATCACCTTCCTGATCCTCAACAACCGCCGCTATGCGGCGCTGCAGGATTTCGCGCCGGTGTTCGGCTATGCGCCGAACGACAAGCCGGCCGGGACCGAACTGCCGGGCATCGATTTCGCGCAACTGGCGGGTGGGCAGGGCGTGCCGGGCGAGCGGGTCGAGCGGCCCGAGGATCTCGCCCCGCACCTGCGCGCCGCCTTCGCCGCGCCCGGCCCGAACCTGATCGACATCATGATCGCCTGAGCTTCGAGGATCGAGAGATGACCGACACCATCAACCTCCTGATCGGCGGCAAGGCGGTCGCCGCGGCCGGCGGGCGCGTCTTCGAGCGCCGCAATCCGCTCGACGGCTCCGTCGCCAGCCGTGCCGCCGCGGCGACGCCCGACGATGCCCGCGCTGCGGTCGATGCCGCCGCCCGCGCCTTTCCGGCCTGGTCGCAGACACCGCCGGCGAAGCGCCGCGAACTGTTGGTCAAGGGCGCGCATGCGCTGGAGGCCCGCGCTGCTGACTTCATCGCCGCGATGTCGGCCGAGACCGGCGCCTCCGCCATCTGGGCCGGCTTCAACGTCCATCTCGCCGCCGACATGCTGATCGAGGCTGCCGCGCTGACGACGCAGATCAGCGGCGAGGTCATCCCCTCCAATGTGCCGGGCAGCCTCGCCATGGCGGTGCGCCAGCCGGCCGGCGTCGTGCTCGGCATGGCGCCGTGGAATGCGCCGGTCATCCTCGCCACGCGCGCCGTCGCGGTGCCGCTCGCCTGCGGCAACACCGTCGTGCTGAAGGGCTCGGAGCTCTGCCCGCGCACGCATGGGCTGATCATCGCGGCGTTGCAGGAAGCCGGTCTTCCGGAAGGCGTCGTCAACTTCGTCACCAATGCGCCGGAGGACGCCGCCGAGGTCGTCGCGGCGATGGTCGGCCATCCCGCGGTCAGGCGGGTCAACTTCACCGGCTCGACCCATGTTGGGCGCATCATCGCCAAGCTCTGCGCCGAGCATCTGAAGCCGGTCGTGCTGGAGCTCGGCGGCAAGGCCCCTGCCCTCGTCCTCGACGACGCCGATCTCGATGCGGCCGTCGCCGGCATCGCCTTCGGCGCCTTCGCCAATTCCGGCCAGATCTGCATGTCGACGGAACGCATCGTAGTCGACAGCACGATCGCCGACGATTTCGTCGCGAGGCTCGCCGCGAAGGCAACGAGCCTGCCGCTCGGCGATCCCCGCAAGGAGCCGGTGGTGCTCGGCTCCGTCGTGGACATGAAAGCGGTCGAGCGCTGCAACGCCCTGATCGACGACGCGCTCGCCAAGGGCGCGACGCTCGTCTGCGGCGGCAAGGCTGAGACGACTTTGTTCCCGGCGACGCTGCTCGACCATGTCACCCCGGCGATGCGGATCTATGGCGAGGAGAGCTTCGGCCCGGTCAAGGCGATCGTGCGCGTCGACGGCGAGGAGGCGGCGATCGCCTGCGCAAACGACAATTCTTATGGGCTCTCGGCCGCCGTCTTTACCGGCGACACGGCGCGCGGCTGGCGCGTGGCCTCGCGGATCGAATCCGGCATCTGCCATGTCAACGGCCCGACCGTGCATGACGAGGCACAGATGCCGTTCGGCGGCGTCAAGAACAGCGGCTATGGCCGCTTCGGCGGACGCGCCGGCATCGAGGCCTTCACCGAACTGCGCTGGCTGACGCTGCAGACCGCGCCGCGTCACTACCCGTTCTAGGCGTGCAGATGGGCCCGATCCGGATCTCGATCCTCGGCGCCGGCGCGATGGGCTCGCTGTTCGGCGGGCTCCTCGCCGAGGCTGGCCATGAGGTCGAGCTTCTCGACATCAATCCGGCCCAGATCGCCGCGATACGCGAGCATGACCTGCTGATCCGCAACGATGCCGGCGAGCGGCGCGTCGCGATCGCGATCATGCTGCCGCAGGAGGCAACGACACAGCCAGACTGGCTCATCGTCTTCACCAAGGCGATGCATACGCAAGGCGCGCTCGCGGCTGCCAGGCATCTCATTGGCCCGCAGACCCGCCTGCTCAGCCTGCAGAATGGGCTCGGCAATGCCGAGAAGCTGGTGGGTTTCGCCGACGCATCGCGCGTCGCGATCGGCATGACCACTGTCCCGGCCGACCTCGTCGCGCCCGGCGAGGTGCGTTCGCATGGTGAGAGCAAGACCCGTGTGGTCATGGTCGAAGGCGGCAAGGATGCCTCGCTCGCTGCGCTGGCGGCGGCGCTGGACGCGGCTGGATTGCCTTGCGCGGTCGATCCCGATGCGGTCGTCGCGATCTGGGAGAAGGTCGCCTTCAATGTCGCCTTGAACAGCCTGTGCGCGGTGACGCAGCGCACGGTCGGCGGCCTTGGCGCTGCGGCCGAAGGGCGCCGGCTCGCCCATGCCGTCGCGAGCGAGGCTCTCGCCGTGGCGCAGGCGGAGGGGCTCGCGGTCCTGCCGGAGCGGACCCATGCGACGATCGACCATGCGCTCGACCATCATGGCGGGCACAAGCCCTCGATGCTGCAGGACCTGCTGGCGAAACGCCCGACCGAGATCGAGACGCTGAACGGTGCGATCGTTCGTGCCGCCGAAAGGCACGGCATCGCCGTTCCGCGGACCGAGACGCTCTACGCATTGGTGAAACTGGCGGAACACGCCGTCTGACGACCGGACGCGAGAAAGCTCGCGGCGGCAGGAATGAGGGGAGAAGCGCAGATGCAGGAACCCGTGCCGGGCGCGCCGGCGAACGATCCGATCGTCTTCGGACCGTCCGGGCGCGCGCTGCTAACCGTCGCGAAAGTCCTGGCAATCGTCGGAGGGCTGCTGTTCGTCGGTCTCGTCGTGATGTCGATCGTCTCGATCGTCGGCCGGAAGCTGTTCTCCGCCCCCGTTCCCGGCGATGTCGAGCTCTTGCAGATGATCGCCGCTGCCGCCTCCGCAGCCTTCTTCGCCTATTGCCATCTCAACCATGGCGACGTGAAGGTCGATTTCTTCACGGCCGCGGCCCCGCCCTGGGTCAATCATGCGCTCGACGCCTTCGGCTCGCTGCTGATCGGGCTCGTCGGCGCGGTCATCACCTGGCGCGTCTATGTCGGCGCGATCGGTGTCCGCGAGGACGGAGAGACCTCGGCGATCCTCGATATCCCGGTCTGGTGGGCGCAGATCGCGATGGTGCCGGGCTTCGCACTGCTGGCGCTAGCCGGCTTCTACATGGCGACACGCCATGCCCAGGAAGCGACGCGCCGCGGGGAGATCCGTCGATGAGCGGGATCTCGATCGGCTTCACCATCTTCGGCTGCCTGCTCGCGCTGATGGCGTTCCGCGTGCCGATCGGCATCGCGATGTTCGTCGCGGGCTCCGGCGGCTATGTCTACCTGATGGATGGCAACTGGGCGCCCTGGCTCAACATCCTGAAATCCATTCCCTATGCCCGCCTGTCGAATTACGACCTGACGGTCATTCCGCTCTTCCTGCTGATGGGCCAGTTCGCCACCCATGGCGGCCTGTCGGCGAGCCTGTTCCGCTGCGTCAGCGCCTTCATCGGCCATCGCCGCGGCGGCGTCGCCATGGCGGCGATCGGCGCCTGCGCCGGCTTCGGCGCGATCTGCGGCTCCTCGCTCGCCACCGCAGCGACGATGGGCCAGGTCGCCCTGCCGGAGCTGCGCCGCTACCGCTACTCGGGCAGCCTGGCGACCGGCGCGCTCGCAGCCGGCGGCACGCTCGGCATCATGATCCCGCCCTCCGTGCCGCTGGTGATCTACGCGATCCTGACCCAGGAATCGATCGGCAAACTGTTCATGGCCGCCGTCCTGCCCGGCCTGATCGCGATGTTCGGCTACATGTTCGTGGTGCAGCTGGTCGTCAGGCGCAATCCGGAGGCCGGCCCGGCCGGCCCGCGCGTACCCTGGCCGGAGCGGCTCAAGGTGCTCGCCGGCGTCGTCCCGGTGATCCTCGTCTTCGTGCTCGTCATCGTCGGCATCTATGGCGGCTGGGCGACGCCGACAGAGGCGGCCGCGATCGGCGCTGCGGCCTGCGGGGCGATCGCGGTCATCAGCGGCGGCATGCGCTGGCGCGGCCTGATCGACAGCGCGCTCGGCACGGCGCAGGCGACGGCGATGATCCTGCTCGTCCTGCTCGGCGCCGACATGCTGAACACGGCGCTGGCCCTGTCGCAGATGCCGGCCGAGCTCGCGGCCTGGGTCAAGGATAGCGGCCTCGCCCCGCTCTTCGTGCTGGCGATAATCCTGGTGATCTACATCCTGCTCGGCTGTGTCATGGATTCGCTGGCGATGATCCTGCTGACGATTCCGATCTTCTATCCAATGATCGTCGGTCTCGATTTCTACGGCATGTCGGTCGAGGACAAGTCGATCTGGTTCGGCATCCTGGCGCTGATGGTGGTCGAAATCGGCCTGGTGCATCCGCCGGTCGGGATGAACGTCTACATCATCAACCGCCTCGCCAAGGACGTGCCGCTGGTCGAGACCTTCAAGGGCGTGATGCCCTTCCTCGCCTCCGACCTCGTCCGCATTGTCGTCCTTGTCGCCTTCCCCTCGATCTCGCTCGTCCTGGTCAAGGCATTCGGCGCGCTGTGAGGCCGTTCACAACCAAGCAGACAACGACAGCACAGGCAGAAAACACACAGGGAGGTGCAGCATGAGCAAGCAGCAGACATCCATCCTCGGCCGGCTCTGCGCCGGTCTCGTCCTCGGCGGGCTGGCGAGCCTCGCCGGCCTCTCGCAGGCGGCGGCGCAGCAGGTCATCATCCGCGTCCACCATTTCCTGCCCTCGACCTCGAGCGCGCAGGTGAAGCTGATCCAGCCCTGGTGCGACAAGATCGCCAAGGAGTCCGGCGACAAGCTGAAATGCCAGATCTACCCGGCGATGCAGCTCGGCGGCACTCCGGCACAGCTCTTCGACCAGGTGCGCGACGGCGTCGTCGACGCGATCTGGACCGTGCCGACCTATGCGGCCGGCCGCTTCGCCAAGTCCGAGGTCTTCGAGCTGCCCTGGATGGTAGTGAGCGCCAAGGCCGGCAGCAGCGCTTTCTGGGACTATGTCGAGAAGAACGCGCAGGACGAGTACAAGGGCGTGAAGCGCCTATTCACGCATGTGCATGACGGCGCGCTCTTCCACTTCACCAGCAAGCAGCCGAAGACGCTTGCCGACATCAAGGGGCTGAAGATCCGGGCCGCGACGCGCGCCAATTCGAAGATGATCGCGGCGCTCGGCGCGACCCCGGTGCAGATGCCGCTGCCGGCCGTGCCGGAATCGCTGGCCAAGGGTGTCGTCGACGGCGCAGCGGTGCCGTGGGAAGGATCGCCAGCGATCAAGCTGGCCGAGATCGCCAAGTATCACCTGAACGTGCCGGCCGGGGCGCCGCGCATCTCGAACACGATCTTCCTGTTCGGGATGAACCAGGCGAAATACGATAGCCTGCCGGCCGACCTGAAGAAGGTGATCGACGCCAATAGCGGACCCGGGACCTCGGCCTGGGCCGGCGAGACTGGCTTCGACGCGGTGGTCGAGCCCTTCAAGAAGCAGGCGGCCGATCTCGGCGGCGTCTTCTATGACCTGCCGCAGGACGAGTACAAGCGCTGGGTCGACGCCACCGCCTCGGTCGAGGAGGAGTGGGTCAAGGAGGTCGGCGCCAAGGGCGCGGACGGCAAGAAGCTGCTCGCCGACGCGCGCGCGCTGATCCAGCAATACGGCAAGTAAGCTGGGGCGAGGTCGCGTCGAGACGCCATCCGAGCAGGCAGACGCACCCGGAAGTCAGGTGCGGCTCCTGCAGGGTGATCAAGCAGACCCCATGGCGCCTGTTGCCGGGCGTCATGGGAAGCGACCGGCTAACGGATCTCGCCGCGCACATGGTCTGCAAGAAATGCGGAACCCGGCCGGATCCCAAGACCGTCAAGCCCCGGCTCGGTCTGACGCCCCGCTATGCCCGCAAGTTCTATTGAGGGGGGCAAAGATCGCGCCGGGCTACACAGAATGCAGATGCGCGCCTGCAGGGACTTCAGGAGAAGGTGGCTGGGACACCAGGATACCCAGCTTGTTTCAGGGCACCAATTTCTTCAAGCGGTTACGACTGCCGGGATGAACGAAACAGGTCGGTTTTGTAGCAACCGATTGTAGCAAACGTGGCAGGAGCTAACGCCCGCCTTCCCCGCGAGCTGGCAGGTAAGGGGCCGTTTCCGGGCGGTTCAGTTCGGGGAGGGCAGCGCAACCGGAACTGGCCCTTGGCTAACGGTCAGCTTATCCGCTTTGCAGCCCTGAACTCATGTTCGACGACGCCGAAACAGCTTCAGAGCCGGCCAAGCCGATTGTCCAGGCCGGCCACGCCGAGGTTCGGCCGGTTTTCCAAATCGGAGCTGTGAAGCATGATTGCTCGCCACGACCTCTTCCAGGCGTGGCGCGTCTCGGCTTCGGCATTGGCAGCTCGTCCAACCTGTCGCCGCCGATCGCCAAACCGGCTAAGGCCGCAGAAGTGTGATGTAGATCACATACAGTGTCGTGATGCCGCTCACATGATGGCACATGCTATCAAGGGTCCCGAACAGATTACAGCCGTGGCGGGCGTTCAAGATGCGGCGCTCGCGACGCCATGGCCTTCTCTCGGACAAGGCGGATCTCAGTGAAGCAGCCGCATCATCTGTCGCCTGGCGCGGCCTGCCCATGGAAGGCCGGGCGTTGAGCCTGGATCCGGGTGCCCATTGAACATTCAACGCATCCACCGCTACCCACCGGGATTGCCGTTGGAGCTGCTCGAACGAGAGGCAGAGCTGGAAGCGCTGGAGGCCGCACGCCGCGAAGCGATCGCCGGTCAGGGGCGGATTGCGTTGATCAGCGGCGAGGCGGGCATCGGGAAGACGTCCCTCGTCGATCGCTTTCTTGCGACCAGCGGTCACGCAATGCGCATACTGAAGGGAAACTGCGATGCGCTTTTCACGCCTTCGCCACTCGGCCCGCTCTACGACATAGCTCCGCAGCTGGGGGGGCGGCTGCTGGCGCAACTGGAGAGCGATACGCCGCGCGCCGCCCTTTTCTCCAACGTGCTCGATCAGATCCGCGATCCGGCGCAGCCTACGCTCCTCTTCATCGAGGATATTCACTGGGCCGATGAGGCGACGCTCGATCTCATCCGGTTTCTCACCCGTCGCCTCGCGCAAACCAGCATTCTCATCGTCGTGACCTATCGCGACGACGAGATTGGCGCACAGCATCCGCTGCAGATCCTTCTGGGCGAACTGGCATCGTCAAGAGCGGCCATCCGCATCGAGTTGACGCGGTTGACGATCGATGCCGTGCGCATCCTGGCGGTGGATCAGCCGCTCGATCCCGCCGCGTTGCACCGGCTGACGTCGGGCAATCCCTTCTTCATCACGGAGGTTCTGGCCAATGCCGGGCGCGGCATACCGAAGACGGTGCGAGACGCCGTCCTGGCCCGAGCCGCGAAGCTGAGTGCGGCCGGCCGCAATGTCCTGGAAGCCGCCGCCGTGATTGGCAGCCGGATCGAGTACAGCCTGCTGGAAGACGTCCTTGGCGGTGCTGCCGAAGGCCTGGCGGATTGCGTCAGGCACGGAATGATCGAGGCCGCAGGATCGGGCATCGCGTTCCGGCACGAGCTGGTCCGCGACGCGATCCTGACCCATCTCGACCCGAGACGTCGTCGCGAGCTCAACCGGTTGGCGCTCGACGGATTGAAAGCCTATGGGGGCGGGCGCGGCGACCTGGCGCTGCTGGCCCATTTCGCCGAGGGTGCCGGCGACACAGAGGCCGTCCTGGAATTCGGGCCCGCTGCGGCCCGCGCCGCCGCCGCTGCCGGCGCTCATCGCGCCGCGGCCGCGCAGTATCTCCGCGTCCTCGACTTCGCCGGCGCTCAAGCGCCCGCCGAACGAGCACAGCTTTTTGAAGCCTATGCCCGGGAATCCGCCACCGTCGATGAGCTGATCGAGGCCAGCGAAGCGCATCGCAAGGCGGCCGAATGCTGGCGGCAGGCGGGCAATCGCCTGAAGGAGGGCGAGAGTCTCGCGGCTCTCGCCTTGCCCCTCGTTCGGAGCGGCCAGAACGCCGCCGCAGAAGCGGCAAGCCGGCGCGCCATCGAGGTGCTGGAGGTGATGCCTCCCACACGCGAGCTGGCAACTGCCTACCAGGTCCAGGCCCATCTGCGGATGCTGAATCGAGAATGCCTGATCGCCATGCGCTGGGGGAAGAAGGCGATCGAGCTCGCTTCCCGCTTCCACGATAAGGCCATCATCGCCGCGGCGGAGAATACCGTGGGGTCGGCGATGCTTGTATCCGGAGACGAGAGAGGCCGTCCGTATATGGACAGAAGCCTCGCCTTCGCCCGCCAGGCCGGGCTCGAAGACCTGATCGGCCACGCCTACACCAATCTGGGCTCGTGCTATGGTGAGCAGCATCAGTTTTTCGAAGCTGAACGACATCTCGTCGAGGGCATCGCCTACGCAGCCGATCGCGACCTGGATCGTGCCAGTCACTACATGGGCGCCTGGCTCGCGATCACGCGGCTCTATCAGGGGCGCTGGAACGAGGCCTGCGACATCGCAACCTCGGTTGTCGAATGCCGCAACATCGCGGCCATAAGCCGGATCGTGGCCTTGGTCGCATTGGGCCGCTTGCGCGCAAGGCGCGGCGATCCCGGTGCGACCGCGGCTCTCGACGAAGCGCTCGAGCTATCGTTGCAGACAAACACCCTGCAGCGCCTCGCGCCGGTTCGTGCGGCGCGCGCCGAGATCGCCTGGCTTGCCGGCGACCATGAGACCGCGAGGGCAGAGGCAATCGCGGTCTACGATCTCGCCACCCGGTGCCGGCACAACTGGTACGCCGGCGAGCTCGCGTTCTGGCGCTGGAGGGCCGGCGGCCCTGTCGTCGCGCCGGAGTACAGCGCACCGCCCTTCCTCTTGCAGATCGAGGGGAATTGGCAGGGCGCAGCCGAAGCATGGCGACGCCTGGGCTGTCCCTATGAGGAAGCTCGCGCTTTGACGGATGGCGACGCGCCGGCACAGCTGGCCGCTCTCGAGATATTCGACAGGCTCGGTGCCGCGCCTGCAGCCGCGATCCTGCGGCAGAAGATGCGCGGCAACGGAATGCTCAGGATTCCGCGCGGCCAAAGAGCGTCCACGCGCCAAAATCCGTTCGCATTGACCAGGCGCGAGATGGAGATTCTCGGCTGCCTCGCCGATGGTTTGAGCAATGGCAGGATCGGCGCGCAGCTGCACATCTCTCCGAAGACCGTCGATCACCATGTTTCCTCGGTGCTCGGCAAGCTCGAGGTCGGGACGCGCGCCGAGGCGGCCCGGATTGCCGGCGAGCAGAAATTGCTGCCGCAGAACAGAGAGAGCGCCGCAAAATAGGAAAAGCGCTTCCGCTGCTCCCGCCCGCCGCGCCACATGGCTTGATCGAGTTGGTGCAGTCCAACGGGATCGAGGCGGGACGCAATGGCTCCTGTCGGAGACGCTCTTGCCGGGCCGTCGTACTCGACCTCGCGGACTGCGCCCGGCACCTCAGGATCATTACGGCTTCCGTTTTCCGGCGCATCTGCCCGGACCGCGATGCGAGGAGCGGCCACTCAGCGGCCCGGTGAGGCAGGGCATCGAACTCATCGTGGCAGCGACAAAATAGGGAGGTTCAAGCCGCAAAATAGGGAGCCCTTCCCGATGCCGCCGCCTGTCAGGGAGCCTAGCGTGATCAGGTTGACAGAGTTCAATCAGCTGAAAACGGGACGCCATGACGCACTTTGGAAAATGCTTTTGCGGCGCAGTCGAGCTTGAGGTCAGCGGCGAGGCGGAGGCGATGGGCTATTGTCATTGCAGCTCCTGCCGCTCGTGGTCCGGCGGTCCCGTGAACGCTTTCACCCTGTGGAAGCCCGAGGCGGTGCGGGTCACATCCGGGGCCGAGCATGTCACGACCTTCCAGAAGACCGCGCTGAGCCAGCGTCAGTACTGTTCGAAATGCGGCGGGCATCTGATGACGAACCATCCGCCCCTGGGGCTCGTCGACGTCTTCGCCGCGACGCTCCCGACGCTGCCCTTTTCGCCCGGCGTCCACGTCAACTACGCCGAGACCGTGCTGCCGATGCGGGACGGCCTGCCCAAGCTGAAGGACTTCCCGGCGGCGTTCGGCGGCTCCGGCGAGGAAATCGCGGAGTAGCCCACGACATCGTCGAAGGCATTCGGGCCGGCGGTGGACGCGACTGCTTCAGCGGCTCAGCCGGCTGATGAATGCCGGGGACGATCGCCGGCGCTGGCAGGCCTCTGCTTGAACGAAATGAATGAGGCGGCCTGAGTATTGTCGTGCAGGCGCGTGAATTTAATCTCCTCGATGCGGAAACGGCGCCATGCAAATTCATAGACCAAACAATTATATTGGAAAAATAAATGTAGATGCAAGCGTCTTAATTATTGGAGATGTTACTCAGGAATTGAATTTTACTGGATATAATGCAATCTTTTTGGCAAGATACTGGCACATAGACTGGCAAAAAGTAAAAGAAATAAAAATTAATATTAATATTGATTACGCGTTGCATGAAGACACGGTTGCAGGCGCCGTCATGGGGGGTGTCATGCAAAGTCCTAAAGTTCAGAAAGATTACCCCAATGCACCCGGGACCGGGCACTATAAATTTTCCGCGTCGTGGCTTGTACACTATGGATCCGATGGACTCACGTTCGATCCGCAAGATCCGGTTGATTTGGGCTCGATCGGTGGATCGGCGGGCATCACCGTTGCCGTCGAACTGGCTCAGAAGCAGAATACGCATGAAGCCGATGCGGCGTTCGTTTCTCTTCTCGTCAAGATGAAGATGGGCTCATCCAGCGATGGTATCGGCTTTGGCATAGGTCCCGTCGGCCTCAGTGGAATCGGCGCTTCGAAGTCGGGCTATTCGATTGATATGCCGCTCAAGGTATTCCTTCACGCGGTCAATCGCCCAAGCAAGGAAAAGCAGGTCACGATCCCCGAGGATCTTCTGTCGTTCTCCGTCCGTTTCGTGGAGAACGAGCGGGTCATCAGCGATGCGCATCTGTCCCGGCTGGACGACTGGATCGGCCGCTTGAAGCGGGATGCGCCGAGCCTGACCGGCGCCATCAAGGGCGGCAAGGTGCCGATCCTGCTGTCGGGCTATGCGAGCACGACCGGCTCGACCAAGGTCAACGACAAGATCAGCCTGGATCGCGTCACCTCGCTGGAAATCGAGATCAAGCGAAAATTCGAGAGCCGGACCATTCGCTTCGTTCGGCAGGCCAAAGGCAACCGCGAAGCGGAGCAGAAGGGCGCCGTGCCGGCCGAGAGGCGGGTCGACATCAAGCTCGATCGCGCGGAGGCGCTCAAGGCCGTCCAGGCCGGCGGGCCTTGAGGCTGGCCGATGCCTGGCGGCGGCGCTTCCGCGCGCTGCCGGTGCTCTAGCTAACCATCGAACTCGTCTGCCCCGCGCCTGCCGCGCGGGCTGAGGAGCCGCACGCCGATGCGACCTGGCGAGCGACGCGCTTCCACCACCGCCCCTCGTCTCATGACGATCAAACACCGGAGATGAAAATGTCCAGCGACTTTCTGCTCGAGATCGATGGAATCAAAGGCGAAAGCCAGGATTCCAAGCACAAGGAAACGATCGAGGTCGAATCCTTCTCCTGGGGCGCGAGCAACTCTGGAAGCCACGCCTCTGCAGGCGGCGGGGGCTCTGGCAAGGTCAGTTTCCAGGATCTGCAATTCACGGCCAATGTCAGCAAGGCGTCGCCGGTGCTGATGCTGAAATGCGCCACCGGCGAGCACATCAAGAAGGCCGTGCTGCATGTCCGCAAACAGGGCAAGGGCCAGCAGGAGTTCTACACGATCACCCTCGAGGATCTGCTCGTGTCGAGCTATCAGTCGGGCGACTCGACCGGTGGTAACCCGGTGCCGACCGACCAGTTCTCGCTGAACTTCGCCAAGATCAAGTATGAGTACAAGCCACAGAACAAGGACGGCTCGCTCGGCTCGACCGTGACCGGCACCTACGACCTGAAAGCAAACAAGGAGTAACATGCCCCCCCGGCCGGCGCCCGCGCGAGCGGACTTCGGCCGGGCCGCCGGCGTTCATCCTCCCGTTTTCTGAGGACCATCGTCATTGGGCGCTTGCGCAGCCCCGTCGTCGCCACGTCAGCAGCCGGACCGAAACGATCCAGGCAGGACAGGGCGGCACTTCCGGGATGATAGCGGCCTCAAGTCGCGGACCCCCATGCGCGACGGGACGATGTCGTTCGGAGTCCTGCCGTCGAGGGGCGCTGCGCCGTAGCGAAAGCGTCGGCTTCCGAGAGCCTGGGCAAGCCCCAGGCGCAGTTTCCGGGCTGCGCGAGATAGTCGCGCCAGGAATGGGCATTTCCGCCCGCGTGCCGCAGGGTCGCCTCTCGTGCAATGGTCGAAGGCCTGATCGCTGCGCGAACCTATGACGGTTCGAGCCGTCCGGCAGTGTGATACTCTCCTCAGGATCGACCGTATATGACCTCAACACAGCCGCGGCAGCCGATCGTCTCGGGTTTCTGCACAATTCCGACCAGGCGTTCTGTGCGCCGGATCACAGAGGCTGCGGAGGGCCCCGTCGCGGTCCAATTCTGGAGGTCACCGATGAGCGACGCCGTTCATCGCGTCGTGAATATCTTGTCCGCGAACCCATTCTTTGCGGGCTTCGAGCCGGACGCCCTCGAGAAGATCGCGGCGGCCTGCAGGCCGCGGCACCTCGCTTCGCGGGAGATACTGTTTCTGAAAGGCGACCCGAGCGACGGACTCTACGCCATCAGGCGCGGCCTGATCCGCATCGGGACAACAGATAATCTCGGCCAGCAGATGACGATGAACGTCCTCGGCGGCGGCGATGTCTTCGGTGAAATCGCGCTGCTCGACGGCCAGTCCCGGACCGCCGATGCCGTGGCGATGGATGAGACCGACATGTTTTTTCTGCCGCGACGCGAATTCTTGAGCCTGCTGGCTCGCGAGCCTTCGATCGCGCAGCAGGTCATCGGCCTCCTCTGCGCCCGGCTGCGCGATGTCATAGACCGCATGGAGGAGACGAGATTCCTGCCATCCGCAATTCGGCTTGCACGACGCATTCTGGTGCTCGCCGCCGACTACGGCACGGATGTCCGTGCGTCTCAGGAGGAACTGGCATCGCTCACCGGCGTGACGCGCGAAACAGTCAACCGCCACCTCCAGTCCTGGAAGCGCAGCGGCGTCATTTCCTTGGGACGAGGACGACTGCTGATCGAGGATATCGACGATTTGCGGCGTCTGGCAAAAGTCGATGCCGGCTAGCAGCGGCGTAAACACTGCGGCAGCTCGAGCGCTTACCCAGCTGCCCCTATGTCAGCGGCGAAAACCCGAACAGGTTGGTCGAACCCCTTCAGAACATGCGCATTCAATTCAACCAGGGGCGCTCGCCCATCGATGGCCTCCGCGGCGACCACATCGATCAGGACTTCGGCATTACCTGCGCTTGCGCATAGGCGCGAGGCGAGGTTCACGACGGTTCCAATCGCGGTGTATTCGAGCCGGCCTTCGGAGCCGATACGCCCCACCGTCGCAGGTCCCATCGCGAGCCCGATCCCGAAGCCAAGTTGGTGGTCGAGGCTCCGTCGATCGTGCAAAAGGGTCTGGACGGTCTTCTGCATGTCCCGCGCCATATTGACGGCGCACAAGGCCGGATCCGCACGGGTCACCGGGGCATTGATCAGGACCATCATCCCGTCACCTGAAAAATGCGTCAGCGTGGCCCCGTGATCGATCACCACCCTGTCCAGAGCATCGTAGTAGTCACTTAGGAAGCTCATGACGATTTCGGGCTCGGCACGCGCCGAGAAGGCCGTGAAACCGCGCAGATCGCCGAAAACGACGACCACCTCGATGCGCCGACCGTCGAGCACGCTGTCGTCGCCAGACCGGTCGACCAGTTCGGCCACCTGCGGTGCGAGAAATCGCTTCAACCGGCCGATCCGCTCCGAGCGCTCCTGCGACACGGCCAGATCGGCGGCCATCTCGTTGAAGCGTGCCGCCAGCCGCTCGAATTCGTCGCCTGTGGCGATGTCGATCCGATGGCCGAATTGCCCGGCGCCGATCCGCGCCACGCCGTCTTCCAGAATGCGGATCGGCTCGATCATGCGCTGGGTGAGCCAGTAGGCGAGCGCCGCCGCGAGGCCGGAACCAACAATGAGGACTGCTCCGGTACGCCACAGAGCGGCATAGATCGGCTCGAAGGCCTCGGCGACCGGTTGCTTGACGACGACGCTCCAGTCGACGCCGGGTATCGGCGCCATCGCGGCCAGAACCATATGGCCGCCGATGTCGCGTCCTGACGTCGCCTGGCCGCTTTGCGCCGCAATGCTCGCTCGAAGAGTCTGGAGCGGCTGGATTGCGGTCTGGTCGGCGCGCAGAACCAGACTGATATCGGGATGAGCGATGAGGCGCCCCGGCTGGTCGAGGACGAATGCTGCTCCCGTTCGGCCGACCCGGATCGCCGAGATGACGTCCCAGATCAGCTTGAGATTGACCTCGGCGACTGCCACGCCGACCGCCGAACGGGTGCCGGCTACGGCAATGGTCAAGAAGGGCTCGGAACCGCCATGGAAGGTCACGGGGCCGTACCAAATGCCGCCCGGGCGGACATTCTGGAGCGCGGGACTGACCGAGTGGTCCGCACCGCCCTCGACCTTGTTGAGTCCCATGCGCGAGACAAATATGCGCTCCCGCCCGGTGGCGTCGACAAGGGCCAGGCTGACGACGGCAGGAACCTGACGCAACAGACGAAAGGCGTCGAGCCTGCGTCTCTCGTCAGCGCTGTCGGACCAGGGCAGCTGGACCGTCCACGCCAGTTGATCGCGGATCCCGTCCAGGAAATCCTGAATTTTCGCAGCGGCGGATCGGGCTTCTGCTTCGAGAAGGTCGTTCAGCCTGGCCTTCTGGTCGCGATGACCAAACCAGGCTTCGCTACCGCCGGCAACGAGAAGGGGCACGACGACAGCCGCGAACAGCGCGATGAAATACTTCGCGAAGAGCGAGCTCCGTGGAGCGGATGGCGATTGAGTCACCGTGGCAGCTCATGCGCCGGTTTTCCGGCCAAGTCTATTCGATCACTACGTCCGCGCTGCTCAAAATTGAAGGCGGCATGGTCAGTCCGAGCTGCTCGGCCGCCTTCAGATTGACGAACAGCTCAAGCTTCGTCACGCGCTGGACCGGCAGATCGGAGGGCTTCTCGCCCTTGATGATCCGGCCGGCATAGATTCCGGTATGGCGGTGGGACTGCCCGAAGTCGCCGCCATAGCTCATCAGGCCGCCGGCGTTCGGGAAATCCCGCGCCTGGGTAATGGCGGGCACTTTGTAACGCATGGCAAGCTCGGCGAGGCGCCGGCTTCGGTAGGCGAAATAAGGATCGGAGGTGAAGACCAGCCCGGGCAGCTGCATCTGGGGTACGGCCGCGAACAGAGCCTCCAGTTCCGGCTCGCTGCTGGCATTGAGGAGGCGCAGCCCCAATCCGAGACTGCCCGCAGCGGCCTGCAGGTTTCTCGATTGCGAAGCCGAGGTCGGGCTCGTCGGATTGACGGCGACGGCAAAGGTCCTGGCGGCCGGAAACAGCTCGCTCATGAACTCCAGCCGTTTCAGCGAGACTTCCACGCTCAGGCTGCTTACGCCGGTGAGATTGCCGCCGGGCCGGGACAGGCTGGCGACCAGCCCCAGCGCGACAGGATCGCCCCCCAACTCGAAGACGATCGGGATCGTCTTGGTGGCGGATCGTGCGGCGAGCGCGACCTCCGCACCGCCTGGCGCGACCATGACAGTGACCTGGCGATCCGCCAGATCCACCGCGAGTGCCGGCAATCGGCTATATTGGCCTTTAGCCCAGCGAAAATCGATCGCGACATTGCGGCCGTCGACATACCCGGCTTCGGCCAGCCCCGCGGCAAAGGCGGCGAGGCGGCTGGCATAAGGCTCGGGCGATTCCGAGCCGAGATAGCCGATGACCGGCGTGGTTTTCTGCTGCGCACGGGCCGAGATCGTGGATGCCGCCATCACGCCGAGCAGAGTGATGGTCTCGCGCCGCGTCGCTGGAACAGCCTGGCGCAAGATGCAGGGCATAGAACGCACGGCCGCTCCCCTTCCGACCGAGATCTGTGCAGGTCGGAAAGCGCCGAACCCGCACAGATGCCCTTATAGCATGCCGGATGAGCCGTGTCGTTGAACCAGTCCGCAGGGGGGCGATCCGAGGGGCCACGAAGGTCGTGGATCCTCGGTTCGAGCGGCCTGGCCTAGTCGATACGAAAGACGCGTTAGCGTGTGGTTGGAGCAGCCGCCCGGGCGCAGGCGCGGACCGAGGCGGCCGAACTCATTTCAGCCCTCGCGTGACGACGACCTCGAGATAGCTGCTCGGCACCACCACGGTTGCATCGCCCGATCGGTTGAACTGTTCGACAAGCGCCATCAGATCCAGCGCCAACGCCGCCTTGGCAGGCTGGTCCAGCGCCCCGAAGACCTTGAGCACCGGTCCGTAGTAGCTGCTGAAAACCTGGAGCCAGTGCTCCGGCGAGCGATAGCGGAAGACGAAGTCGCGCCGCGTCGTCCGGATCGACACGCCGGGCGACCCGAACAGCTCGGCCAAGCGCTCCTCGGTGCCCCAGAGCGCGGGCGAACGCAGCCCGGGAGCCGGTGGGACATGCTTCCCGATCGTTTTGAAGAGCTGGCCGATGAAGCCGTCCGGCGTCCAGTTGGCCAAACCGATCTTGCCGCCATGCCTGCAGACCCGCAGAAGCTCTGCGGCCGCGCGCTCCTGATCGGGCGTGAACATCACCCCGAAGGTCGACATGACCGCGTCGAAATGGCCATTCGCGAACGGCAAGGCTTCGGCATCGGCTTCGCGGAAGGAGATGTCGAGCCGCTCGGCCGCAGCGCGCTCGCGGCCACGATCGAGCAAGGCCGCGACATAGTCCGTGCTGGTGACATCGCACCAGCGGCGAGCTGCGGCGAGGCTGGCATTGCCGTTTCCGGCGGCGACATCGAGCACCGCCTGGCCGCTGTGCAAATCGAGCGCCTCGCACAGGCGTTCGCCGACGATCTGCAGGGTCGTTCCGACGATGGCGTAATCGCCGGACGACCAGGCGCCATGCTGGCGCAGCTTGATCGCTCCGTGGTCGACCTTCTGCGGGGCAGCGGCTTGAAGCATGCTGGACATTGGATGTTTCTCCCTGTGGGTTTTGCTCGGCAGGCTCGAATGAACGGGTGACGCATGGCGCTTCGGGGGGCCTCGCGCCGTGCAGCGAGCTGTCATGGCCGCGGATCGGCGCGCCGAACGCTGAACTCGATCTCCGAACGGCTGATGCCGATATCCTTCAGCATCCTGTCGTCGAGACCCGACAACGCGTTTGCCGCGTGGCGTATCTGCACCCCAAGGGCGATCTTGCGCAGCCGTCCCGACAGCGCCTCGATCAGCCTGGTCGTCAGCGGGCGCCGGGCAGGCTTTTGATGCGGCGGGACGAAGGGGCCGTGGACCTCATAGAGGAACTGATCGCCGAAGATCTGCCCGACCGCCATGCGCCCGACCAGCCGATCGAGCACCGACTTGGTGCGAGGCCGCAGCATGTCGGTCAGGTCGTCGATGTCGTGAAGAAAGTCGCTTCTCAGCGCATACATTGTGCCGCTCCATTGCTTTGTCCGCCGCCTCCTCGGGCGGTGTTGCAGCGTTGTGGCGGTTCGGGGGGCATCTCGTCCGTGAGGTGCCGCACACAATCGACTCAGCATCCCGGCGAGGCCGATTGTGGAACTGTGGGCGATCGGAAAGCCTGCAGACGACGACGGGCGAGGCCTTGCGAGCGAGCGCTCGCGCCAAGGACTGCAAGGTCGGCGCGATCGTATTCTCCCGGACCGGCGCCCCGACCTCCGGCGACTGGGATGATACCGTCATTCATGAGCAGTGGGATGAGACCCCCGCCGGCTTCGAGGACATGGCCGCGGCCTGATGGAGACGGTCGACGACCCCATCGAAGCGGGGAAGACACATCTGGAGATGAGGTGCGGGCCCGGCAGGGTGCTGAAGCAAATTCCATGGCGCCCGTTGCCGGCGTCATGGGGAGTAATCGGCCAACGGATCTCGCCCGGCACCTGGTCTATGAGAAATGCGGAACCCGGCCGGATCCAGCGACCGTCAAACCCCGCGCTCAGTCTGATGCGCCGGGGTATGTGTGCAAGCTCTACTGAGGGCGATCTGCAGGTGGTAGCTTTGGGTGGGGAACTGTCGTTCTATCAGTTTGACTTTTTGACCGCCGGAGGCTCCCATTTGCCTTCTAGGAACTCCTCGCGCGGCGAATAGAGACGCATGAGGAGCGTGAACGGAGCCTTGCTCACGGGCAGCCAGTTGGCCTCCTTGTCCTTCCCGGGAGAGTCGGCCTGGATGTAGAGATCCACCGAGCCGTCGGCGTTCGTGACGAGCTTGTCGCGGTCGCCAATTGCCTGTCGCTTCAGCACATTCGGGATGAAAAACCCATCGCTATCGTAGGCCGTCACTGACCAGAACGCATCGACCGGCGGCAGCTTGCCCTTGTCGAAACGCAGCACGTAGCTCGCGTTACCGTTGAGTGGGCTGCCGTCACTGTCGGTTGAAAGCGCCGGATAGACCGCGTCCTGCGGCAGGTTCTCGCCGAGGCAGCACTGCGCGATTGCCGCGCGGTAGAGGTAGTCTGCACCGTAGGTGCCGCTGCGAGTGGTGTAGATCCAGCCCTTGCCGCCGATGCCCCCCGCTTTCTTGCCCTCTTGCTGCACCATGGCTTTGCCATCGGCATAACCATGCTCGAAAGCCTGACGGATGTTCGCGGGGACCTTGGCGAGATCGAAGCTCTGGCCGACCTTGAAGCCCGCCCGCTCAAGGCGATGGATCATCGGGTAGTCGACCTGGTTCGGCGGATTGTCCTTGAGGAGCTCGGCGAAGCGGGCGAAGAAGGTCGCCGCATCCATGCGGTCGACCACATCCGGTGGGCCAGCCTTCATGTCGACGCCGGGATCAATCTTGCCCTTCGCGGGCACGTAATTTTTCTTGCCCCAGGTGGAAAGCGGCCGGAACTCCATCTTATCCTGGATCTTGTGGACGTTCTCATAGTCGCCGGCACCGTTGGTCTGGGTGCGGCCGATGACCCAGACGTAGCGGGTCGGACTCCTGATAATCTCCAGACCCGCGGGAGCCTTGCCGCGCCATTGCGGCCCTACGACGAGGAAGTTCCGGGCCGTGTTCTTGCCGGTCGTGCGCGGACCGGCCACGGCGAACACGTCCGACCACAGGCTGAGCATCGGCAGCAAGAAATAGCGATCGGTCGCAGGCACCGAAAGGACAACGGGCTCGGCCTTCAGGTCGAGGCTGGCACCCGAATAGAGCGTGTCCACGTTCATCCGGATGACGATCTTGTCGTCGGCGCTGGGGAAGGCACGCGCATGGTGGAGCTGATTGGGTGGCCCCGCGGTCGTCCCGGGAACCGGATCGACGAAGTTCGTTTGCTTCTGGAATGTCGCGTAGGTCAGCATCAGTGGATAAGCGTAGACATATGCGTCCCTGCTGAGCGCGCGAGCTTCCTCCTCCGCCATTTGGGCCGTTGTCGCGACGGCTGGCTTGGGGCGGTCCTGAGCAATAACGGGAAGGACAGGGCTTACCGCCAGCGCCGCCATTGCGCCCAAACCTGCGAGTTGCCTCTGGATCATGATGACAAGCCCCCCATAAGAAGATCGGACGCAGCTTCGGGCTGGGCAGGGTAAGGGTCAACTCCCGAGCTGCGAGCTTCCGCTTTGGGTCGTAAGCGGACGCATAGAGGGTGCAAAAGATCGCTGTGGGGCACCCAGTTATACTGGACCGGCGTTGATCGGCCCCGCCTAGCGGTAAGCATTTGACAACAAAGGGCTTCACAACATCCGAGCCTACACGGGAGTTCTGGACGATATCGACCGAAAGTGAGCGGTTCGCCGCGATCTTCTGGACAAATGCGTTCGATCAGCGCCGATAACGTGCAATCCGGCTCAGATGGCAATCAAACCCGCAAATCGCGCACACTCGGCCCACTGGGCAGGGCGCGGCGTCGGTCCAGCGCGCGCAGCGCCGTCACAGTTGGTCAGGCGGAACTGTGACGAGCGCGTCACGGTTCGGCTAACAGCGTCACAGAATGCCGGGTTGCGCAGCGGGCACCGGCTTTTCGCTGCGCTATCCGGCCGCGCCGCCGATCCTCGGCCGAACGCAAACTGTGACGCTCAGCAGCGGTCGTCGCCCGTGCGGGTGAGCAGCAGGACAGCACCGATCGCGGGCGTGGTCAGCTTCTTGCCGAAAGTCGCCCAATTGCGGGCGCCGAGCGCGTTTGCCGGCAACGTCTCGCCGGCGGATTCTTAGACGTAGCGTCACTTACGCATTTTTGCTTAGATCACCTGCAGATCTCAACGATAATCTTGTGTGCAGGGAAAGTCCGATGCGTGCGCTTCTCGCAGCTTTCATTGTGCTGGCAGCCTGTCCCAAGGCGTCAAATGCTCAGACCGCACCAGAATACACCGACCCAACAATGCCATGTGTTAAATTTAAAACCTGGAAACCCCACGGCTCCGTTGATGAAAATAAAGTAAGTATACGAACATTCACAGACGGCGTTCAATTTAATTATAAAGCAAATAAATCGGACGATAATTTTAACGACATCATGTTTTATTCGTCAGCCGATATTACCCCCGGAACGTACACACTGAGAGGGTCCGTAGAAAATAAAAAATACAATACTTATTCGATTTCACTATTTAAACCAGGAGAGAAGATATTCCCCAAATACATTATCGAGCAAAATGGAAAAAAGGACGATTTTGAATTAAAGTATATGACACCTGCATCTGCGATTGCGATTGAGTTTAAAATTCGCTCCGAGACGGCTGAATATTTTATCGAGAACATGAGTCTATGTAAGGTATCAAATCAAACGACCATTCGCCCCATCATTGTAACACCGGCACCGGCACCAGCGGCAAAGTCGCCTAGCGCGACTGACATGCAGATCGTGGGAAAAATGAAGCCCACCAGCAAGCCGTCTACAACGTCGGACCAACCGGCCGCGCAACCTGCAGCGGCTTCCGGACGCAAACTCTGGGCCCAGCAAAAACTGGCGACAGCTACGGTTGGGTACGATTCCCAAAAAGATGAAACACTACTAGCTTCATACTATTTGGCTGTGACTGGACCCGCATCCATCCAAGCTGAAGTGTGGAATATCGCACGAGATTGCATCACCAGCTCGCTGTATGCCGCCTACCAAACATTCAATGGGACCCCTTCACCGGAGATTTCTGTCCGGGTAGGTGCTGCTATGGCGACGTTCCAAGCTTCGGCCCAAATATGTCTGTCGGCCAGCTCTCTAACCAAAGCGCTCGCGGACAAGTTTGATGTAGGCCTAGTGAACCGCGCAGAGTGGACAAAAGGCTTATCGTTGCAGTTTTCGGCTGATAATCCGACCGCTCAGAACTACGAAAAGCTCCATGAAATCGTAAAAAAGCAACTCCCCGAGCCGCTAAACCAGATCATAAAGTTTTACATCGACACACAAAAGATCCCAGCGGTCGATATTAAAATCGAAGTGCCGGATTTTGTGAGGAAATTCGTAGTCGTTGCGCCTCCCAATGCCGAAATTCTAAAATTCCAGAACGAGGCAATGGAAAGAATGGTGACAGGAAAGAAGCTAATCTCGAAGAGCATCTCCGCAGTCAAGAGTGGATCGCTAGCCGACATCAAAGATGCCGGGGTTGCAATCATGAAATATCTTCAACTCGATGAAAAGGCCGCGGAATACATCAAGTCAAACGCACCTAAGCTCGCAGAGAATATAAAAAAAGAAATCGATAATTTCGTTCAGAATGTAGGCAAGGAAGCTGAGAAACTCGGCAAGCAAGTGGAGGAAAAGGTCGATGAATGCGCGAAATATCCTGGACGGTGCGCGACGGGAGGCCTGTTGAGATAATCGCTCTCTCGGATCGCTTGGCGGAGGCTCACGCCGCGTCAAAGGCCAGGCGCGCTGTGTGGTGGCAGAGCTTCCTTGTCCAGAAAATCGCGTCGAACTGTCCAGAAAATTGCGGCGCGCTACAGCCGGGCTACAAGAACCGCTTGTAAATCAGCGCTTTACGGGAAAGTGGCTGGGGCGCCAGGATTCGAACCTGGGAATGGCGGTACCAAAAACCGCTGCCTTACCGCTTGGCGACGCCCCAATCTGCGCTGCGCTTCTAGAGCGCGCCGCCGCGGCGCGCAACAGCGGATCGCCCGTCCCCGGCTCGGCATCTGCGCAGCACCGCGCATCCAGGCCTTTGCGGAAAAAGATCGCACGACCCATCTCCTTGGCTGTTGCGCTGCGGCGAGCGGCTGGCTATAAGCCGGCCACCAGTTGATCGGAGTGTGGCTCAGCCTGGTAGAGCACCTCGTTCGGGACGAGGGGGTCGCAGGTTCAAATCCTGCCACTCCGACCAAATTTTCCCGAGATAGTCCAAGACGTTGCGAAAACAGCCCTTCGGGGCTTTTTTCGTTTCCGGATGGAGATGTCGACGGTTTCGACGAGCGCGGCCTGGTTCCTACGCTCCGGAGCCCACCCATCCCCGTTCCGATGCCGCCGCGCTCCAGCCGAAAAGCCGCCTCAGGCGACCCGGATCCGGCCGAGGAAATCGGCGACTTCGTTGTCGAGATCGGCCGACTGACGCGACAGCACATCGGCCGAGTCCGCCACGTGATTCGCCGCCTCGCCGGTCTCCTCGGCGACACGGCTGACGATGTCGATATGCCCGCCGGCCGTGACGGTCTCGTCCGCGGCGCGCCTGACATTCTCGGCAATGCCGGCCGTCGCCACGTTCTGCTTCTCCACGACCGCCGCGACCGCGATCGAAATCTGGTTGAGCGTGTCGATCGTCGCCGTCATCGCGTCGATCGCATCGATCGCGTCGGCGCCGGAGAGGCCGATCGCGTCGATCTGGCTCTGGATCTGCTCGGTCGCCCGCCAGGTCTCGTCGGCAAGCCCCTTGATCTCATGCGCGACCACGGCGAAGCCGCCGCCCATATTCCCGATCCTGGCGGCCTCGATCGAGGCGTTGAGCGCCAGCAGGTTGGTATGCCGGGCGATGGTCGAGATGACATTGGTGACGTTGCCGATCTCGTGCACCTTGCGCGAGAGATCGCCGACCCGGTCGAGCACGGTCAGCGCCTGCTGCGTGGTGTCGCCGACGAGCCGGGCCGCCTCGTTCACCTGGCGGTCGACCTCGGTGAAGGAACTGGCGAGCTCCGAGGTCGCCTCGGTGATGGCGACGACATTCGACGACGAGGAGCGCGATGCCTTCGATGCGGCGACGGAGCGCTGGGACACCTCCTCCGCGCCGGTCCGCATCTGTACGGATGCGGCTCTGAGCGAGGCGATCGAGGCGATCACCGCCCGCGCGATGCCGGCGATCTTGCGCTCGAACTCGTTGGCGAGGTCATGCAGGATGCGCCGCCGCTCATGCGCCGCCCGCGCCGTCGTCTCGGCGACGTCCCGGCGCGCCTCGTCGGCGATGGAACGTGCCGCCAGCGCCTCGCTCCGCTCCCGCTCGGATGATTCGACTGCAAGCCGCAGCGACCAGACGATCCAGCTCAGCGCCCCCGCCTGCACGGCCACGATGGCGCCATGCAGGAAAGCCCGCTTGATGTCGCTGCCGCCGGGAAACACGCCCATCGAGTTGAAGGTGCTAAGCGCGAGATGGTGGGCGGTAATGGCGAGGGTCGCCGGCAGGAAGATGCGCCAGTCCAGCCAGCCGGCCAGCACCGCCAGCATGGCGAAGAAATACATGTGCAGGTCGGCCTGGTAGGGATGCCCGGCGAAGGCATAGACCAGCAGCATGACCTGGCCGACGAGCGCGACGCTGGTGACCTGACGCGTGATCCAGCCGATCCGGTCGATGCGCCAGGCAAGGGTGCTCAGGATTGCGAGAGCCCCACCCATCACGATGAGGTTCGACTGGGCAGGCCCGCCGGGCGGCGTTCCGACCAGGAGCAGTCCGACATTGGCCCAGAGGATCGCGATCAGGAACCTGGCGAACCGCGTCCGGAGGCGCTCGACTTCACCCATTTGCAGGGCTCCTCGCCTGGCGGATGCAGGATTGAGCCAGCGAACCGTCGATGACGAGCCAGGCACCGGCCCGATAGAGCGAAGCGGCATAATCGCGGCCGTCGCCGACGCTGATCGCGACGGCCGCCGCAGCGTCGAGCTGGAGGATGCTGCCGCCCGCCTCCGCGACGGCGCGCGCCATCTCCGGCTGGGAGGTGCCGTTGGGAAAGAAGGCAGCGATCGGCTGCCCCGGAACCGGCCAGGCCGCGACGAGGAAGGCGGCCAAAGCCATGGCCAGGCTGAACATCAGGCCGAAGCCGATTTCACGCATCGCGTGCCCCCCGGCATCCGATCCGCAGTTAAGAAACTGTCCAAAAGAGTGCGACTGCTGGGCTTTACAACAGGTAAACGGCAGCGATTACTGTGAACCAGTGTTCACTTTCTCACCAGATCTGGATGTGCACGAACAAGCGCCTTCGCCGCAGCGTCTCGCATGCAAGCCTGGGGAGAAGCCGCCGCAAAGACCGTCTCGCATTTATCGATCTGCCGTAAGGGCAATTCGTCGCTCTCGCCTGTCCGGCGGCAAGGGCATCGCAGTGGCGCGCAGCAGGCTGCTTCGCTATGCTCCCGCCGCAATCTGGAGCCGCGCTCGCATGAAATCCGCCTTCCGCCTCATCGCCGTCCTCGGCCTCACGACGCTGCTCGCCGGCTGCGACCGCTGCGGCAACATGATGGAGCTCGACATGTTCCTGCAGCCGGTGAAGAAGGTCTGCACCGGCCAGAAGCCGGCAGGCTGACACCGAACGCCGGAAGCTTCCGGACAACAAAAAAGCCGGGGCAACGCCCCGGCTTTCTGATTCTGTGGGGCCTACCGGCTCAGCCGCGGCGCTTCAGCACCGACCAGCCGGCGCCGACCAGGCTCGCAGCCAGCGCCGCCTTGATCAGGTCGCCGAGCAGGAAGGGCTCGACGCCCGCCGCCCAGGCCTTGGCGAAGCCGAGGCCGGTCGCCCCGCTCGCCATCTGCGCGCCGAGCGCCAGCCAGGCGAAGCCGAGCGCCATCAGCACGATCTCGGCCAGCACCACGCCGCCGGCGAGCCGCAGGAGCGAGGCGCCGCGCGAGCCGGCCCAGCCGGCGATCGCGGCTGCGGCAACGAAGCCGATCAGGAAGCCGCCGGTCGGTCCGAGCAGATAGAGTGGGCCGGCCGCGACCGGCGGGGTGTTGGTGAAGACCGGCAGGCCGAACAGGCCATAGGCGATGTAGAGCGCGACGGTCGCAGCGCCCAAGCGCGCGCCATAGGCGGCGCCGAGGCCGAGCACGGCCAGCGTCTGCAGCGTCATCGGCACCGGCCAGAACGGCACCTTGACCTTGGCGGCGGCAATGATCAGCAGGCTGCCGACGACGGCGAGCGCGACATTACGCAGGATGCGCGTGCGCGGATCCGACAGGGCCGGCAGGGCCGCGTTGACCATGGAGGTGGCGGGCAGTGGCAGCGTCTCGGCCATCGGATCTCGTCCTTCTTCTTCGGGCGCCGTCGACGCCCGGCCTGTTCGTCTATAGGAAATGGCCCGCCGGCCGACAAGCCGGTGATCATGCTCGCTTCCGGATGTGCAGATGACCAGCGCCGACAAGGACACGACCGACGAGCCGCTCGATTTCGACCGCGACCCCGGCGCCGCCTCCGGCGAGCTCGTCCAGCTCTCGCCGCTGGTGCGCCGCCTGATCGCCGGCAATGGCGGGCCGATGACCTTCACCGGCACCTGCAGCTACATCGTCGGCCGCGGCCGCATCGCGATCATCGACCCCGGCCCGGACGATTCCGGCCATGTAGAGGCTTTGCTCGCGGCGATCGCCGGCGAGACCGTCACCGATATCGTCATCACCCACACCCATCGCGACCATTCCCCGGCGGCGCGGGCGCTGAAAGCGGCGACCGGCGCCCGCATCGTCGGCTGCGGCCTGCACCGGCCGGCGCGCGAACTCGTGCTCGGCGAGATCAACCCGCTCGACGCCTCCGCCGACCGGGACTATGCGCCCGATCTGATCATGGCCGAGGGCGATGCCGTCTCCGGCCCGGGCTGGACGCTTGAGGCATTAGAAACGCCCGGCCACACCGCCAATCACCTCGCCTTCGCCCTGCCGGAGGAGAACACGCTGTTCTCGGGCGACCATGTCATGGCCTGGTCGACGACGATCGTCGCCCCGCCCGACGGCTCGATGGTCGCCTATATGGCCTCGATCGAGAAATTGCGCGGGCGCGAGGACCGGCTCTACTGGCCCGGCCATGGCGGCCCGGTGCGCGAGCCTCAGCGCTTCCTGCGCGGGCTGGTCCAGCACCGCCGCCTGCGCGAGGCCGCAATCCTCAGCCGCCTGCAGGCCGGCGACGAGACGATCGCCGAGATGGTGCCGCCGATCTATCAGGAACTTCCACCTCGCCTGCTCGGCGCCGCCTCGCTCTCGGTGCTGGCGCAGCTCGAGGATCTGGTCGAGCGTGGCGTCGTGCTCTGTGACGACCGAGCACCGCTACTGGCAAGCCGCTACCGGCTGGCTTGAGCGCTTACCGAAGCTCCACCAGCAGCTTCACCTCCTCCTCAAAGGCGGCGATGCGCCTGGCATTGGCGCCGAAATCGAAACCGCCCAACCGCGAAGACGAGCGGATGTCGATACGGCTGCCGTCGGCGCGCGGCCGGATGCGGATGGTGATGTCATCGACGAGACGCAGCACGCGCGAGCGTGCCACCGCGTCGAGCCGCCCCGCCCCGCTGCGCCCGCCCGGCGCGGCGCCTTCCAGCACCTGCCAGCCGAGCGTGACGCAGGCCTTGCGGGCAATGTCGTAGGCGATTTCGGCCGGCAGTTCGAGCACGATCGGCAACGCCTTCGGATAACCCTGGCGCTGCGCCTTGCGCCGCTCGACCGGGACATCGGGCGGCACCCGCCCCTCGCGCGCCGCCAGCGCCACGCGCGAGCGGCTGAAGGCCGGTGGCTCGTCGATATCGGTCGAGACGTCGGCGAGAAACGGCAGCGTCGCGAGTTGGAAGCCGCCATAGGCGACCGGTGCCAGCAGCAGCAGGCAGAGCATGAAGGCCTGCACCGCAATGCCGATGCCGCGATGCCCGTCCTGCCAGATCCTGACAAAGGCGGCCAGCGCCAGCAGGAAGGCGAGCCCGACGAAAAGATAGGCACCGGCGATCGGCGCCAGCCGCTCGACCGAGGGCTGGCCGAAGCGAAAGATCAGCACGGCGAGGACGACGACCGTCAGCCCGAACAGCGCCAGCCGCCGGCTCCAGATCGCCGCGCGCGAGATTGGCTCTTCGAAGACAAGCCGCCGGTGCATGCTCTCTTAGGTGGCGGAGCACCAGGAGGAAGGCAAGCGTCCTCGTCAGCGCACGACGATCGGCACCGTCGCTTCGACCACGCCCGGCACGGCCCGCAGCGTCTCGATCAGATCGAGCACCTCGCCCGGCGACAGCGTCGCCGCATCATCGTTCGCGCTCGGCGCCGCCTTGAGCCAGCGCTCGCGCAAGACTGCCGGCAGCTCGGCGTCGGTGCCGAAGCAGGCAAAGAGGTTCTCGAAGGCGGCGTCGAGCACGATGTCGTTCAGCCCGAAATCATAGGGGTAGGATTGGCCGCCAACGCGCAGCACGCTCCTGCCCTCCTCGCCGCGCACCGGCAGCACCACGGAGGCCGTGCCGTCCGGCGCCAGCACCCAGCAGGACAGCCGCGTCCCGGCCTTGCCCTCGATGCGGACATCGAGCCGCCTCCCTTTCGCGAAGGGCGAAGCCGCCGGCAGCAAAGCGAGCCGGGCCCGCTCCGAGCCGGCGGTGGCGGCGACATGTTCGAGGAAGGGCCTCACCGCCGGGTCACAGCCTAGCCCCTCGACCGGGATACGATTGCGCCCGCTCAGTGCCAGCACGGCGCCGCCGCGACGGAACTCAAGCTCCATCCAGCTCTGGCCGTCGCGGTCTCTGTCGAAACGGCCGCGCGTCGTCACCTCGCCGCTGGACGCCGCACACTGGCCGGGCGCCGCCTTGCGGATCTCCAGCGGCCGGGCGCGCAGGACACGGTCGTCGGAACGCGATTCAGCGTCGAGCGCCAGCAGCAGCCGCTCGCCGAGCGCTGCGCTGCAGGTGCTGTAGCCGCTGACCGCGGCGAAGGGGCAGATATCGACCCGCTTGAGATCGGGCGCTGCGCGCACGAGGTTCGCGACCGCCCGGCTCATCACCTGATCGACGTCGACCACGCCGGGCTTGATCCGGATCGCGATCTCCACCGGCTCGCTGGTCGCCTTGCAGTCGCCTGTCTGGGCGATCGCCTGCAGGCGGAAGCTCGCTTTATCCTCCTGCCTCGCGGGCGCGGTGAAGAACACGCTGGCATCGCCGTCGAACGCCCGCCGGATCTGCGCCTCGGCTTCGCCCGGCTTCTGCAGATTGAGACTGTCGCGCAGCGTCTTGATGCGGACGACGTCGGCACTCGCTGCCAGCCTGACCCGCCCTTCGCTCTGCAGGCGGCTCTCGATGGCGAGCCGGACCTCGTCGGCCTGGGTGCGCGACAAGACCTGCTGGCCGGCATCGAAGCCGACCACGGCGAGCGAGAGATCGCGCTTGCCCGAGCAGGCCGCGATGGTGTCGAGCCAGGCCGAGAGCGCATCGGCGCGTGCGGCGCAGCTCCCGGCGACGACCAGTCCGGCGACGAAGAGGCTACGCAGCAAACCGCTCACGGCCGGGTTCTAGTGCTCCTGCTCCAGCGACCGCGCATAGCCGTCCAGCGCCCGCACGAAAACGGGATTGAAGCGGCCATCGATCGCGCCGCTGTAATGATCGGCCTTCTGGGCGGCGCGTTGCAAGGCCCGCACCGTGTCCGGCTTCAGCTTCTGCTCGGAAACGTCGCTGGCGGAAATCGCCGCGGCGCCAGCCTCGCCCTTTTCCAGTGTCTTCATCAGCATCTGCAGCGAGTTCGTGCCGGGAAAGAAGGAGCCGAAGCCATTGTCGATCAGCGTCGCCATCGAGACCATCGCGATCGGATCGCCCTTGTCGGCCGCCTGGCGGAACAGATCGAAACCCTTCTGCGGGTTCTTCGGAAAGCCCGGTCGGCCTTCGAGATAGGCCGGTACCAGCTTGGCGATCGAGAAGGCGTCGCCCGCCTCGGCCGCCTTCTGGTACCAGCGCAAGGATGCCACCTCGTCGCGCGGCCGGCCGCGGCCATATTGCAGCATGCGCCCGACATTGCTCATCGCGATGGCGTTGCCGGTGCCTGCCGCCTGCTCGTAGAGCGTAAAGGCCTTCTGCAGCTCGACCTTGCTGCCCTGGCCGTTCTCGTAGAGCGCGCCGAGATTGTTCATCGCCGCAGCGCTGCCGGCATCGGCCGCCTTGTCGTAGGCCACGAGCGCGTCCTTGTAGCGCTCGGCTTTGTCATAGGCCCGGCCGAGCTGGTAGGAGAGCCGCCTGATCTGCGGCTGCGACTCCGCCGCCTGCTTGCAAGCCGCGATCGCGGCGCGGGCATCGATCCGCGCGAACTTCACGCCCTTGACGCCTTCGCGCCTGTCGGGATCGCTGGGATCGCCGGCGAGCTCGTCGCAGTCCTGCACACGCGGATCGCGCGAGGCATCGGTGCGGCCGAGATAGCCCTCTGCCAGCGAGCGATAGGCGCAGACCGTGCCGCAGCCCTTGAGATAGTCCTCGTACTTGCCGGAGCCGCCGAACCTGATCCAGTTCTGCTCGTCGGTCGCGGCTTCGCCGCTGCGACGCTTGTCGAGCAGCAGCGCCATCGCCGCCTCGCGATATCCGCAGGTCTCGCCGCAGAGCGCGACATAACCCTCGAGCGCGCTGCGCTCGCCGGCGGCCTTGGCCCGCTGCCAGTTGGCCTCGTCGCGTGCCAATGCCACGGCGCGCGCCACCGCCGGCACCGGCTGCGCCACCGGCAGGGCGATCGAGGCAAGGTCGATCTCCGGCACCTGCTCGCGCCCGCTGTCGCGCCGGGCCGCGGCCTCGACGCTGTCCTTGAGATAGCGCTGCAGATCGGACCAGGCGAGCGGCCCGGTCTCGGGAGCGCCGGCCGGCCGCGCTAGCCCTGCCGCGCCCATCAGGAAGCGGCTGGTGAACAGGCCGAGTTTCTGGCCTTCGTCCCAGTTCGCCGGCGTCGTGCCAGAGGTCGCGACCAGCTTGACGATGCCGGTGCCTGTACGCGGTTTTGCCGGCGTGAAGCCCGGTGCCGAGACCGCGAGCAGGCTCTCGCCCTTGCGACCGGTCTCGCCGGTGAAGCAGGCATCGATCATCACGATCAGCTGGCGCTGCGCCCCGATCTTCTGCCGGACCAGCTCGAGATTGCGGTAGAGCGTCTGCAGGGCATAGCCGCTCTCGCTCGCATTGGGATTGCCGTCCTGCGGCAGCAGGAAGGGCTGGCGCGTCGCAAGATCCGGCACGCCATGGCCGGAATAGTAGACGAAGACGTTGGAACGGCCCTCGACCGCGCTGCGCCAGAGCTTGCCGCCCTGCGGATTGGCCTCGCTGCCGAACATCTGGGTGAGCTCGCCGAGCGTCGCATCCTTCAAGAGGAAGACGTTCTGCTCGCGGAAACCCAGCGTGCCGGTGAGCCAGGCCTTGATCGCCTCGGCGTCGTTATGGGCGAAGTCGACCGTGCTGGTCTGCTTGTAAGCCTTGTTGCCGATCACCACCGCGATCGAATCGGCGTTGTCGGAGAGGATTGCCGGCGGCGCCTGCGCGATCGAACTGGAGGCGAGCCCAAGCCAGAGCAGGATCGCGATCAGGAATGCCGGCAAGATCGCCTCCGAAATCAGGGCGCGCCAGCGCGGGACCGCACGGGTGCGTCGATGCGGCTTTTGTCCGGACGATCCGTGGCGAAGATGTGACGCCCGGTTCGTTCAACCTGCACCTTGCCGGGTCGAACGATCCTGCCCGTCCGTCGTCGCGAGCCAGATGCCGATCCCAACGAAGACGATCCCGATGACGAGATTCCAGCCGATCGGCTCGTTCAGCAGCACGGCGGCCACCAGCGAGGCCGTGACCGGGTTGACCGTGACGGTGACCGCGACGCTGGTCGGCGACGCCCGCCCGAGGGCGAAGGCCCAGAGATAGAAGGTCAGCGCGGCGCCGATCACGCCGAGATAGAGCGCCGCCGACCATTGCGGGACGGCAAACTGCGCGATCGCATCGAAGCTGCCGCGCACGGCCGAGATCAGGACCAACGCCGAAGCACCGACCGCCATCGCGACCGCCGTGAACGGGATCGGCCCGCAGCGGCGGATCACCGGCTTCGACCAGATGCCGTAAAGCGCCATGCAGAACGCCGCCGCGATCATCAGGAGATCGCCGCGCCAGGCCTGTGGCGGTGCGTGACCGAGGCCGGAGAGCAGCGCGAAGCCGACGCCCGCCATGGCGACCAGCACACCGATGGTCTTGCGCGCCGTCAATCGCTCGCGGCCGAGCGCCGCGCCGACGACCAGCGACAGCAGCGGCAAGGTAGACAACGCCAGCGCCCCGCGTGCGCTGCTCGTATAGATCAGCGACGCGTTGAACAGGATCGGGAAGATCGCGAAGAAGAGCAGCCCGAGCCCGGCGGTCTGGAGCCAGTCCTTGCGATCGGGCCAACGCCGGTCGCCCAGCAGGGCAACCGGCACGAGCAACAGGCAGCCGATGCCGAAGCGGAAGGAGCCGATCGCAAGGGGATCGAGATGGCCGACGAGATAGCGGGTCGCGGCGATGGAAGTCCCTCCAAGCGCGCTCGAGGCTGCCGCAGCCACCACACCCCAGAGCTCGCTCATGCCGGGGCCTCCGCAGGCTCAGGTCGGGTTCAATCGATCGCGCGCACCGCCCCCTTGGCCGCGCTGGTCGCCAGCGCCGCATAGGCTTTCAGCGCGGTCGTGACCTTGCGCTTGCGCGGCGCCGCCGGCTTCCAGGCATCCTTGCCCTTGGCTTCCATCGCCGCACGGCGGCGCACCATCTCCTCGTCGGAAACCTTGAGGCTGATGCCGCGATTGGGGATATCGATCTCGATCACGTCGCCGCTCTCGACCAGGCCGATCGCGCCGCCTTCGGCCGCTTCCGGCGAGACATGGCCGATCGAGAGGCCCGACGAACCACCGGAGAAGCGCCCGTCGGTGATCAGCGCGCAGGCTTTCCCGAGTCCCTTCGACTTCAGATAGCTCGTCGGATAGAGCATCTCCTGCATGCCCGGCCCGCCGCGCGGCCCCTCATAGCGGATCAGCACGATCTCGCCGGCCTTGACCTTGTTGTTGAGGATGCCCTCGACCGCCGCGTCCTGGCTCTCGAAGATCACCGCCTTGCCTGAGAAGGTCAGGATCGAGGCGTCGACGCCGGCCGTCTTCACGATGCAGCCGTCGAGCGCGATATTGCCGTAGAGCACGGCGAGGCCGCCATCCTGCGAATGCGCATGCGCCTTGTCGCGGATGACACCGGTCTGCCGATCGAGGTCGAGTTCCTCATAGCGCCGGTCCTGGCTGAATGCGACCTGCGTCGGCACGCCGCCGGGCGCAGCGCTGTAGAACGAGCGCACCGCCTCGCTCTGCGTCTGCCTGATGTCCCAACGCTCCAGCGCCTCGGCCATCGTGGCGCTGTGGACGGTCGGCAGCGAGGTATCGAGCAGCCCGGCCCGATCGAGTTCGCCGAGGATCGCCATGATGCCGCCGGCGCGATGGACGTCCTCCATATGCACGTTGGCGACGGCCGGGGCGACCTTGCACAGCACCGGCACGTTGCGCGACAGCCGGTCGATATCGGCCATGGTGAAGTCGATCTCGGCCTCATGCGCCGCCGCCAGCAAATGCAGCACCGTGTTGGTCGAACCGCCCATCGAGATGTCGAGCGTCATCGCGTTCTCGAACGCCGTGAAGCTCGCGACATTGCGCGGCAGCACGCTCTCGTCGTTCTGCTCGTAATAGCGCTTGGCGATGTCGACGATCAGATGGCCGGCCTCGACGAAGAGGCGCTTGCGGTCGGCATGGGTCGCCAGCGTTGAGCCATTGCCCGGCAACGCCAGTCCCAGCGCCTCGGTCAGGCAGTTCATCGAATTGGCGGTGAACATGCCCGAGCAGGAGCCGCAGGTCGGGCAGGCCGAGCGCTCGATCACCTCGACTTCGCTGTCCGAGTATTTGCTGTCGGCGGCGGCGACCATGGCGTCGACCAGGTCGACCTTCTTCAGCACGCCCTCGGCGATGTATTTGCCGGCCTCCATCGGCCCGCCCGAAACGAATACGACCGGGATGTTCAGGCGCATCGCCGCCATCAGCATGCCGGGCGTGATCTTGTCGCAATTGGAGATGCAGACCATCGCGTCGGCGCAATGCGCATTGACCATGTATTCGACGCTGTCGGCGATCAGCTCGCGCGAGGGCAGCGAATAGAGCATGCCGTCATGGCCCATGGCGATGCCGTCATCGACCGCGATGGTGTTGAACTCCTTGGCAACGCCGCCGGCCTTCTCGATCTCGCGCGCGACGAGCTGGCCGAGGTCCTTCAGGTGGACGTGGCCCGGCACGAACTGGGTGAAGGAGTTCACCACCGCGATGATCGGCTTGCCGAAGTCCGAGTCCTTCATGCCGGTGGCGCGCCAGAGCCCGCGGGCACCGGCCATGTTGCGGCCGTGGGTGGTGGTGGCAGATCTCAGCCTCGGCATGCTTGACCTCGTTGACGCGACGCCCGAACAGAAGGGTTTGCCCTATAGCTAGCGGGCGCGCACGGCCAGCCAAAATTGAATTATTCGATTTGGATGATCGGCGCCGTCCATGCTGCGGGCGCGAAAGGCTTCGCAATGCTGCGCAATATCGACATCGACCTGCTGCGTTCCTTCGTCACCATCGCGGAGCTGCGCTCCTTCACCCGCGCCGCCGCCGCGCTCGCCCGCACGCAGTCGACGATCTCGACGCAGGTGCGCAAGCTCGAGGAGATCGCCGGCCAGACCCTGCTGCAGCGCTCGCCGCAGGAGGTGCTCCTGACCCGCGCCGGCGAGGATTTCCTCGGTTACGCCCGCCGCATCGTCGCGCTGCATGACGAGGCGCTCGACGTTGTCAGGGCACGAAACGTCTCCGGCCGCGTCCGGCTCGCGGTGATGGACGATTACGCCACCGTCGTCCTACCCGAAACGCTCGCCCGCTTCGCCCGCTCGCATCCGGAGGTCGAGCTCGAGGTCACCACCGGCTTCACCCGCGACCTGATCGGCAGCCTCGGCGAGGCCTTCGACCTCGTATTGGCGACGCAGAAGGCCGGGGACGGCAGCGGCGAGGTGCTGCGCAGCGAGCGTACCGCCTGGGCCTGGTCCGACCGGCACGATTTTCCGCCCGCCGGGCCGCTGCCGCTGGCGCTGCTCAAGGCGCCGAACATGTACCGTGAATGGGCGCTCGCCGCGCTGAACGAGGCCAGCCGGCCCTGGCGCATCCTGTTCTCCTCCTCCAGCATCGGCGCGGTCGAGGCGGTCGCCGCCGCTGGCGGGGCGCTGACCGTTGTCAAGGCCGGCACGGCGCGCGAAGGCCTGCGCCTGCTCGGTGAGGCGGACGGGCTGCCGGCCCTGCCGGCCTCCGAGATCGCGCTGCATCTTGCGCCGGGACGCCCGACGCCGGCCGTGCGGGCGTTGGCTGGCTTCCTGGCCGAAGCGCTCGAAGTCGAGACCGGCTGAAACAGCTGGCTGCCCCCGTGGCAATGGCGGTCAGCAACTCCGGCATTTGACCACCAAGAATAGCTAAAGTTGAATTCTGAATTCAAAACACGCACAGCGCGCAATTATACCTCTGGCAGCAAATCGACATCACTAGAAACGAATCAAGCAGAAACATGCACAACCATAGATGGCGCCCTTCGTAAGAAACTAGGGCAGCACGATCGACCCAAGAAAAGTATTTAGTAAAAATTTACTATCTAAGAGCACGATTTGCCTAGAAAATTGGCACCCTGGATTTCCCAGCATGCTCTATCGCGGCCACGTTGCCCGACCAGATAAACATCTCCCCTCCGACGACCATCTGTCCTTTCCGATCGGCGTGACCACGCCTGCGATGTGGCGCCCCGTCGATTGATGCTCCCCGTTCAAGCCGCGTTGCGACGCGCGCGCCCGATCCCCCCTTGTTCCCACACTGTCTAGGACCATCAGCATGCGCCTGGCCGCCAATCTCTCCATCAAGCAGATATTCCTGTGCATCGCAGGGCTCTACGCTGCCCTGATCGCAGCCATCATCGGGGCGTGGTATTTCCAGCAGCAGGCTGTCGATGCCCGGGCCGGCGCCTATCGCCAGGCCTACGCATCCTATCTGCTCGCCGACGAGTTCCGGCAGAGCTCGGACGATCTGACCCGGCTGGCGCGGACCTTCGCGGTCACCGGCAACCCGCGCTATGAGCAGCAATATCTCGAAGTCATCGCCATGCGCAGCGGCGAGAAGCCCCGTCCACTCGAGCCGCACCGGATCTACTGGGACCTCGTCCTCGACAATGCCGTGCGCCCCCGCGGCCCGGGCCAGACCAAGGCTCTGCTGACCGAGATGAAGGAGGCCGGTTTCACCGAGGCTGAATTCGCCAAGCTCGGCCAGGCCGCCGCCAAATCAGATGGTCTCGTCGCACTCGAAACCCGCGCCATGAACGCCGCCAAGGGCCTGTTCGAGGATGGCAGCGGCAAATACACCGTCAAGAAGGAGCGTGACCTCAACCTCGCCCGCGAGCTGCTGTTTTCAGCCGATTACGATCGGATGAAGGGCGAAATCATGAAGCCGGTCGACGAGTTCTTCGGGCTGGTCGAGGCGCGCACCAACGCACTTCTCGCCGCGACCGGCGCCACCGTCAACCGGATCCAGTGGGTCTTCAACGTCCTGCTGGCAACGCTGGTCGCACTGATGCTTGCGACTGGCGCCGTGATCGTCTCGCGCGTCATCCGGCCGCTCGCCGCGGTCAGGACCAGCATCGACGGGCTCTCTAATGGCGAGCTCGAGACGCCGATCCCGCAGACCGGGCGCAATGACGAGGTCGGCGCCGTCGCCACCGCCTTGCTGCTGTTCCGCGACAAGCTGGTGCAGATCCGCGCGCTCGAGGCGCAGGAGCGCGCCGAGGCGGCAGCCCGCGCGGCTCGAGCCGAGGCGATGTCGCGCGTCGTCTCCGATGTCGGCGAGGTCGTCGCCGCCGCGGCCGATGGCGATTTCTCGGCCCGGCTGCAGATCGACGATGCCGATAAGCAGATGCAGAAGCTGGTCGCCGGCATCAACGAGATCAACGCCGTGGTCGACGGCGCCACCACTGAGTTCGTCGCCGTGCTGCAGCGCGTCGCCGAGGGCGACCTGACGCAGGACATCGCCACCCAGTATCGCGGCCGCTTCGGCGAGCTGAAGAGCGCGGTGAACGAGACCGTCGAACGCCTGTCCTCGACCGTGAAGACGATCCAGCTCACCTCCGCGGATGTCGGGCTCTCGGCACGGGAGATCGCGACCGGCGCGGATGATCTGTCGAAGCGCACCGAGGAGCAGGCCTCCTCGCTGGAGGAGAGCGCCGCGACGACCGAGGAGCTCGCGGCCTCCGTCAAGGCGTCTGCCCAAGCCTCGCGCCAGGCGGCGACCACTGCCGAGGAGGCGATGCGCGCCGCCGAGGGCGGCGGCGTGATCGCCGGCAAGGCGGTCAGCGCCATGGCCCGGATCGAGGACGCCTCGAAGAAGATCTCCGACATCACCCGCGTGATCGACGACATCGCCTTCCAGACCAACCTCCTCGCCCTCAACGCGGCTGTCGAGGCTGCCAGGGCGGGCGATGCCGGCAAGGGCTTCGCGGTCGTCGCCTCGGAAGTGCGCACCCTGGCGCAGCGCTCGGGCGAAGCCGCCAAGGACATCTCGACGCTGATCTCCTCCTCGAACGTCGAGGTCGGCGAGGGCGTCAAGCTGGTCCGCCAGGCCGGTGACGCGCTGACGCAGATCCTGGCGGCCTCGCAGAAGGTTGCCTCGACCATCGCCGACATCTCCTCGGCCGCGGCCGAGCAGGCCAACGGCATCGAGGAGATGAGCCAGACCGTCGCCCATATGGACGAGATGACCCAGCAGAACGCCGCACTCTCCGAGCAGAGCGCCGCCAGCGCCAATGCGCTCAACCAGCGCATCACGCAGCTCAATGACCTCGTCGCGGCCTTCAAGACCGGAGGCGACGCTGCCGCCGCGTCCATGTCTCACGCCGCCCCGGCCCGCCCGGCCGCCCGGCCTGCAGCCGCGCGCAAGCCTGCAGCCGAGCCGCAACGCCTGCAACAGCTGGCCGCGACAGCCTTCAGCCCGGCCCCACGCAAGGTCGCCAATGCCGGCAAGCATGGCGACAGCGGCTGGGCCGAGTTCTGACCACGCCGCCGGCCGCCTCAAGGGTGGCCGGCGTCCTTGCGGACGGGTCAAGGCCACAGGCAGAATGAGCGCTTCGACAACGGCCGACAGGGCTTTCCCGGGTGACGACGATCGACCAACGCGACGTCCTGCTCCGCCTCGGCGAGCACCAGATCTTCACGCGCAGCTGGACGCCCTCGGATCCTGAGGCGGACCGGCTCACGCCGGTTCTGCTCTTCCACGACTCGCTCGGCGCGATCGAGCTCTGGCGCAGCTTCCCCGAAAAGCTGGCAACCGCGACCGGCCGGTGCGTCGTCGCCTATGACCGCCTCGGCTTCGGCCGTTCCGATCCGCATCCGGGAACGCTCGGCCTCGATTTCGTCGCGGACGAGGCGGAGAGCGTCGTCCCGCAGCTCTGCGACCAGCTCGGCCTCGGCGATTTCATCGCCTGCGGCCATAGCGTCGGCGGCTGCATGGCGATCGAGACGGCAGCGCGCTGGCCCGGCCGCTGCCGGGCCCTCGTCACCATCGCCGCCCAGACCTTCATCGAGGATCGGACGCTGGCCGGGATCAGGGTGGCGCAGCACGATTTCCAGAACCCGGACAACCTCGCCCGGCTGGCGCGCTATCACGGCGACAAGACGCCCTGGGTGCTCGATGCCTGGATCGGGACCTGGCTCTCCCCCGCCTTCGCGGACTGGACGCTCGACCGGCCGCTGGCCGCGATGCGCTGCCCGGTCCTCGCCGTCCATGGCGAACTGGACGAATACGGCTCGCTCCGCCATCCCCCGCGCATCGCCGAGGGGCGCGGCGAGACGCTGATCCTGCCGGGAGTAGGCCATGTCCCGCATCGCGAGGCGGAGGGCACGCTGGTCGCGGCGATCGCGGGGTTTCTGGCCGCAATCTAATCCGCGGCGTTGCCCTCATCCCCGCTCCCCGCGATTTTCTTCCCGACAACGCCTCGACGAAAGATCGCCGCCTTACGGTTATCGAGCTCTTTCATTAAAGTATATAATTACACAAACACAACCAAACTGAACATCTCACGAATATATGCTAGGATAAACCCGGATATTATCCGGAAAGGTATTTTGATGCGCCGCCGCTTGATCCTGCCCATCGCGATTGGGCTTGGCATCAGCTTGGGTCTGCTACCTCTGGCAGCTGCCTATTACCTGTCGCAACGGCGGGCCATTGCGACCGAACGCGTACATTTGAAGGATTATGCGAGGTGGACCTTGCAGCGGGCCGACCTGGTGGTCACGCGAGCCAAGGATGCTTTGCGCCGGCTGGTGATGGAAAACCATGCGCTGTGCTCACCGCTCCACCTGGAGCGATTGCAGCAATTGACCAAGGATGTCCTCTCCGTAGAGAAAATCGATGTTTTCAAAGATGGGACGTTGGTCTGCGACAGTTGGGGGGCCTCGACGAGTCCGGAGCCGATGCGAAAGCCGGATATCGTCCTGTCGCAAGATTTTGGCCTCGTCATAGGTTCGGGGCCGACGTTGCAGCACCCGCCCGCCGAGATGGTAGCGGTCGCATACGGGCCATACCAGGCGCTCATCAAGAAGGAACGCCTGATCGACGTCCTGTACGACACCCCGATGGTTATCGGGATCGCCACACATGACGGCAGACTCCTTGCCTTGTCAGGGCGCACCGATCCTCGTCTGGCGCGGCAGCTCTCGCTGGAGGAGACCAGTGGAACGACCGGTCAGAAGGTGTTCTCGTCGCTGCGCAGCGCTGATTTCATTGCTTTCGCCATCTCTGATCACAGCGTCGTCGCCTGGCGCGCCGATAGCGAGCTTTGGAAGCTCATCCCGGTCGGCGTGGCGATGTCGGCCGGCATCATCGCGTTGATCGTCTGGGCATCGCGCCAGCGCATGTCGCTGGCAGGCGAGCTGAAGACCGGAATCGCCTACCGCGAGTTCGTGGCGCACTATCAGCCCATCATCGAGCTTGCGACCGGCAGATGCGTCGGAGCTGAAGCGCTTATCCGCTGGCCGAAACCGGACGGCACCTGGGTCCGGCCGGATCTTTTCATCACTTATGCCGAAGACCATCACATGATCGCACCCGTGACCGACATCATGATCGCGCGGGTGCTGGAAGACATGAAGATGGCGCTGCGAGCCGATCCCTCGTTGCACATCGCGATCAACATCTCGGCCGAAGACATCCAGAGCGGCCGCTTCCTGGACGTGCTGTCCCCCGCCCTCGAGACAGCGCAAGTCGACCCGGCGCAAATCTGGCTCGAGGCAACCGAGCGCAGCTTCATCGAAGCCGATGCGGCTCGCGCCACGCTCAAACGGGCACGGCAACTCGGGCACACCGTCGCGATCGACGATTTTGGAACGGGGTATTCCAGCCTGTCCCTTCTGGAAAGCCTGCCCCTCAATGCGCTCAAGATCGACAAGTCATTCATCGATGCCATCGGCCGCGAGGCTGCCACGAGCATCGTGACGCCATCCATCATCGACATGGCGCATACCCTGACATTCGTCGTCGTGGCGGAAGGCGTGGAGAAGGCGGAGCAGGCAGCCTATCTGAAAGCCGCCGGTGTCGAGTTCGCGCAGGGCTGGCTCTACTCCAAGGCCTTGCCACCCGGAGAGTTTCTCCGGTTCTACAGGCAACGCAACGAAGGGGCTCCGATACCGGAAGCAGCGTGACGGCTGAACCCGCTCAGTCGCACGCCTAGGCTCTCCGGCGCTCATCATCCTTGGAGGAGTTCGGCGCGTCGCCCTAACGCGACATGTCGGCAAGTGCCTCGCGCATCGCCGTGCTGGGGATGTGGAACACGCCCTGATAGGGCAGGCTGAGATCGACGATCACGAACATGATGCTGGAGACGGAAAGCACGCCAATCGCCAGCACGATAGCACTCAGGGCCCGGCGCGGAATCTGCAGGCCGAAGCTCAGGAAGACCAGGCTGAGCCAGAAGCTCAGGATCCCGACGAAGAAGGCGCCGGACGGAGCGTTCGCGTCCTCGATGACGCTCCACCTCGCGGATGACGCTTCCGCATAGGCCGCACGGCAGCGGGTCGCGGAATGGTCGAGGCCCGTGGCCGAAAGGGCGTCCACCTCCGCGCCGACCTCGCTCATCAAACGCGCGAGACTCCGATCCTCGCCGCGAACCGCCATGCCGCGCGCATCGGGCATGCCTACAACCTCGGGCGCCGCTTCATGGGGCCAGGTGCTGGCGATCACCGCGGCCGTGTACTGTTGAAGTTTCAGCCTGGTCGGGTCGGCCGCCGTTTTGAAGATGCGCAGGCACTGATCGAGATTGGCGAGCCGAGCCGCATAGGCGGAGCGGTTGCCGCTGGTGACGTCGAAATGGGTCCGGGCCGTCGACAATTGCAGGCTGAGAATGAGCGCGGCAAAGGTGACCATCAGCCCGGTCACCAGCCTGATCGAATCCATGTTCTCGCTGGTGAGATGGCGCTCGTGCAGACGCGTGCGCAAGGCGATGCCGACCAGCGCGCTCAAACTGAAAAGGGCGAGGAACGCGAGGACCAGGAGGAATTCCATGCGCTCTCCTTGGTTCGGCCTCTGGATCGGGACACCCGGTCGGTGTGGCCTTCACTTTCCCTACGCCAATCGCTGCCGCCCCGAGGGATGAGCCGGAATCAGGGTCCGACGAGCTGCCCGCCATCGACCACGATGGTCTGGGCGGTGACCCAGCCGGCCTTGTCGGAAGCGAGGAAGAGCACAACCTCGGCGACCTCCTCCGGCTTGCCCATCCGGCCGAAGGGGATGCTGGCCAGGGTCGCCTGGTAGAGTTCGGGGTTCGAGGTCTTCCGACCCTCCCACGTCCCGCCGGGGAACTCGATCGAGCCGGGCGCGACGCCGTTCACCCGGATGCCCTGCTTCGCCAGCATCTTCGCCTGGCTCGCCGTGTAGTGCATCACCGCCGCCTTGATCGCGCCATAGGGCGCCGAACGCGACGACGCCCGCAGGGCCGAGATCGAGGAAATGTTCACGATCGATGAGCCCGGCTTCATATGCGGGACCGCCGCATGACTGCCGCGGACAATGGCCATCATGTCGACGTTGAGCGAGGCGGCCCAGCCCTCCTCGTCATCCGAATGGCCGAAGCCGGAGGCGTTGTTGACGAGGACGTCCAGGCCTCCGAGAGCCTTGACCGCCTGCGGCACATAGGTCTCGATCGCCTTTGCATCGGCGAGGTCGACGCTTGCCGCATGCGCGGTTACGCCGAGTGCTTCGATCTCCCGGCGCGTCGCTTCGAGCGGCCCCGGATTCCGCGCACAGATCGAAACCGCGGCACCTTGCGCTGCAAACCCCAGCGCGATCGCGCGGCCGATACCGCGGCTGCCGCCCATTACGATCACGCGCTTGCCGGCGAATTCCTTGGCCATGCGGACGATTCCCTGCTGATTTGCTGGAAGCTAGATAACCGCGGCGGAAGGCTTGGCTTCAAGGCCCACCGCCCGCCGCCCGCGCATGGCAGCCTCTCACCCCGGCAGCCGTTACTCCTCAGTATCTAACTGAGCATCGTCTTGGTGACCGGCAGGATTAGAGGCGCTTATCCGAGACCGTCGAATTAATCTCGCAACCTTAGCTCAACAACGTTATAATCTGGCAGGCCTCGGTTGATGTTGCCGAGCAGTCGGTGATCATGAGCTATCCGAGTAGAATCATCCGTCTGACTCTCGGTCTCCCATTCAAATTGGCGATCCTTGCACTGATCGCGAATACGATTGGCGGCTGGTGGGGGATTGCCCTGCTATGCGGGTTGGGATTGGTGATCTACTGCGTGGCACGAAAACGCGGGCAAGCATCCGCATGAGCCGGCCGAGGATGTCGACTCCCGTGGTAGCCCTTCTCCTTGGATGGGTGGGGACGGCCGTATTGGTCTCACCTGCAATGGGCAATGACCCGCTGGTCGGCTCAGGAGGCTGTTGGCAACGAAGCAATGTATGGGGGGCTGACCGACTCTGTTTCGCGCGCGTCGGGAGCGTCGAGGCGTGCTCTTTCAGTCGAGAAGAAGGCCTTTGCAGTTTTGGCAGATGGAGAAGGCGAGACTCGGTACTGACCCTGACGATGCAGCACCCAGCCGAGGGCTGGCCGGTGAACGCTGCGGGCGATCGTCTGTCGCGCTATCGATGCGGCCTAGATGTTTCGAAGGATACAATCGAGCTACGGGGCTGCGGATTGCCCGGACGCTGGCAGCGGGCATCGAGATGAGCGCCTTTCAACGAATGATCAGTAGCGGGGTGGTCTTTCTTTTTGCGGTTTGCGGGACTGCACATGCTCAGGGCGACAGCTTTCGCGTGGATCGGACCCTCGTTTTCCCGTTTGAAGATCGGGAGGGCGACGGAAAAGTCGTCAAGCGAGATGGGATTCGCGTCCACATAATCAGTCCGCAAGATGCTTCGCGCGATGCAATGGATCGCTATGCGGATACGGTTCAGGAACGCTTTGCGGTCGATGCTGCTTCCGAACATCAGAGGACATTGTTCGTCGTCAGGTTCTACAAATCAGATGGCACAACACCACGCAGCGTCTATGAAGTTCTCTACTTCTATGAGGCTAGGCACGGCTGGGTTCGCCTTCAGCAGAGCAGGCCATGACCTGACTAGTCTATTGCCCGTGGTCAAAGGGGGATCTCATCCCGGCAGCCGATATTCCCGGAACATCTCCCTGAGCGCCGTCTTCTGGATCTTGCCGGTCGCGGTGTGCGGGATCGCCTCGACCAGCACGACATCGTCAGGCAGCCACCATTTCGCGACCTTGCCGGTCATGAAGGCGAGCATCTCCTCGCGGCCGGGCGTCTTGCCGGGCTTGGGCACGATCACCAGCAGCGGCCGCTCGTCCCATTTCGGATGGGCGACGCCGATAACCGCGGCTTCCGCCACATCGGGATGGCCGATGGCGAGGTTTTCGAGCTCGATCGAGGAAATCCATTCGCCGCCGGATTTGATCACGTCCTTGGAACGGTCGGTGATCTGCATGTAGCCATGCGGATCGATGGTCGCGACGTCGCCGGTGTCGAAGAAGCCGTGCTCGTCAAGGATCGGCTGGTCATGCCTGTAATAGGCGCCGGAGACGGCCGGCCCGCGCACTTTCAAGCGCCCGAAGGTCTTGCCGTCCCAGGGCAGGTCGGTGCCGTCATCGTCGGTCAGGCGGAACTCGACGCCGAACTGCGGATGGCCCTGCTTGACCTTGAGATCGTAGAGCGCCTCGCCCTGGAGCTCGGAATAGATCGGCTTGATCGAGCAGAACGAGCCGATCGGGCTCATCTCGGTCATGCCCCAGGCATGATCGACGGTGACCCCATACTTTGTCTCGAAGGCCTCGGTCATCGCCCGCGGGCAGGCCGAGCCGCCGATCACCACGCGCTTCAGCGTGTCGAGCTTGCCGCCGGTCGCTTCCAGATGCTGCAGCAGGCCGAGCCAGACTGTCGGCACCGCCGCGGTCAGCGTCACCTTTTCAACGTTGAGCAAGTCGAGGAGCGAGGCGCCGTCGAGCTTCATGCCGGGCATCACCAGCTTCGCCCCGCTCATCGGCGCGGAGAAGGCGAGCGACCAGCTGTTGGCGTGGAAGAGCGGCACCACCGGCAGGACGACGGTCCGTGCCGACAGGCCCATATAGTCCGGCTGCGCGCAGCCCATGGCGTGCAGCACGTTGGAGCGGTGCGAATAGAGCACGCCCTTGGGTCCGCCGGTCGTGCCCGAGGTGTAGCACAGCCCGGCCGCAGTGTTCTCGTCGAACGCGGCCCAGGCGAAATCGGCATCGGCCTCCGCGAGCCAGTCCTCGTAAGCGACGGCGTTCCGGAGCGAGGTCTCAGGCATATGCGCGGCGTCAGTCAGGACGATGTAGCGCTCGACTGTTGGCAGCTTGTCCTGCAGGCCTTCCATCAGAGGCACGAAGGTCAGGTCGAGGAAGACCAGCCGATCCTCGGCATGATCGATCAATTGGGCGATCTGCTCCGGGAACAGCCGCGGATTGACGGTGTGGGTGATCGCACCAATGCCGCTGATGCCGTACCAGAGCGCAAGATGCCGGTCGGTGTTCCAGGCGAGCGTCGCGACGCGGTCGCCGAGGCGGATGCCTTCGCGCGTCAGCCTCTTGCCGATCCTGAGCGCGCTTTGGCGGATCTCGGCATAGGTCGTGCGCCGGATCGGCCCTTCGACGCTGCGGGAGACGACTTCACGCGTGCCATGCTGGATCGCTGCATGATCGATGATCCGGTGGATCAGCAGCGGCCAATTCTGCATCAGCCCGAGCATGCGTTTCTCCCTGTCGTCTTGCTTCGCTTTTTGGCAGCATAGCCAGCGGACGGCTCGCGGCGAAAGCCCTCGCCTCCGACTAGGAGATGAGTTAGTTTACAAGTAAACGATCTAGGGATGAACGCCTTGTCAGTGCCGCGCCCAATCCCCGCCCCGGAACCCATCGAGCCGGATCGCGTCTGGTTCCGCTTCATGCGCCTGCATCAGCGCATGCTCGGCCAGATGACCGCGCGCATCCGCGAGCTCGGTCTTTCCATCCCGCAATTCGACCTGCTCTCGACCCTGACCGAGCGCGAGGGCATCAGCCAGAGCGAGCTCGCCGAGCGGCTCTACGTCACCAAAGGCAATGTCTCCGGCCTGGTCGACCGGCTGGTGCAGGCGGGTCTGGTCGAGCGCCGCGCCATCGTCGGCGACCGGCGCTCCTATGCGATGCACCTAACACCGGAAGGCCGGCGCCTCGCCGACGCCGGCATGACGACGCAGCGCGATTATGTCGCCCAGACGCTCGGCAAGCTCCCGCACGAGGACCTCGCCGAGCTCGACCGGCTGGTGCTGGCCTGGCGCGAGCGCGCCCGCGCCCTCGACACACCCTGATGTTCGCCGGCCTGGCTTATGCCGGCGGTGGCAATCGCTGCTACTGGCAGGGCGGCTTCTACGAGACCGTCGCGCCGCGGATCGGCCTGACGCCGCGCCGCATCGTCGGCGCCAGCGCCGGCGCCGGGGCGATGCTCTACAATGCGCTCGGCGTCGGCCCCACCGTGCGCGAGATGTTGCGCGAGGCCTGCACCGGCCGCACCTCCGAGGTCGACTGGGCCGCCTTCCGCCGTGGCGGCCGGCTCTTCCCGGTCGCGGAGATGTACCGCAGCATGCTCGCGAGCCTGTTCACGCCGGAGCGGCTGGCGACGCTGAAAGCCCAGGCTGATTTCCTGATCGCGATCTCGCGGCCGCCGCGGTTCTGGCCATTGCCGGTCATCACCACCATCGGCATCGGCGCCTACCAGCTTGAAAAGCGCCTGCGCCGACCGGTCCACCCGACCGTCGGCCGCAAGCTCGGCTTCCGGCCCGATTTGATCCGCATCGCCGACTGCGCCGATCCCGAGCAGCTGGTCGACGCGCTGATGGCGAGCGCCGCCGTGCCGCCCTTCATGCCGGCGGGCAATATCGGCGCCCGTGCCGCGCTCGATGGCGGCCTGGTCGACAGTGCTCCGGCCTGGGCACTCGCCGAGATGGAGGCGGCCGGCGAGCAGACGCTGGTGCTGCTGACCCGGCCTTTCGCCGAGGTGCCTGATATCAAGAACCGCACCTATGCCCGCCCCTCGCAGGTGATCCCGGTCAGCCAATTCACCATCCGCAACTGGGACGGCATCCGCTTCGCCTACGAGCTCGGCGTCAGGGATGGCGAGGATTTCCTGCGGGCGATGGAGCGGCGGAAGGCGGGATAGCGCTGTCGCCAGCGCAGCGGAGCAGGCGGGCGGTGCAGGAAGGCCTGTTTTCATCGGCGGCTGCATTCGGCTACGAATTCCGTCCCTCCCGCCGGACGTCCCGATGGCTTCGATCGATCTGACCGCCTCCGCCACCAGCCTGCGCGCCGGACTACTCTCCCGCCGCTTCAGCGCCATGGATCTGCTCGAAGCGACCTTCGCCCGCATCGACGCGCTGAACCCGTCGCTCAACGCCATCGTCGCGCAGGATCGCGACGCGGCACGAACGATGGCGGCGGAATCGGACCGGCGCATCGCCGCCGGCGAGGCCCGGCCGCTCGAAGGCCTGCCGATCACGATCAAGGACGCCTTCGACGTCGCCGGCCTGTCCTCTTCCGGCGGCCTGCCGGCCTATAGGGAGCGCATCCCGCAGGAGGATGCCGCCGCCGTCGCCCGCCTGCGCGCCGCCGGCGCGGTCATCCTCGGCAAGACCATGGTTCCGGTCTTCTCCGGCGATTTCCAGAGCTACAATCCGGCCCATGGCGTGACCAACAACCCGTGGAATCCCGACTATTCGCCCGGCGGTTCCTCGGGCGGCGCGGCGGTCGCGGTCACCACCGGGATGAGCGCCTTCGAGCTCGGCTCCGATCTCGGCTCCTCGATCCGCTGGCCGGCGCAGGCCTGCGGCGTCTTCGGCCTCAAGACCAGCTGGGGCCTGGTCTCGACCTGGGGCCTGATCCCGCCGCCGCCGGAGCGGCGCACGCTGCGCAATGCCGACCTTGTCGTCGCCGGCCCGATTGTCCGTGCGAGCGAAGACCTCGAATTGATCCTGCCGGTGCTGACCGGCCCGCGCGATCCGAACGTCGCTGGCGCTCCCCTGCCCGCCCCGCGCAGGACGGATGCCAAAGGGCTGCGCGTCGCGATCTGGGCGCAGGAGCCATTCGCGCCGGTCACGAAGGAGGTCTCGGACACGGTGTGCGAGGCCGGCCGCCGCCTGGCTGAAGCTGGCGCGCTCGTTGGCGAAACGGCGCGCCCGGGCTTCCGTTTCAGCGAGGCTTACGAGGTCTATGCGCTGCTGAACCACGCAGTCGTCGCCTATGGCCTGCCGCCCAAGGTGCGCGCCCGCATCCAGGCGCAAGCCGCGAAGTTCGCGCCGGGCGATCTCTCGCATCAGGCATTGCAGGCGCGCGGTGCCCGGATGACGCCCGGCCTCTACCAGCAGCTCCACCAGCGCCGTCTCGCCCTGAAGCGGCAATGGGCCCGCTTCTTCCAGAGCTGGGACGTGCTGCTCTGCCCGCCCGCACCGGTCGCAGCGCAAAAGCACGACCATCTGCCCGATTTCCACGCCCGCCGGCTCGACATCGACGGGGTGGAGCGGCCCTATCTCGACTTCCTGTGCTGGGCGAGCCTCGCCACCGGCGCCGACCTGCCCTCGCTGAGCGCACCGGTCGGGCTCTCGCACGCGGGATTGCCGGCCGGCGTGCAGATCATCGCGCCGTTCGGCGAGGACCGGACGGCGATCGCAGTCGGCGCGATGCTGGAGAAACTGGGCGGCGGCTATCGCGTGCCGCCAGTCGCCGCCGCCTGAGTCTACAGGCAATCCGCCAACGACGGCCGTCGGTTGCCGTCACGCCCGACCGTCTCCGGCGCGGCGAGCATGGCGTTCAGCACCGCCTCCTGCGTCGCCTCGGCTGCGGCGCGGAAGGGCAGGTCGATCCGGTTCTCGTTGAGGACGATGAGCGGCGTGATATCGGCCTCCTCAAAATGTCCGATCCGGTTCGCGGTCGAGAAGGCGACGGCGATGTCGCCGCTGCCATTGCCCCAGAAGGCGCCAAGGCGCGCCAGCCCCGCGCCGCAGCGCCGGGCGATGCGGGTGAGCTGCCGGCTCTCCAAGGGCAAATCGGTCGCCAGCAGGATGATCACCGAGCCACGCTCCGGTGGCTGGGCCGGGCTCGCGGCCGCTGGCACCGGGCGACGCCCATCCGGCAGGACGAGATCGCCGGCATTACCGAAATTCGCCTGCACCAGCACGCCAACAGTGAAGCGGCGGCCATCGAGCTGGATCAGGCGCGAGGCGGTGCCGATGCCGCCCTTGAAGCCGAAGGCGCTCATGCCGGTGCCGGCGCCGGCCGCGCCCTCCTCGACCGGTCCACCACTGGCCGCATTGAGCGCCGCGTCGGCATCGTCGATCGTCAGGCGCCGCGCCCTGATATCGGAGAGGAAGCCATCATTGCATTCGAGCACGAGCGAGTTGACCGTGCCCGTGCTGCAGCCGATCTCCGGATTGCCGGCGAGCGCCCGCCCGACCAGCGCCTCGATTCCCGTCGCGACCGAGAAGGTGTTGCCGAGCAGGATCGGCGTCTCGATCTGGCCGAGCTCGGCGAGCTGCATCAGCCCGGCGCTCTTGCCGAAGCCGTTGATGACGTCGACGCCGGCCCGGACTTTCTCACGGAAAAGGTCGCCGCCATGCGGCAGCACCGTGGTGAAGCCTGTGCGGATATCGCCCTCGCGGATCGTGCAATGACCAACGGCGACGCCAGCGACATCGGTGATCGCATTGAGCGGGCCGGGCGGCAGCGCGCCGCAAACCAGGCCGTAATCGCGCGCCCGCTTGCTCAAGGGAATCTCCTGTTCCGGTCAGATGGCCGCGTCGAACACGGCTTCGATATTGTGGCCGTCGGGATCGATGACGAAAGCGGCATAATAATGCGGGCCGTAATGCGCCCGCAGCCCCGGCGCGCCATTGTCGCGCCCGCCATGCTGGAGAGCTGTCAGATGGAAGGCATCGACCGCTCCCCGACCGGGAGCCGCGAAGGCGACATGGAATCCCGGCCCCGGCGGCCGCTGCCCGTCCGGACGGTGCTTCAGCGCCAGACCATCGCCACCGCCTGGAACACCGTAGCCGACCGCCTGATTGCTCTCGCCGGGTCGAAGGTCGCTCCAGACCCGGACGTAACCCAGCGGGGCGAGCACGGCATCGTAGAAGGCGGTCGCGCGCTCGATATCGACCACTCCAAGCGACAGGTGATGCAGCATCGGCCGCTCCGGCACGCTCACGCTGCCGCCTTGACCTTCGCCACGGTCACACGCGGCCGTCCGCCCGCGAGCTCCTCGCGCAGGACCAGGCGCTCGTCCGCAGCGAGTATACCGAGCGGCACGTCATGCTCCGGCATGACGGCGGTCGCCGACTTGTTCAGGAAGACGATCACCGGGCGATTGCCGGCGGCGGCCCAGCGGCGCAGCTGCGTCAGATAAGGTTCCTTGCGCCAGGCCTGCGGCGCGCCGGGGTCGAGCTGAACGAACAGCCAATTCGTCGCCGGGTCCATGGTCAGCACGAAACGCGCCTTGTCGGGCTTCCATTCCGGCCCGAGGAAGGTCTGCGTCATCCAGAGGCAGAAGAAGGCGCGGCAATGATCCGGCCGCGTTACATGGATGCCGCAGCCCCTGCCGGGCAGGCAATGCTTGCACCAGCTGCCGGCGAGGCTCTCGACCGCCGGCACATCATAGACCTTGCAGCATAATGTGCACGTGCCGCAGTCACGGCCGGGCGCCGGCTGGTTCACCATACGGGCGGGATCGATCATCGGATTCTCTCGAAAGCGCGCGGAACCATGCGCATCACCACGGCGGCTGGCAAGCCGGTTTGGAAGCGTTCGAAGGAAACCGGGCTTCCTTCGGCTATGTTTCAATCACTCGGTCATCCCCGGCGGAGCGCAGCGGAGACCCGGGATCCATGCCGGAACGGTTCAGGAATGGATCCCGGATCGGCGCCTCCTGCGGCGGCTTGTCCGGGATGACCAAGTAAATGCTGTATAGGTCATTCAAGATTCCGACGAGCCGGGCCCGTCCCGCGCCAGACTCTGCCCCGATCTGCAGGAAAATCGCTCAGCGCTTGCGCAGGTCGCGGTCTATGCTCGCATAAACAACGCGTAAATAAGCAGGAGCCGGGAAATGCTGACCAACCTCGCCGTCCGCGACATCGAGACGCTCGTCCACCCCTACACCAACCTGGCGACGCATCGCGAAGTCGGCCCGCTGGTGCTCGAGCGCGGCAAGGGGGTCTTCGTCTACGACACCACCGGCAAGGACTATATCGAGGGCATGGCCGGGCTCTGGTGCACCTCGCTCGGCTATTCCAACCAGGAGCTCGCCGAGGCTGCCTATGAGCAGCTGAAGAAGCTGCCCTTCACCCATCTCTTCTCCGGCCGCAGCCACGACCCGGCGATCGAGCTGGCCGAGAAGCTGAAGGAAATCGCGCCGGTGCCGATCTCCAAGGTGTTCTATGGCGCCTCCGGTTCGGACGCCAACGACACCCAGGTCAAGCTGGTCTGGTACATGAACAATGCGCTCGGCCGCCCCAAGAAGAAGAAGATCATCTCGCGGCTGAAGGGCTATCACGGCGTCACCGTCGCCTCGGCCTCGCTGACCGGCCTGCCGGCCAACCATACCGATTTCGACCTGCCGCTCCCCGGCATCCTGCACACCTCCAGCCCGCACCATTACCGCTTTGCGCAGCCGGGCGAGAGCGAGCTCGACTTCTCGGCGCGTCTCGCCGCCGAGCTCGACGAGATGATCCAGCGCGAGGGCCCGGACACCGTCGCCGCCTTTATCGCCGAGCCGGTGATGGGCGCCGGCGGTGCGGTCACTCCGCCCGAGGGCTATTTCGAGGCAATCAACGCCGTCCTCGCAAAATACGACATCCTCTTCATCGCGGACGAGGTCATCACCGGCTTCGGCCGCACTGGCGAGATGTTCGGCACCACCACCTACAAGATGAAGGCCGATACGCTTTCCTGCGCTAAGGCCCTGACCTCGGCCTATTTCCCGCTCAGCGCAGTGCTGATCAACGAGTCGGTCTATGAGGTGCTCGTCGACCAGAGCAAGAAGATCGGCACCTTCGGCCACGGCAACACCTATGCCGGCCATCCGGTCGGCTGCGCGGTCGCGGTCAAGACGCTGGAGATCTACCAGCGCGACCGGATCATCGATCACGTCCGCAAGGTCGCGCCGAGGTTCCTGCAGCGCCTCACCAAGCTCGCCGAGCACCCGCTGATCGGTGAAGCCCGCGGCGTCGGCCTGATCGGCGGCATCGAGTTCGTCAAGGACAAGGCGAGCAAGGCGCAGTTCGAGGCCAAGAAGGGCGTCGCCCTGAAGTCGACCAGCTTCGCCCAGGAGGAAGGCCTGATCCTGCGCGCGCTGGGCGGCGACCGCGTCGCCTTCTGCCCGCCGCTGGTGATCAACGAAGCCGAGATCGACGAGCTGTTCGACCGTTACGAGCGGGCGCTGGGCAAGACGCTCAACTGGGTCAAGGCGGAAGGCCTGCTCGCGGGCTGAAGGCGAGCCCGAAACCAAGACCGTCATGCTCGCCCTTGTGGCGAGCATCCACGTCTTGGACACCCCATGCGATGAAGGAAGACGTGGATGGTCGGGACAAGCCCGACCATGACGGGAAAAAGCGGCCAGTGCGGATTTCAGCCTGACCACCCGCGAAACTGTGCCAAAGCTGACCAAAGCCTCGGTGTGACGATGAAAACGTCACAAGAAATTCAAAATGCCGCCGCCGGCCCGACCCGATCGGCAGCGACATTGGCGGTGCTGACGGCCAGGAACCGTCGGCGCCACAACTGGAAACCGAGGATCATGTCTACGCATAAGCCGCGCCACCCCGCGCACCGCTCCGCCAGCTTCCATGATGCCAGCGCACGTGAGGCCTATGCATCGCGCTTTCGTCCGATCGCAATTCCTGCCATTTTGGCGGGAACCCGCTGGACCCCGGCCGCGTTGACCTCGCAGCACAGGGACGTTCCGGCGCTCCTGCGCAACGGTTTCGAAGATTGATACGACGACCTCCCACTGAGACCCCAAATGCTTGACCGGCGCAGAGTTCTTCAAACTCTCGCCGGTCTTTTTTTGTCCAGCTTCGGCCTCGGCGGCTACGCCTACGCTTGGGAGCCCGCGCATCAGGGAGTGACCCGCTACCGGCTGAAGCCCGCCCGCTGGCCGGAAGGGCGCCGGCTGCGCCTCGCCGTGATCACGGATCTGCATGTCGGTGGCCCGCATATGCCGGTTGCGCGCGTGCGTGAGATCGTCGCGCAGACCAATGCGCTGAAGCCGGACCTGACCTTGCTGGTCGGCGATTTCGTCGCCAGCCGGGCCCGCCGCCCCGATGATCCCGCACCGTCCGAATGGGCCGCGGAGCTCGCCCGCCTGGAAGCGCCCGCCGGCCGCTTCGCCGTGCTCGGCAATCACGACTGGTGGCAGGACGAGCGCGCTCAGAGGGAGCTCCGCGGACCAACCCAGTCCACGGTCGCGCTCGAAGCGGTGGGTATTCCCGTCCTGGAGAACCGGGCGGTCAGGCTCGAAACCAGCGCCGGCCCGCTCTGGATCGCGGGGCTCGGCGACCAGGAGGCCTTCGTCCTGCGCCGTCGTCCACGCGGGCTGCGCTACGGCCTCGACGACCTGCCGGCCACGCTCGCCATGATCCGCGACGACGCGCCGGTGATCCTGATGGCGCATGAGCCCGACATCTTCGCCAGGGTGCCCTCTCGCGTCGCGCTGACCCTTTCGGGCCATACCCATGGTGGCCAGGTCAGGCTGCTCGGCTGGTCGCCGATCGTGCCCTCGCGCTTCGGCAATCGCTACGCCTACGGCCATGTCCGGGAAAACGGCCGCGACCTCGTGGTCTCGGCCGGGCTCGGCACCAGCAAGCTACCGATCCGGCTGGGCGCGCCGCCGGAGATCGTCCTGATCGAACTGGGTTGAGCAGTTCCGTCATTGCGAGGAGCAAATCGACGAACCAATCCAGGGGCCGCAGCGCGAAATCGTCTGGATTGCTTCGCTTACGCTCGCAATGACGATGAAGCGGGGACGCCCTTAGCGGACGATGACCTTCCCGCCGACCGCGGCGCGGTTGTAGAGGTCGATCGCATCGATATTGCGCATCCGGATGCAGCCGGACGAGGCCGAGCGGCCGATCGTCTCCGGCTCATTGGTGCCGTGGATGCGGTAGAGCGTGTCCTTGCCGTTCTGGTAGAGATAAAGAGCGCGGGCACCGAGCGGGTTCTCCGGCCCGCCCTCCATGCCGCCGGCGCGCGGCGCCAGATGCGGCCAGCGCGCGATCATCTCGGCCGGCGGCGTCCAGCGCGGCCACTCGGCCTTGCGCTGCATCACGGCCGTGCCGGTCCAGCCGAAGGCTTCGTCGCCGGTCGCGACGCCGTAGCGAATCGCCTTCTTGTTCGGCAGGACGAAGTAGAGGAACTTTTCGGTGGTATCGACCACGATCGTGCCGGGCTCTTCGCCGGTCGGGTCGGTGATCTCGTAAGGGAGATGCGTGAGCTGCGTCTCGAAATTCGGGACGAGCGCCATGTATTCGGCATCGCGCGCCGACAGCGACGGCGCATGAACCGTCTTGTACTGGCAGGCTCCGAGAAGCACCGACAGGCCGAGCACCGTAACGAGAGTCTGCTTCATGGGGTCCACCGCCGGCACCGAAACGGTGCTCGTTATGATGAATGCATCGTTAAAAAACGGTGACCCGACGAGACAAGGCCCGGGTCGAACACAAGCTGGTCTTACGGCGCAAATGACTCTCAGGCAATGAAGTTCAGCACCTGCTCTGGCGTCTTGCTGCATTGCAGTGACAATATGGTCACGCTTGCGGGCTACCCCGTCTGGAAAGCTTCGCGACTATCGGAGACTTGCGCGTGACGACGCTGCTGATCAGCCATCCTTCCAGCCTCCGCCATGTCACGCCGCCGGGCCATCCCGAGCGCGCCGACCGCATCCGCGCCGTCGAGCAGGCGCTGGAGGAGGAGCGATTCGCGCATCTGGAGCGCGTCGATGCCCCGGAAGGCACCCTCGCCCAGGTCGCGCTCTGCCACCCCGCCGCCTATGCGCAGGCGATCGTCGAGGCCGCGCCGCAGGAGGGCATCGTCCAGGTCGATGCCGACACCATCATGTCGCCAGGCACGCTCGCCGCGGCCCTTCACGGCGTCGGGGCTGCCGTCCACGCCGTCGACGAGGTCATGAGCCGGCGCGCAACCAATGCCTTCAGCGCCATGCGCCCGCCCGGCCACCATGCCGAGAGCGACAAGGCGATGGGCTTCTGCTTCTTCAACAACGCCGCCATCGCCGCCCGCCATGCGCAGAAGGCCCATGGCGCCGAGCGCGTCGCCATCGTCGACTGGGACGTCCATCACGGCAACGGCACACAGGAGATCTTCTGGGGCGACGCCAGCGTGCTCTACGCCTCGACTCATGAGATGCCGCTCTATCCCGGCACCGGCGCGCCCTCCGAACGCGGCGAGCACGGCACGATCGTCAATGCCCCGCTTCGGGCGGGCGATGGCGCCGACGCCTTCCGCGACGCCTTCGAGAGCGCGATCCTGCCGCGGCTCGAAGATTTCCGGCCCGATCTCGTGATCATCTCGGCCGGGTTCGACGCGCATTGGCGCGACCCGCTCGCCAACATCAACCTGAAGGAAGCCGATTTCACCTGGGCGACGCAGAAGCTGATGGAGATCGCCGACCGCCATGCCGGCGGGCGGCTCGTCTCGATCCTGGAAGGCGGCTACGATCTCGAAGGCCTGTCGAAATCGACCGCCGCCCACGTCATGGCGCTGATGCGGGGATAAGGCGCGGAGTCACGCCGTCTTTCCGGGGCTTCGCGCAGCGAAGAGCCCGGAACCCAGAACCGATGCGATCTTCGGACAAGCGCGGACATCGCCACCCTATCGGTGGACGGCATCGGCTCTGGGTTCCGGGCTCGGGCCTGCGGCCCGCCCCGGAAAGACGGCGCCTCACTCCAGCGGCGCGGTCTCGGCGATCTCGATGCCGAAGCCGGAGAGGCCGACGAAGGCGCGGGTCGAGGACGCCAGGTTGACGATCGAGGCGACGCCGAGATCGCGCAGGATCTGGGCGCCGAGGCCGACCTCGCGCCATTGCTGCGAGCGCAGCGCGTCCGAGCCCTCCTCGTCCTCGACGCTCTTGATCGGCACGCCCGCCGAGCCGTCGCGCAGATAGACCAGCACGCCCTTGCCCTCCTGCTGGAAGCGGCGCAGCACGCACTGGATCGAGGAGGCGCCGCCGAGCACGTCGGCGACGACATTGGCGCGGTGCAGCCGGGCCGGAACCTTCTCGCCATCGCCGAGCTTGCCCATGACGAAGGCGAAATGCTGCGTGTCGTCAAAGGGCGTGATGTAGACATGGCCGGTCATCTCGCCGAACTCGGTCTTGACCGGGAAGGAGTGCACGCGCTCGACCAGCTTCTCGCGCGCCTGGCGATAGGCGATCAGGTCGGCGACCGTGATCTGCTTGAGATTGTGCTTCTGGGCAAAGGCAGCGATCTGCGCGCCCTTCATCACCGTGCCGTCATCGTTGGCGAGCTCGCAGATCACGCCGACCGGCGGCAGATTGGCGAGCTTGCACAGGTCGACCGCGGCCTCGGTATGGCCGGAGCGCATCAGCACGCCGCCATCCTTCGCGATCAGTGGGAAGACATGGCCGGGCCGGACGAAATCGGCGGCGCCCATATTGCCGTTGGCGAGCGCGCGCACCGTGTTGGTCCGCTGCTCCGCCGAGATACCGGTGGTCAGCCCATGCTTGACGTCGACCGTGATGGTGAAGGCAGTGCCGAGCGGAGCGTCGTTGGAGGAGACCATCGGGTCGAGCCGCAGGCGGCGCGCCTCACCCGACGTCAGCGGCGCGCAGACGATGCCGCAGGTGTTGCGGATGATGAAGGCCATCTTCTCCTGCGTGCAGAGCGAGGCGGCGACGATGAGATCGCCCTCGTTCTCGCGATCGTCGTCATCGGTGACGATGACGACCTCGCCGCGCGCGAAGGCTTCGACGGTCTCGGCGACATTGCTTGCGGTCATGGCAGCCTCGCGCGGGCCCTGCAGGCCCAGAAAGTCGTTGGGGGTGACAGCGCCGCCGGTCGCGGCGGCGATGCGCTCGGCGCTCTCGCGCGAGATCCAGGCAGTGGGATCGTTGCAGAGCGCCGTGACGCTGGCAGGCGACAGGCCGACCTGCCGCGCGAAGGCGCTGCGGGCGGTCTTGGTTTGCTGGAGCCAGACGTCGAGTTTCATGGCATCATAGCTAGCACTGCCGCCCTTCGATTTCAATGAAGCGCATCGGACATTTTCAGTATTACTGAAAAGGGCATTCGGGCGTCATTTGGCAGCGCCATAAACCGCATCGCGCAACTGCGTCACGAACGGCCCCGCCATGCCCTCGAAGGTCGTGTTGGTCAGCGCGACCACGACGAGCTCATTGGCCGGGTCGATGAACCAGCTATGGCCATAGGCACCGCCCCATTGCAGCGTGCCTTTGGCCTGCGGGGTCGCGGCGGCTTTGGGGTCGTCGAGCACAGCCCAGCCATAGCCGAAGCCCCAGCCCGGCCCCTGCGTCGCCGCCTGCACGCCGACCTGATCCTGCATCATTGTCGTCACCGTATCGCGCCGCAGGATCGCTCCGCCGCCGGTTCTGATCGCTTCGAGGAACTGCAGGATGTCGCCGGCCGTAGCGACCATGCCGGCACCACCCGAGGGGAACGAGGCCGGATCGAAGATGCGGCTCGGCGAAAAACTGACCCTGCTCTCGCCGAACGGCACCAGCATGCCGTCCGTGATTTTCACCGGCTCTGGCTTGCCATCCGCATAGGCCACGGCGAGCCGCGCGGGATCGGCCACCGCAAAGCCGGTATCCTTCAAGCCGAGCGGCCCGGTGACAAGACGCTGGATGAGAGCCGGCACCCGCTCACCCGACGCCGCTTCCAGAATTCCGCCGAGTACATCGAGGCCGAGCGAATAGCCCCACTTCGTTCCAGGGGCGAAGGCGAGCGGCGCCTGACCGAGACGCTGCAGGTTCTCGCTTAGACTCAGCCCCGGCTGGTCCATCCCGTCGGACACATTGAGCGTGTGATAGGCGCTGCCTGGCGACTCGAAGAAGCGATAGCTCAACCCCGATGTGTGGGTCAGGAGCTGGCGCACCGTGATCGCCGGCCGAGTCTGGTCCGGGAGCACGGGCCGGAAGTCCGGCAGGAAGCGGGTCACCGGATCATCCAGGCGAAGCCTGCCATCTTCGATCAGCTTCATCGCCGCAGCCGACACCATCGGCTTCGTCACCGAGGCCAGCCGGAAGATCGCGTCCTCGAACATCGGTCGACCAGCCTCGCGATCGGCCATCCCGGCGGCCTGACGGTGGACGAGCTTGCCGCCGCGCGAAACCAGCACGACGGTCCCGATAAGCCGTTTCTCCGCGATGGCCTGCGCGACGACGCGCTCGACCCGGCCGGAGAGCGACGCATCGGGCGCCGGCTGCGCCATGGCTTGCGTCGAGAGCGCGAGTCCGGCCAACAGAATGGGAAAGCTACGCATGGCGATCGACTTTCGATATAAGGAGTGATCGCTCCTGATATCGCGGCCCCGAACTTAATTCCAGAGCAGTCACTGTGATAAATAAGGATGAGACGCATCGCCGCCCGCGCGGCCGACCGCGCGCCTTCGACCGGGGCCTGGCGCTGGCCGCCGCGGGCGAGACTTTCTGGAAACTCGGCTATGAGGGCGCTTCGCTCATCGACCTGACCGAGGCGATGGGGATTACGCCGCAGAGCCTCTATGCCGCCTTCAAATCGAAGGCCGACCTCTTCCGCGAGTCGCTCGGCTGGTATCTCGGTGAGGTCGGCTCGGCGGCGCGCGCAGCGCTCGACGAACCGGATATCGTCGAAGCCTTCAGGCAGTTCTACGCGGCGTCCGTGCGCCAGTTCTGCAGCGAGGGGCAGCCGAAGGGCTGCATGCTGTCAGCGGCACTGGTGAATTGCGGCAGCGAACACAGCGGGATCGCCAAGGAGGTGGCGAGCTACCGCGCCGCGAGCATCGCTCTCTTTCAGGCCCGGCTGGAGCGGGCTGTCGCCGAGCAGCAACTCGCAGGCGGGATCGATTGCGCGGCGCTGGCTCGCTATCTCGGGGCGATCCTGCAGGGGCTCTCGATCCAGGCCAATGACGGCGCCAGCGCAGCCGAACTCGACGCCGTCGCAGCGCTCGCTGTCACCACGATCGCAAGCGCCCGGCGCTGATCGATCACCCCTCGAACGGCCAGCGCGGCTCGATCACGCCGACCTGGGCGCGGTGGCGCAGATACTGGTCGGCGAGCACGCAGGCGACCATGGCCTCGCCGACCGGCACGGCGCGGATGCCGACGCAGGGGTCGTGCCGGCCCTTGGTGAACATCTCGGTCTCGCCGCCGGTGCGGTTCACCGTGGCGCGGGGCGAGAGGATCGAGGAGGTCGGCTTGACCGCAAAGCGCGCCACGATCGGCTGGCCGGTCGAGATGCCGCCCAGGATCCCGCCGGCATGGTTCGAGAGGAACAGCGGCTTGCCGTCATTGCCGGCGCGCATCTCGTCGGCATTCTCCTCGCCGGAGAGCTCGGCCGCGGCGAAGCCGTCACCGATCTCGACGCCCTTGACCGCGTTGATGCTCATCAGCGCCGCGGCGATCTCGGCGTCCAGCTTGCCGTAGATCGGCGCGCCCAGGCCCGCCGGCACGCCTTCAGCGACAATCTCCAGCACCGCCCCGATCGAGGAGCCGGACTTGCGGATGCCGTCGAGGTACTCGGCGAAACGCTCGGCAGCCTTGGCATCCGGACAGAAGAACGGGTTGTTGCCGACCTCGGCCCAGTCCCAGTTGCCGCGATCGACCTTGTGCGGCCCCATCTGCACGAGGGCGCCGCGCACCACCATGCCCGGCACGACCTTGCGGGCGATCGCCCCGGCCGCGACCCGCATCGCCGTCTCGCGCGCCGAGGAGCGGCCGCCGCCGCGATAGTCGCGGATGCCGTATTTCACGTCGTAGGTGAAATCGGCATGACCCGGCCGGTACTTGTCCTTGATCTCGGAATAGTCCTTCGAGCGCTGGTCGACATTGTCGATCATCAGGCCGATCGAGGTTCCCGTCGTGACCTGCTCGCCATCGGCCTCGCGCGCGAAGACGCCGGAGACGATGCGGACCTGGTCCGGCTCCTGGCGCTGCGTCGTGTAGCGCGACTGGCCGGGCCGGCGCTTGTCGAGGTCGCGCTGGATCTCGGCCTCGACAAGCGGGATCAGCGGCGGGCAACCATCGACGACGCAGCCGATCGCAGGCCCATGGCTCTCGCCGAAGGTGGTAACGCGGAAGAGATGGCCGAAAGTGTTGTGCGACATGGGAGCCCGGAACCTTGCTGGAATGGCTCATAAGCCGGATCGCCGCGGCGCGAAACCCTGCCTTGCCGGGTTCCGCGGCCCCTGCGGAATTGACAGGCCGGCCATGGCGCGGCTTCTAGCGCCCATGCGACGCAAGGGCTGCATCCTCCTGCGCTCCTGGCGCCCCGGGAGCGTCATCATCGCGGGCACCTAGCCCCGGGCCGGCGACAGCGCCGCTCGGGGACCGTGGCGCTGGACCAGCCACGATGCGCGCAGCGGCATCGCAACAGGTCCAATCCGGTATCCGATCGACAGGCCCGCAAGCTTCGCTTTTGCACGCCGCCGCTCGGTCTCTGTCCTGCGCCTCCCAGCGGCGCCGGCAGCCTGCGCTGCCGTCCGGAATCGATCATGTCCAGACATCCCGGCCCGGGCCCGGCGCCCGTCAGCCTCGCGCGCGCCCTCTCCAAGCTCGGCTATTGCTCGCGCACCCAGGCCGAGCAACTGATCGTCGAAGGCCGCGTCCGGGTCGACGGTCGGCTTACCCGCTATCCGTCCCTGCGCCTGCAGATCGGCCGCGCCCGCATCTCCGTCGACGGTAAGCCGGTCTCCGCCGAGCAGCGCGTTTACCTGATGCTCAACAAGCCGCGCGGCATGCTGACGACGCGGCACGATCCGCAGGGCCGCGCGACGATCTATGCCTGCCTCGACGGCATCGACCTGCCCTTCGTCGCGCCGATCGGCCGACTTGACCAGGCAAGCGAAGGCCTGCTGCTCCTGAGCAATGACAGCCGCTGGGCGAGCACCATCCTCGACCCCGCCTCGGGCGTCGAGAAGACCTACCATGTCCAGATCGACACGGTTCCGGACGAGGCCATGATGCAGCGCCTGCGGGCCGGGGCCATCGACGGCGGCGAGAGGCTGACGACCAGGGCGGCCAGCCTGCTGCGCCATGGCCAGCGCAATGCCTGGATCGAGATGGTGATCGACGAAGGCCGCAACCGCCAGATCCGGCGGATCGTCGAGGCTGCGGGCGGGCAGGTGCTGCGCCTCGTGCGCGTCGGCATCGGCGCGCTGCCGCTCGGCGAGTTGCCGAAGGGGGCGGTGCGCTCGCTTCAACCCGCAGAGATCGAGCTGCCGTTGCGTGGCACACACCGCCACGCAGCCGAGTGACGGCGATCTAGTGCCCCGCCGCCGGCACGGCCGGCGCACCTTCCCAGCGGGTGTTTGCCGGCAGGTTCTCGCCCTTCATGATCACGGTGAGCAGGCCGATCTGGGCGTAATCGCCAACATGGGTGTCGTAGAGCACGGTCGCCCCGGCGCCGACGCAGACGCCCTTGCCGAGCGTGACCTTGCCGACCTTCATCACCCGGTCCTCGTAGAGATGCGTCTGCAGGGCCGAATGGGCGTTGACGGTGCAGAAGTCGCCAACCTTGATGCAGTCGAACTCGGTGATATCCGTCGAATCCAGCCAGACGCCCTGGCCATATTGCGCGCCGAACAGGCGCAGGAACCAGGGCAGGAACGGCGTGCCGCGCAGATAGTCGAACAGCACCTTGCCGCCCAGACCCCAATAGAGCACGGCGATCGCCTCGGTGCGCATCGCCCAGAACGACCACATCGGCTTCATCACCGGCTTGTAGACGCCCATCAGCAGCCATTTCATCAGCGCGCAGATCAGCGCCTGCGTGATGGCGATCAGCACGGCGCAGCCCATGAAGGCGAGCGCCAGGCCGGTCCAGTCGCGGTCGAATATCTTCTGCTGCAGCACGAGGTCGACGGCGAGCGTGCCGAAGGTGATGAACAGCATCGCCGGAAAAGAGGTGTGCAGCGCCTCGAATACGGCGCGCGCCAGCTTCTTGCCCGTCGAGGGCTTGTAGGTCCAGTCGGCACCGAGATCGACCTTCTGCCGCGTCGGCAGCTTGATCGGCGGCGAGCCGAACCAGGTGTCGCCGGCGCTCATCAACTCGTTCGAGGGCGGCTTCGACTTGATGCCGATCAGCACTTTGTCGGGAATCACCGCACCTGGCGGCACCACTGCATCGTTGCCGACGAAGACCTGCTCGCCGGTGCGGGTCATGTCGAGGCGCATATAGCCGCGCCGCATGTCTTCGTCGCCGAAGATCACCTCGTCGGCGATGAAGTTGCCAGCGCCGATCCCGGTGATGTCGTAGCGCCCCGAGAGGTTGGTCGAGATCTCGGCGCCCTGCCCGATCCTTGCGCCCATCATCCGGTACCAGAAGCGCATATAGATCGTCGCGAACAGCGAGGAGAGCGTCTCCAGCGTCACCTCGGTCGCCAGCGCCACCGTCCATTTGCGGGCGTAGAAGCCCGAATGGATCGAATAGGTGCCGGAGGAGACGCGCGGCAGGATCGCCCAGCGCAGCGCGCAGATCAGGAAGACGGTGACAGTGATGAGCCCGATCGCCGTCGGCCAGGTCAGGATCGGCAGATACCAGAGATAGCTGACGTCGGACCAGGTCGCGACCCAGTTGTCGATCCTGTCGAACAGCCAGAAGGCCGGGAAGATCGGCAGGAGGCTGATCGGCGGCAGCACGATCAACATGACGATGTAGAACAAGGTCATCGCCGCCCGCCGCCCGGCGCTCGCCTCGGCTTGCGGCGGCAGGGCCTCGATATTGGCCGTGCCGGTCTTGCGGGCGGGCGAACCGTCCCAGATTTCGGCCGTACCGATCTGCGCGCCTGGCGCAATCGCCGTGAGATCGCCGATCTCGGCGTGGTCGCCAACGGTGCAGCCATGGCCGAACACCACGGAGGACCCCGCATAGACGTCCTTGCCGATGGTGATCTTGCCGATGATGAAGTCTGCCCCGATCGCTTCAGCATTGGCGAAGGTGGTCTTCGATCCCAGCGTCGTGCCGTCGCCGAGCGTGACCAGGTCGATCGCGCCGGCCTCGTAGTCGGAGATGATGACGTCGCGCCCGACCTTGGCACCGAGCAGGCGCCAGTAGAAGCGCATCACCGGCGTGCCCTGCAGCCATTTGATGTGCACGAGCCCGGCGACGCGCGAGGCGAACCACCAGCGGAAATAATAGACGCCCCAGAGCGGATAGGTGCCGGGCTTGGTCCGGCCGAGCACAAGCCATTTCAAGCCGATCGCGATGAAGCCGGTGACGAGCGTGACCGCGACATAGATGCCGAGCAGCGCGAAGACCTGCGCCATCGCCGACAACTCTTCGCCCGAAAGCAGCATGTAGCTGACGAAGATGCCGAGCCATTGCGCCGTCGACAGGCTGATGATGATCGGCAGCGCGATCGCCTGCGCCAGGCCGCAGAGGAAGCGGCGACGCAGCGGCGGCGGCGTGAAGGAGAGATCTTCCTCGGCGCGCACGCCGCGCGCATCGAGCAGTTCCGCCATCGCCCGCAAGGTGCGCGCGCCATAGACGTCCTGCAGGGTAATGCCGGCATAGGCCGGCGTCTCGCGCACGATCGAGATGAAGCGCGCCGCCAGCAGCGAATGCCCGCCGAGATCAATGAAGAAATCCGCCTCCAGCGGCAGCGCCTGCGCGCCGAGCACGCGCTTGGCCGCATCGAGCAGGGCGGCCTCGGTCTCGTTGCGCGGCGGCTCCTGCTCGCCGCTCGCGGCCGGCGCCGTCAGCGGCGCGGCCTTCAGCATCTTGCGGTCGACCTTGCCGGAGATCATGCGCGGCAGCGAGCCGACCGGCTCGAAATGCGCCGGGATCATATAGGGCGGCAGCTTCTCGCGCAGCGACGCCCGCAGCACCGAGCCTTCCATCTGCACGCCGGGCTCGCCGACCAGGAAGGCGACGAGCCGCTCGATGCCGTCGTCAGTGCGCAACACCACGGCGGCCTGGCTGATGCCTGCCTCGTCCGACAGCGCCGTCTCGATCTCGCCGAGCTCGACGCGGAAACCGCGGATCTTGACCTGGTCGTCGATGCGGCCGTGGAAGACGATGTTGCCGTTCTCGTCGAGGCTGACGGCGTCGCCGGAGCGATAGAGCACCGGGTCGCTGCCGCTGCCGCCGAACGGGTTGACGATGAACTTCTCGGCCGTGAGCTCGGGGCGCAGATGATAGCCCTTGGCGACGCCAGGACCGCCGATCAGCAGCTCGCCCTGCTGGCCGACGCCGGTCAGCTTCATCTCGTCGTCGACGATATAGGCGGTGTAGTTCGGGATCGGCCGGCCGATCGTCACCGTCTCGCCCGGCTCGACCGGGGCGGCCGTCGCCACCACCGTCGCTTCCGTCGGCCCATAGGTGTTGAAGATGCGCCGGCCGGGCTTCGACCATTTCTGCACGATCGAGGGCGGCAACGCCTCGCCGCCGAGCAGGATCAATGTCAGCGAGGGCACGTCGGAGGGCAGGATGCCGAGCAGGGTCGGCACCGTGTCGATCACGGTGACGCCGGCGTCGTTCAGGATCGACGGCAGCTTCTCGGCATCGCCCATCATCTGCGGCGTCGCCACGAACAGGGTCGCGCCGACGAGATAGGGCGTCCAGATCTCCTCCATCGACAGGTCGAAGGCGACCGAGGCGCCCTGGAAGACGACGTCCTCCGGACCCATACCGTAGAGCGCGTTCCCTGAGCGCAGGAAATGGCAGATGTTGCGTTGGCTGATGACGATCGCCTTGGGCACGCCGGTCGAGCCCGAGGTGTAGATCAGATAGGCCGGGTGATCCGGCGTCAGCCCGGCGGGCCGAGCCGGCATCGGCTTGCCGTCGCTGGCCGCCGCGAGCTGCGATGGGCACCAGATGGTGCGCCCGGTTGCCGCCGCCCGCGCCTTCCAGTCGGTCTGTGTCACCAGCCCCTTGGCGCTGGCATCCTCGAGGCAGATGGCGATGCGCTCGACCGGCGCTTCCGCGTCGAAGGGCAGCCAGGCGGCGCCCGACAGCGTGATCGCGATCTGCGCCACCAGGAGCTCGATGCCGCGTGACATCCACAGGCCGACCATGTCGCCCGGGCCGATGCCGGCGAGTGCGAGGCCGCGTGCCTGGGCCTGCGCCTGCTCCCAGACCTGCGCATAGCTCAGCCGGTGTTCACCGCAGATCATCGCCGGGTGATCGGGACGTGCGGAGACGCTCGCTGCGAAGATCTCCGCGAGCACTTCGTCGCGCAGCAAATCGGGCCGCTTCTCGCCGGCCAGCATCGCAAGCGCCGTCACGCCCGAGCCGGCTGTACCGGCCGAAACTGTGGTGATGTCGTTCATCCTGCTCCGCCGCAGGCCCCGGCGGCACGCCTGGGCTGCACCTCATGCCGGGCGGCCGCCACCCCATGACGACACGTCCATCAAACCTAGGCCGGACACCCCGCAGCCGCGCGGAAGCTCGCTTGCCGGCCGTATATCAGCAGATGTGGCTTAACCGCGGCTGAACGGCAAGCCTGAAGACCCGGGTGCGTTTACGTGTCCGCCGGCGTCTGGCGGTCGACTGTCACATCCATGTCGCCTTGCCGCCTTCGACCACGAGGATCTTGCCTTGCCAGATCTCGACACGCGCCGCATCCGCCGTGCCGACGGCGCCGATCAGCGCCAGCACCGCCCGCGCCACGCCGCCATGGCTGACCATCACCGTGTCCGGCGCCAGCCCCTCGAGCACCGGGCGGATACGCTCCGCCAGCATGCGATAGCTCTCGCCACCGGGCGGCACGAAGCCCCATTTGTCGCTTTCGCGGGCCTGTGCGAGCTCGCGCTCGCTCTTGCGGATCTCGCGCCAGGTGAAGCCTTCCCAGTCGCCGAAGGTCAATTCGCGCAAGCGGTCATCGATGCGGAAACCGTCTGATGGCAGCTCGAGTTCGCGGCGCAGGATCGTCATCGTCTCGCGCGCCCGCTCCATCGGCGAGCAGACATAGTCCACGGTGGCGTAGTCCGGCGTCAGCGCCTTGAGCCGGCGCGCCGCCTCCTCGGCCTGCATGCGACCAAGCCCGTTGAGCGGAATGTCCTTCCCGCCCTGCAACCGGCCCTCGCGATTCCAGTCGGTTTCACCGTGGCGAACGAGGAAGAGGCGGCCGGGAATCGTCAGGGGAGTCATGCCCCGCCTCATGCACGCTGCAGGCCGGCTCGTCAAAGGGGCGAAAGCGCCGCAGGGGCCGCCCTCACTGCCTCGTGAGCTTTGTGGTGGCCGCGCCCCGCTGCCCTGTGTAAGAGGCAGGCTCTCGCATCGCTCGACAGTCGCATGAACGCCACGCTGACATTGCCGGATGGCCGCAAGCTCGACCTGGGCACCAGGCCCCTGCTGATGGGCGTGGTCAACGTCACCCCGGATTCCTTTTCCGATGGCGGCCTCTTCGCCGCCCCCACCATGGCGGTCGCGCATGGGCTGACGCTAGCGCGGCAGGGTGCCGATATCGTCGATGTCGGCGGCGAGTCGACGCGGCCGGACCATATCCGCCTCGATGCGGAAAGCGAGCTCGCCCGTGTCCTGCCGGTGATCGCCGGCATCGCCGCCCAGAGCGACATCCCGATCTCGATCGACACCTACAAGGCTGAAGTCGCCGAGGCCGCACTCAAGGTCGGCGCCTCGATCGTCAACGACGTCTGGGGCGCGCAGCGCGAGCCTGCCATCGCCGGCGTCGCGGCCCACCATGGCGCCCCGATCGTCCTGATGCACAACCGCGAGGAGGTCGATCCCGGACTCGATATCCTCACCGACGTCATGCGCTTCCTCGAACGCTCGATCGAAATCGCCACCGAAGCCGGCGTGCCACGCAGCCAGATCGTCGTCGATCCCGGCATCGGCCGCTTCGGCAAGACCGCGGAGCAGTCGCTTCTGCTGATGAGAGAGCTCCGCCGCCTCGGCGAGCTCGGCTGCCCGGTCCTGCTCGGCGCTTCCCGCAAATCGGTACTCGGCCACGTGATCGGCAAGGCGGTGCCGGCTGAGCGCGTCGCGGCCAGCATCGCAGCCCATCTCTACGGCGTCACCCAAGGCGCCGCCATCATCCGCACTCATGACGTCGACGAGCATGTCGACGCCTTGAAAATCTGGGCGGCGATCGGAGCAGCACAATGAGCGCGACCGGGCAGATCTTCATCGAGGCGCTCGACCTCTACGCCTATCACGGCCATTTCGCCGAGGAGGGCCGGCTCGGCCAGCGCTTCTCGATGGACCTGGTGCTCGACTGCGACCTGCGGGCATCCTCGCTCAGCGACGACATCGCCGACACCGTCGACTATGGCGAGGTCGTCGGCCTGGTGACGCGCACCTTCTCGGGCAAGCGCTTCAAGCTGCTGGAAGCGGCGGCGCGGGCACTGGCCGAGGCGATCCTGGCGGGATACCCCGCCGTGACCAAGGTCGCGGTCACGCTGCGCAAGCCCGCCCCACCCATTCCCGGCCGCATGGATTCGGTCGGGATCAAGCTGGACTTCACGCGGTGAGCATCGAGGCGACGCTCGGCCTCGGCGGCAATCTCGGCGATCCCGTGGCGGCCTTCGCGGCGGCGCTGGCGCGGCTGCGCGCGCATGCGGCTGCCGAGCTCAAGGCCGTCTCCTCGGTCTGGCGCACGGCGCCCTGGGGCAAGCTCGACCAGCCGGAGTTCCGCAACATGGCGGTGCTGATCGAGACCTCGCTCACCGCAGACGACCTACTTGCGCTCTGCCTTTCCATCGAGCGCGAGAGCGGCCGCGAGCGGCGCGAGCGCTGGGGGCCGCGCACGCTCGACATCGACATCCTGACCTATGGCGCAGAGACGATCGACCGGCCGGGCCTGCAAATCCCGCATCCGCGCATCGCCGAGCGCGCCTTCGTGCTGGCGCCGCTGGTGGAGATCGCGCCGGCGATCATGATCGGAGAGCGCAGCGTCACCGATCTGCTGATGGCGATCGCGAGTCAGGATGTCAGTCTGGATGAGGACGGAACGCATCGACTGCGCGCCGCCTCACCGGCTCAATCCGCGTAGAGCTCCCGCAGGGTCTGCAGCACTTGTCCGAGGGTCGCGTTGGAAACGCTGCCGAGCTTCTTCCGAAGTCTTTGCTTGTCGAGCGCGCGACTCTGCTCGAGCAGGATCAAGCCATCGATGCCCTGAAACTGCACCGGCACACGGAAGCCGGCAGGCCGACTGCCGGACGTCATCGGCGCGACGATGACGGTCCGCAGATAATCGTGGATTTCCGGCGGCGAGATGATGAGACAGGGGCGTGTCTTCTGGATTTCGCCGCMGATCGTCGGGTCGAGCGCGGCCAGCCAGATCTCTCCACGCTTCACCATGCCAAGGCCGCGTCTTCGCTATTGCCGAATTCCGGCCAGACGAGTTCGTCGTCCTGTTCCCGTGCGAGACGCTGCGAATCTTCGGCCCAGCCAGCGCGCGCCGGGCGGATGACCGGCTCGATCACGATGCGTCCGCCTTCGACCTTGAGCTCGACGCTGTCGCCGGCTTTGGCGCCGATCTCGGCCAGCAGAGGCTTGGGAATCAGCACGCCGGCCGAGTTCCCGAATTTCTTGACTGCGCTCAGCATGGCCCTCTCCCGCTCTCGCGAGCAAGATAGGCGACGCGTCACCTCGTTACAACAAAGTAGCTACAGAAACTTCGTCTGCAGTCGCGCCGTTGCGGGCGGGCCTCAGCCCTCACTCGCCCTTGTCGAGCGAGATGTCCGGCGCGGTCGGCACCTTCATGCCGACGACATGATAGCCGGCATCGACATGCATCACCTCGCCGGTGATGCCGCGCGACATGTCGGAGACCAGGAAGACCGCGGTCTCACCGACCTCCTCGATCGTGACCGTGCGGCGCAGCGGCGAGTTGTACTCGTTCCAGCGCAGGATATAGCGGAAATCGCCGATGCCAGAGGCCGCCAATGTCTTGATCGGCCCGGCCGAGATCGCGTTGACGCGAATCTTCGACGGGCCGAGATCGGCGGCGAGGTACTGCACGCTCGATTCCAGCGCCGCCTTGGCGACGCCCATGACGTTGTAATGCGGCATCCACTTTTCGGCGCCGTAATAGGTCAGCGTCAGCAGCGAGCCGCCATCCGGCATCAGCTTTTCGGCGCGCTGGGTGATCGCCGTGAAGGAATAGCAGGAGATCAGCAGCGACTTCGAGAAATTGGCCTCGGTCGTGTCGACATACCGGCCGGTCAACTCGTCCTTGTCGGAGAAGGCGATGCAGTGGACGACGAAGTCGAGCTTGCCCCAGAGCTTCTCGATCTCGGCGAAGACCGCATCGATCGTCGCCCCGTCGGTGACATCGCAATGGCCGACGACATGGCCGCCAAGCTGCTGCGCCAGCGGCTCGACCCGCTTCTTCAAGGCATCGCCCTGATAGGTGAAGGCGAGCTCGGCGCCAGCATCCGCCGCCGCCTTGGCGATGCCCCAGGCGATCGAGCGGTTGTTGGCGACGCCCATGACGAGACCACGCTTGCCCCGCAGGAGGTTGGCGGTCGGGGCGGCGCTGCTGGATTCAGGCATCTGAGACCTTCGAACTGGACGAACCGGCAAAAGGGAACCGGACGGTCTCATAACTGAGGCGGCCGAAGGGTGGAAGCGCCGTCTGCCGAAATCCTGTTCAGGCGTCTCAGCCGGCCCGCGCCTTCATCAGCGCGGTCAGCTCGGCATCCTCGCTGGGCATCTCGATGTCGATCGAGACGAAGAGGTCGCCATGCTCGCCCTTCTTGGCGCCGGGCAAGCCCTTGCCGCGCAGGCGGAACTGGCGCGCCGTGCCGGTCAGCGGCGGCACGTTCATCTCGACGGCGCCCGACAGCGTCGGCACATGGATCGGCCCGCCCAGCACCGCCGTCGCCAGCGGCACCGCAACGCGCGCGCGCAGGTTGATGCCGTCGATGGTGAAGCGGGAATCCGGCTTCACCTTGATCGTCATCAGCACGTCGCCGGCCTCACCGGTGAGCGGATGGGTCTGGCCGAGACCGCGCAGGCGCATGACCTTGCCGTCGGCGACACCCTCGGGGATCGTCACCTCGACCTCGCGCCCGCCGGGCAGCTTCACCCGGCGCGTGCCGCCATTGACCGCTTCAGCCAGGCCGACCTCGAGGCTGAAGCTCTGCTCCGGCGGCTTCTGCGGCTGGCTCTGCCGGCCACGGCCGCCACCGCGCCTGGCCGCCTCGCCGAAGAGCGAGCCAAAAATGTCGGCCGGATCGAAGCCGGGATCGCCGCCACGGCTAGGGCCGCCGCCGTCGAAATGGAAATCGAAGCCGCCATGCTGCGCGCCGCGACGCCCGGCGCCCATGCCCTCGAAGCCGGAAAAGCGCGGCTTGCCCTCGGCGTCGATCTCGCCGCGATCGAACTGCTTGCGCTTGTCCGCATCGCCGAGAACTTCGTAGGCGGTGTTCAGCTCGGAGAATTTCTCCTGCGCCTTCGGATCACCCTGGTTGCGGTCGGGGTGCAGGTCCTTGGCGCGGCGGCGATAAGCCTTCTTGATCTCGGCCTCGTCAGCCGATTTCGCCACGCCCAGAACCTGATACGGATCACGCATTCAAACACACCCCCGGAGGCTTCGTATTCCGGCGTAGCGGAACCGCATCCTAGATGGGAAGACTGTGGCGCAGTTGCAACAGGCTTAAACCGTGCCTTTCCACGGCTTGGCGTCGGTCACCGCCCACTCGCCGCCAGACGGCCGGCAGGCGGTGCCCTGCAGCTTCACGGGGCCGGTCTGCAGGCTCATCGAGGCCAAGAAGGCGCGGCAGATCTCGTCCGATTTCAGGAACGGCCCGCCGACCGGGGTGAACGTACCCTTCATGCCGCTCTGGGCGTTGTCCCAGGAGACCGGCGCGCCATTGCCCTGCGGATCGAGCGCCAGTGCCATGGCGCCTTCCGCCCGGCGCCAGTCCTCGGGACCGAGATCGGGCGCGAGCCCGACGAGCGGGCTCTTGCCTTCGACGGCGCGGGCCGGCAGCACCGAAGCGGTCGTCATCGCGATCTCGTCCTCGGCCTTGCTGGAGAGGCCGATGATCGGAAAGGAGATCGAGCAGCCGGCCGAGGCCAGTCCGAGCAGGAGCACGCCGACGAGGGATGCCCCCGATGCAAGGGGACTGCGCTCATGCGGCCTCTGGCTCCGCTGCGCGCGGGGCTTATATATGACTACCAAATCAAACCGCATTGCGGATCGCGCTCGCCCAACGCTTCCTGAAACTCCGAGGATTAAGCACGTGAATGCGTTAATGAGCGGTGACTTCACCGAAGCGAGCGAGCCCTTCGCCCTGTTCGAGAGCTGGCTCGATGAGGCCAAGGCCTCCGAGCCGAACGATCCGAACGCCATGGCGCTCTCGACGGTCGACGCCGACGGCATGCCCAATTCCCGCATGGTCCTGCTCAACGGCCGCAGCCCCGAGGGCTTCGTCTTCTACACCAACACCCAGAGCCAGAAGGGCGAGGAGCTCGCCGGCCAGCCCAAGGCGGCTGCACTGTTCCACTGGAAGAGCCTGCGCCGGCAGGTCCGCATCCGCGGCCCGGTCAGCCGCGTCAGCGACGCCGAGGCCGACGCCTATTTCCAGTCGCGTCCGCGCGACAGCCGGATCGGCGCCTGGGCCTCGCAGCAGTCGCGGCCGCTGGAGAGCCGGTTCGCCCTTGAAAAAGCCGTGGCGAGCTATGCGCTGAAATTCGGCGTCGGCGAGGTGCCGCGCCCGCCGCACTGGACCGGCTTCCGCATCGCCCCGGTCTACATGGAATTCTGGCGCGACGGCGCCTTCCGCCTGCACGACCGCATTACCTTCCGCCGCGCCACGCCCGGCGACGCCTGGACGAAGGCGCGGCTCTACCCCTGAGGAAAGTCACAACGCCAATGGCCATGCCCACATTCGACTTTCCGAAGACGGAGCCCGGCAAGCGCCCGGTGATGCTGCTGACCGGGGCCAGCCGCGGCATCGGCCATGCCACGGTGATGCAGTTCGCCATGGCCGGCTGGCGCATCCTCTCCTGCTCGCGCCAGGCCTTCTCGAATAAGTGCCCCTGGCCATCCGGCGCGGACGACCATGTCCAGATCGACCTCGGCGATCCCGAGGACACGATGCGCGGCATCGCCGAGATCAAGAAGCGCCTCGCGGCCGAGGGCGGCAAGCTCAACGCGTTGGTCAACAATGCCGGCATCTCGCCCAAGGGCCCCAAAGGCGGTCGGCTCGGGGCGGCCACGACATCGTTCAACGACTGGCACCAGGTCTTCCAGGTCAACTTCTTCGCGCCGATCATGCTGGCGCGGGGCCTGCTCGACGAGCTGGCCGCCGCCAAGGGCGCGATCGTCAACGTCACCTCGATCGCCGGCTCGCGCGTCCACCCCTTCGCCGGGGCGGCCTATGCGACCTCGAAGGCGGCGCTCGCCAGCCTGACCCGCGAGATGGCCGCCGATTTTGGCCCGCTCGGCATCCGCGTCAATGCGATCTCTCCGGGCGAGATCGACACCGCCATCCTCTCCCCCGGCACGGAGAAGATCGTCGAGAAGCTGCCGATGCAGCGCCTCGGCAGGACCGAGGAGGTCGCCAGGTCGATCTATTTCCTCTGCACCGATGCCTCGAGCTACGTCACCGGCGCCGAGCTCCACATCAATGGCGGGCAGCACGTGTGAGCGGGCAGGACAACGGCCAAGACAACAATCGAGTCATCCGCTTCCCCAATCCCGCCCGCGCCGCGGCGCGCCCGGTGCTCGCCGCCTCGATCGCCGTCTTCCGCGACGGCAAGGTCCTGCTGGCGACGCGGACCAAGCCCCCGGCCGACCAGCTCTGGTCGCTGCCCGGCGGCAAGGTCGAGGCCGGCGAGAGCCTGGAGGAGGCGGCGCTGCGCGAATTGGAGGAGGAGGTCGGCGTCAGCGCGCGGATCGTCGGTTTCAACCGCCATGTCGAGATCGTCGGCCGCGATCCCAAGGGCGCGGTGACCCATCATTTCGTCATCGCCTCCTTCGTCGGGGAATGGCTCTCCGGCGAGCCGCAGCCGGGCCCCGAAGCCGGTGCCGTGATGTGGGCAGATCCCCTCAAGCTCGGCGGCCTGCCGACGACGCGCGAGCTTAGCGACGTGCTGCGCCGCGCTGCCGCCATTGTCGCTCGCGACGCTGGCGTATGACGAAAAGCGCGCTCGCAGCCCTGATGCTCGCCGGACTGGCCGCGAGCCCGCAGGCGCTGCTGGCGCAGGCCCGGCGGCCCGCCCCGCCGCAACAGCAGCAGCGCCCCGCCGAGCCGGCCCCGCCGGAACCTGAATCACCCGCCCCGCCCTATGAGCCGCAATTGCTGCAGCTCGCCGAGATCATCGGCTCGCTCGCCTATCTGCGCACGCTCTGCGAGACCCGCGAGGCGCAGGACTGGCGCGAGCGCATGGCAACCCTGCTCGAGTCGGAAGGGCGCTCACCGCAGCGGCGCGAGCGGCTGGCCAGCGCCTATAATCGCGGCTACCGCGCCTATTCGGCGACGCATCGCACCTGCAGCGATGGCACCCAGGAGGCTTCAGCTCGTCTGGCGCAAGAGGGCGAGAAGCTCGCCAAGGCGCTGGCGAGCCGCTTCGGCGGCTAGGAGATCTACCGGAACAGGATGCCCGTTTTCGGGACAATCAAAGATTTTGGCACAGGATGAAATTCCCGTTTTGCATCCTCCGGGAGGCTTGGCGACGCGGTTTCGGCACGAGCTTGCGCCATTCTTAAGCAGAATTGTCCCCCGAGAATTAACCTTTCTTAAAGACCGTGATGGCGCCCGCCGTCGACGGATCGTATCCTTACCAGGCAAATCACTGGAACAGTCGCGGCTCATGCGCGGCTGCTCCGTCCGACAGGTTCCTTTCGACGCCGGATACCGCAGCCTTCATGTCCGCTCTCTCCGACGACCTGCCGCTCGACCCGACCCTCGCCGAGGACGTCAAGGACGCGCGCCGCGTGGCCTACTGCTATGTCGAGGACGCCTTCATCGAGGCGCGCCAGGACGGGCTCGACTCCGACTCGCTCGCCCATGCCGCCCTGTTCGCGGCGATGCGCACGCTGGTCGAGACCTATGGCGAAGAAGCAACCGCCGTCTTCGCCGAGGCCCTGCCGGAGAAGATCCGCTGCGGCAACTTCACCACCGGCACGCGCCACTGATCATTCGGCGGCAACCGGGAGTTCACCGCGACTGGCATGGGCGAGCCCCCATAGTGCCAGAGTATGCGCGGCGTCGTTGAGCGCCGCCCCGGCCGGCGTCAGCGAATACTCGACCCGCAGCACCGCTTCCTCGAAAGCTTCGCGCCTGACGACGCCGTCGCGCTCCATCTCGCGCAATTGCTCGTAGAGCACCTTCTCGCTGACCCCGGGCAGGCGCCGGCGCAATTCGCCGAAGCGCAGCGCCCGCTCATGCAGCTCCCACAGGATCGCCGACTTCCAGCGGCCACCGATCACCGACAGCGCCTGGCCGAGACCGCATTCGTCCGGCAAGTTGACCCTGACTGGCATAGCCTTCTCCAACCGACTACTTACCTGCATGTAAGTAATTGAAATAAAAAATAAAACTGAGAAATCTCCCGCGAAGCCGCCGGCATGGGCCGGCGTCAGCCAAACCCCAGAGCGAGCGCGACGCTGCGCGGTCGAAGGCCTGCCTTCTATCGCAGTCGTGCTCCCGCCCTGTCAGGAGAGCCATCGATGAGTGCCACTGTTTCCGTCATCGGCCTCGGCCGCATGGGCGCCGCCCTCGCCCAGGCCTTTTTGAAGGCCGGCATCCCCACCCATGTCTGGAATCGCTCGCCCGGCAAGGCTGCAGCTCTTGCAGACCAGGGCGCGAGCGTCGCGTCGTCGGTCGCTGCCGCCGCGGCGGCAGCCGACATCATCGTCGTCTGCGTCAGCACCTACGCCGATTCGGACCGACTGTTCCGCTCGCCCGAAGTCGCGGCCGCCCTACGCGGCAAGCTGATCATTCAGGTCTCTTCCGGCTCGCCGAACCAGGCGCGTGCGCAGGAGAAATGGGCGGCCGACAACGGCACCAGCTATCTCGACGGCGCGATCATGGCGACGCCGGACTTCATCGGCGAACCCGGCGGCACCATCCTCTATTCCGGGCCTCGGGCCCTGTTCGAGGCCAACCAGGCCATCCTCCTGGCGCTCGGCGGCAATCCGCAATTCGTCGGCGAGGATGTCGGCCACGCCTCGGCCCTCGACCTCTCCCTGCTCGGGCAGATGTGGGGCGCGCTCTTCGGCCAGTTCCAGGCGGCCGCGATCTGCGAGGCCGAGGGCATCGCGCTCGACCTGTTCGAGGAACACCGGCAGGCCTTCCTGCCCGTCGTCGAGGGCGCTGTGGTCGATCTGGTCACCCGCATCCGCGATCGCCGCTTTGCCGCCGACGCGGAGACCCTCGCCTCACTCGACGTCCATTACGGCGCCTTCGGCCTGCTCTTGCAGCTCTGCGCCGAACGCGGCCTAAATGATCTCGTCCCCAAGGCGCAGGACAGCCTCTTCCGCGAGGCGATCGCCGCCGGCCATCGCCAGGACGATTTTGCCGCCATCGCGCAGTTCATGCGCTGAAGAACGGCCCGCCAGGCGGCTGCGCTCGGTTTCAGCCGGCCGCCTTTCGCGCCGTCTCCGCCCGGCCGAGCAGCAAATCGCGCTCGCGCCGGTTCCGGGTCATGCCGGCGGCGCGGGTGAATTCGGCCTCCGCCTCGCCATGCCGGCCGAGCTTGACCAGGAAATCGGCGCGCACGCTCGGCAGCAGGTGGTAATTCTTCAATGCCGGTGCGGAAGCGAGCGCATCGACCAGCACCAGCCCCGCCGCCGGCCCCTCCGCCATCGAGACCGCCACCGCCCGGTTGAGCTCGATCACCGGCGAGGGCGTCAGCTCGCCGAGGGCGCCATAGAGGGCCGCGATTCTGCGCCAGTCGGTCTCCGCGGCGGTGTTGGCGCGGGCATGGCAGGCAGCGAGCTCGGCCTGCAGGACGTAAGAGCTGGGCCCGGCGGAAAGCCGGCGCGCCGTCTCCAGCGCCTTGAGGCCGTGATTGATCAGCAGCCGGTCCCAGCGTGCCCGGTTCTGGTCGAGCAGCAGCACCGGCTCGCCATCCGGCCCGATCCGGGCGCGCAGGCGCGAGGCCTGCAATTCCATCAGCGCGACGAGGCCGTGCACCTCCGGCTCCTGCGGCGCGAGGCCGGCGAGGATGCGCCCGAGCCGCATCGCCTCCTGGCAGAGCGCGGGTCGCACCCAGTCTTCGCCGCCGGTCGCGGCATAGCCCTCGTTGAAGATCAGATAGACCACCTCGAGCACCGAGGCGAGGCGGTTCGCCAGCTCGGAGCCATGTGGCACCTCATAGGGCACCTTGGCCTCGGCCAGTGCCTTCTTCGCCCGGACCAGGCGCTGGGCCATGGTCGGCTCGGGCACCAGGAAGGCACGCGCGATCTCCTCGGTGGTGAGGCCGCCGATCAGGCGCAATGTCAGCGCGAGGCGTGCCTCGACCGCGAGCACCGGATGGCAGGCTGTGAAGATCAGCCGGAGCAGGTCGTCGCCGAGCTCGTCGTCGAGCGCCTCCTCGATCCCGGCGATCGGATCGTCTTCCTCGTCGAGATCGCGGCCGATCTCCTCATGCTTGCGCTGCAGCATCCTGGCGCGCCGGAGGCCGTCGAGCGCGCGGTGCTTGGCGGCCTGCATCAGCCAGGCGCCGGGATTGCGTGGCACGCCCTCATCAGGCCATTGCTGGAGCGCTGCGACGAGCGCGTCCTGCGCCAGCTCCTCGGCCCGGCCGACGTCGCGGGTGACGCGAGCTAGGCCCGCGATCAGCCTGGGAGCCTCGATCCGGAAGACCGCCTCGATGGCGCGGTGTGCATCGCTTGCCGTCATCGCCTGCGATACACACCATCAGCATGGAGGCTGGCAAGCGGCTCAGCCGTTGCCGACCTCGCTCTTCAGCCGATCCCAGGTCGCGGCGGCCTCGGGCGAGACCATCTCGCCGAAATCGGCGATGTCGACGACCGGGCGGATCTCGATCTCGGACGGGCCGGGCATCGGGTTGGGGCAGCGCTTGACCCAGGCGATGGCTTCGTCGAGCGACTTGCACTCCCAGAGCCAGTAGCCGGCGACCAGCTCCTTGGTCTCGGCGAAGGGCCCGTCGACGACGGAGCACCTGGCGCCGTCGAACTGCACGCGCGCACCCTTGGCGCTCGGCTGCAGGCCGTCGCCGCCCTTCATGATGCCGGCTTTCACCAGCTCCTCATTATAGGCCATCATCGCATCGACCAGTTCCCGGGTCGGCGGCGCGCCGGCTTCGCTGTCCTTGGTCGCCTTGACCATCACCATGAAACGCATCGATCTTCTCCGTGTGGTTGGAGAGGTGCAGGCCTCGCCTCGCACCCTCCGGGTTGATTGGAATTGAAAGCCTTGGTCCGGTCAGCCGGCGTTCTTGGCCGACTCCGCTCGCACGCGCTCTTCCTGCTCGCGCAATTCCGGCGTGATCGCCTCGCCGAAATCCTCCATCTCGAAGATCGGGCGCAGCTCGATCTCGGTGCCCCCGTCGAAGGGCGCGCGCTTCAGCCACTCGACGGCCTCGTCGAAGGAGCGGACCTGCCAGATCCAGAAGCCGGCTAGCAGCTCCTTGGTCTCGGCGAAGGGGCCATCGAGGACCGTCCGCTGCGCGCCCGAGAAGCGCATGCGCAGCCCCTTCGCGCTCGGATGGAGCCCGTCCATCGCCAGCAGCACGCCTGCCTTCACCAGTTCCTCGTTATAGGCACCCATCTTGGTGAGGAGGGCCTCGTCCGGCATCACGCCGGCTTCGCTGTCCTTGTTGGCCTTGACCAGAACCATCACACGCATCGGTCTTCTCCCATCTCTACGCGTTGATTTCGCTGCGGTATGGAGCGGGAGAATTCCCGCCCTCTGTCTTCACGTCGAACGAGGCAGGCCCCCGATCGACAGGCCGTCGAAATTTTTTTCAGCCCTTGGCCGCATATTTTTCGCGGCGGGCGATTTCAGCGGCGCTCGGCTCGGCGAACTCGAAGGAGCCGGTCGTGACCTCGCCCTCGCGGCGATAGGTCGCCATGAGCACGCCGGTGCTGGACGCGCTGCTTTCGACCAGCTTGAACGCGGCGGGCATGGCGCCCGAGCCGAACAGCCGCTTGCCCTTGCCGAGCACGACCGGGAAGGTCAGCAGCGTGATCTCGTCGATCAGGTCTTTGGCGAGCAGCGCCTGGATCAATTCGCTCGAGCCCTGCAGCAGAAGCTTGCGCCCGTCCTGACGCTTCAGCGCCGCGACTTCGGCGGCAGGATCGCCACGCAGCGCGACGCTGTTCTGCCAGGTCAGAGTCTGCGGCTCCGAGGTCGCGACATATTTGGTGATGGCGTTGAACTTGACCGCGATCGGATCGTCGCCGGCATAGGGCCAGTGCGCCGCGAAAATGTCATAGGTCCGGCGGCCGAGCAGCAGGTCGAACTCGTCGGACAGGGCCTTGTCCATGACCTTGCCCATCGCCTCGTCCCAGTAGTGGAAGGTCCAGCCGCCATGGCTGAAGCCGCCCTGCGGATCCTCCTGCGGGCCGCCCGGCGCCTGCATGACACCGTCGAGGGACACGAAGGTGGCAGCAACGACTTGTCTCATCTGATCTCTCCCGAACTCGCGGGAACCTGGTCCCGCATCGCGTCTTTCGAAGCTCGGGCGAAGGCGGCAGTTGCCTGCGACCTCCGCTGCTTCTTGCTGACACGTCGAATGGGAAAACGCCGGATCGACAGCTCCCCCAAAAAAATTTCACCGGGACGGCCGCGCGGCATACGGCACCCGTTTCCTGGGTCCATCGCCGCATCGGTTGAGCCTTTGGCCGAAGCACCCTAACTATCGGGACGAACGGCGCCCGCGCCGAAACTAAAGATCGCTCAGAGAGCCCCCCGCCATGCCGGCAACCAGACTGGTCGACCGCGGCGTCATCCGCGTCAGCGGCGACGACACCCGCGATTTCCTCGACAACATCGTCACCAACGCGATGGAGACCGTCACGCCCGAGCGCGCCGGATATGGCGGGCTGCTGACACCGCAAGGCAAGATCATCGACGATTTTCTGGTTGTCGCCGTGCCGGACGCGGAGGGCGGCGGCTTCCTGCTCGACACGCCCCTGCTCCAGATCCCCGACCTGATGAAGAAGCTGAAGCTCTACAAGCTGCGCGCCAAGGTCACGCTCGACGATCTCAGCGAGAGCGCGGCGGTGATCGCCGCGACCGATGGCGGCAGGCTGCCGGCCGATGCCGGGCTGGTCTATGCCGATCCGCGCCTGCCCGAACTCGGCGAGCGCGCCATCGTCGACCGTGACGGCGCCGACGAGCTCGTCGATGCCAGCATGGACGATTACCACGCTCGCCGCATCGGCCTCGGCATCCCCGATGGCGGACGCGACTTCCTCTATGGCGATGCCTTCCCGCACGAGGCGCTGTTCGACCAGCTCGGCGGCGTCTCCTTCAAGAAGGGCTGCTATATCGGCCAGGAGGTCGTCTCGCGCATGCAGCACCGCGGCACTGCGCGCTCGCGCATCGTGCCGGTCGTCTTCAGCGAAGGCATCAACCCCGATGACGGCGTCGAGGCCAGCGCCGGCGGCAAGACGCTCGGCCGTGTCGGCTCCTGCGCCGGCGGCCGCGGCCTTGCTTTGCTCCGGCTCGACCGAGTGGCGGATGCGTTCGCCGCCGGCCACAGGCTCGACGCCGGCGGCCTTGCTTTTACGCTGGCGCCCAAGCCGTCCTTCATCCGCTTCCCCTATCCCGGCGAGCCGGAATTCGGAGCAGCGGCATGAGTGACGTCACCGGCGGGCGTGAGGCGGTCGAGGGTCCCGACGGCAAATATCGCTGTATCTGGCCAGGGAGCGATCCGCTCTATCTTGCCTATCACGACACCGAATGGGGCGTGCCGGAATATGATTCCCGCACGCTCTGGGAAAAGCTGATGCTCGACGGCTTCCAGGCCGGCCTGTCCTGGATCACCATCCTGCGCAAGCGCGATGCCTTCCGCGCCGGCTTTTCCGGTTTCGAGCCGGAAACGGTCGCCCGCTTCGGCGAGGCCGATGTCCAGCGCCTCCTCGCCGATGCCGGGATCGTGCGCCATCGCGGCAAGATCGAGGGCACGATCCGCAATGCGCAGGCCTATCTCAGACTGAGCGAGAAGGGCCCCTTCAACGATTTCCTCTGGAAGCACCTCGACGGGCGGGTGATCCAGAACGCCTTCCGCACCCATGAGGATGTTCCGGCCGAGACCGCCGTCTCCAAGGCAATTTCGAAGGAGCTCAAGGCCGCCGGCTTCACCTTCTGCGGCCCGACCATCGTCTATGCGGTGATGCAGGCCTGCGGCATGGTCAACGACCACCTCACCGGCTGCTTCCGCCGGCAGGAATGCGCGGCGCTCGCCCGCGACACGCGCCCCGCCGCCTGATGGCGAAGAATCTCTGATGGTGAAGCCTCCCGCTCCGCCGCGCGCCTGGCAGCGCATGCTCTCGGGCCGGCGGCTCGATCTGCTCGATCCCTCGCCGCTTGATGTCGAGATCGAGGACATCGCCCATGGCCTTGCCCGCGTCGCCCGCTGGAACGGCCAGACGCACGGCGCGCATTCCTTCTCGGTGGCGCAGCACTCGCTGCTGGTCGAGGCGATCGCCGGGCATCTCAACCCGGACTGGTCGCGGGAATGGCGGCTGATGGCGCTGCTGCACGATGCGCCGGAGTACGTGATCGGCGACATGATCTCGCCGTTCAAGGCGGTGATGGGCGATGCCTATAAGGGCGTCGAACTGCGCCTGCTTGGTGCGATCCACCTGCGCTTTTCCCTGCCGGCGACGACGCCGGCGATCGTCAAGCGTAAGACCAAGGACGCAGACAAGATCTCGGCCTTCCTCGAAGCGACTGAGCTCGCCGGCTTCGAGCGCGAGGAAGCCCTGCGCTTCTTCGGCCGCCCGCAGGCGCTGCCGCGCGAGGTACTGGCGCTGATCGAGCCGCAGACGACGGAGCAGGCACAAGCGGCGTTCCTAAAGCGCTTTGGCGAACTGGCAGGATAAGGCGCGGGATCCCCTCTCCTGGAAGGAGAGGGGTAGGGGTGAGGTGTTCGAACTGGAAACGTTGGCCTGAACCTAACCGCGCGGTCAGGTCTCGCGGAACTGGTCTGATCTCCCACACCTCACACCGCCCTCTCCTTCCAGGAGAGGGTTCCCCGCGCTTAAGTCGTCAGCGAGTCAGCGCACCCGTCTCAATAACAGGACACGAACTCGCGGTAGACCCACCCCACCACGTGGGTACGCCCGCGAGGGCTAATCAGGGCCCAGGCCCGGCCGCGCTCGTCCGACGAGGTGTTGATCACGCGGATGCCGGCGCCATTGGTGACGCGGCCGATGATCTCGCCATTCGGCGTCTCGCGGATGTTGAGCGGCGTGCCCGTGGGATCGGTGACGGCGCAGCGGTTCTGGGCAAAGGCCGGCGTCGTCATGAAGCCGGCAGCGAAAGCGGCAGCGAGCAGGCCGAGGCGGGTGGCGGTCATGAACAAATCCCCTGATCGTCAACCGGCACGCCCCGCGCCGTGACACGCAGTTGCAATGGCAGCATCAGGGTCGGTTTCGCCTCCGCCGGGGATTGTTTCCATTCCTGATCAGATCATCTGACATTCTCTGCGGTTCCGGCCATAATCATGAAGCCCCATAATGCACCCATCTGATCGCTGCCTTGGGAGATGACAGCCATGACCGCCCCGACCAGCCTGAAGCTTCCTGCCGGCGTCGTCGTCAAGGGCGCGCTCGCCGAGCGCTATGACGAGATCCTGAGCCATGATGCGCTCGCCTTCGTCGCCGACCTGCAGCGCCGCTTCAACGAGACCCGCAAGCGCCTGCTCGCTGTGCGCAAGGAGCGCCAGAAGCGCTTCGACGCCGGCGAGACCCCGGATTTCCTGGCCGAGACCAAGCACATCCGCGAGGGTGACTGGAAGGTCGCAACCATCCCGACCGATCTGCTCGACCGCCGCGTCGAGATCACCGGCCCGGTCGACCGCAAGATGATCGTCAACGCGCTGAACTCCGGCGCCAAGGTCTTCATGGCCGATTTCGAGGACGCCTCCTCACCGGTCTGGGCCAACATGGTCGAGGGCCAGATCAACCTCAAAGACCGCTGGGCCGGCAGGATCGACTTCACCGACGCGACCTCGGGCAAGGCCTACAAGCTCAAGGACAAGCCCGCCGTCCTGATCATCCGGCCGCGCGGCTGGCACCTGCCCGAGCGCCATATCGAGATCGACGGCGAGATCGCCTCGGGCTCGCTGGTCGATTTCGGGCTCTATGTCTTCCATAACGCCAAGGCAGCGCTGGCGCAGGGCTCGGGCCCCTATTTCTACCTGCCCAAGCTCGAGAGCCATCTCGAGGCGCGCCTCTGGAACGACGTCTTCGTCGCCGCCCAGATCGCGCTCGGCCTGAAAGTCGGCACGATCAAGGCGACCGTGCTGATCGAGACCCTGCCGGCCGCCTTCGAGATGGACGAGATCCTCTACGAACTGCGCGAGCACATGGCCGGCCTGAACTGCGGCCGCTGGGACTACATCTTCTCCTTCATCAAGAAGCTCGCCCGCAACAAGGCCTTCGTCCTGCCCGACCGCTCGCAGGTCGTGATGACCAAGGCCTTCCTGCGCGCCTATTCGCTGCTGCTGATCAAGACCTGCCATCGCCGCGGCGCCTTCGCCATGGGCGGCATGGCGGCGCAGATCCCGGTCAAGAACAATCCCGAGGCCAATGCCGCCGCCTTCGCCAAGGTCAAGGCCGACAAGGAGCGCGAGGCCGGCGACGGCCATGACGGCACCTGGGTCGCCCATCCCGACCTCGTCCCCGTCGCGATGGAGGTGTTCGACCGGCTGATGCCGCAGGCAAACCAGCTCGGCAAGCTGCGCGAAGATGTACAGGTCGGGCGCGAAAACCTGCTCGAAGTGCACGAGGGTACCCGCACCGAGGAGGGTTTCCGCGAGAACATCCGCGTCGGCGTGCAGTATCTCGAAGCCTGGCTGCGCGGCCGCGGCGCGGTGCCGATCTACAACATGATGGAGGACGCCGCGACCGCCGAGATCAGCCGCGCCCAGATCTGGCAGTTCGTCCAGTACGGCGTCGCGCTCGAAGGCGGCGCCAAGGTCGATGCCGAGCTGTTCAAGCGCTGCTTGCCCGAAGAAATGGCGCGGGTGAAGAACGAGCTCGGGGCCGAAGCCTATGACAAGGGCCGCTTCCCCGAGGCGATCGACCTGTTCTCGAAGCTCTCGTTGGCACCGGAATTCGAGGAGTTCCTGACCGTGCCGGCTTACGGGAAGCTGGGCTGAGTTGACGTCCCGCGCCGCTCATATGGGCGGCGCGGGGCTGCTTTCTGTTCTGATCGTCGATGTCAGCGCTTGTCCGCAACGGGTGGAAAGCTGCCATTCCGGTTCGAGCGAAACATCGGGGTGAACTCGCGAGTGCTGCCCATCACCAGAACGGGGGCGGAGCCACTTAGGAGAACGAGGCGGAGGATGGGAGCGGCATTAAGAGAGCCCACGCCTTCATGACCCGACAGTGAGAAGAATCTTGCCCCGGGTTTCGTTCGATTCGATCCGCCGATGCGCCGCAGCCGCATCAGTGAGCGGAAAACGTTGATCGATCGAAACGACAAAGCGACCCGCGGCGACAAGATCGAGCAGAGCAATAAGATCAGGGCGCGGATTCCACCCAAGTCGTTGCAGGTTGGTGAACTGAAAGCCGAATATGGTGACATTCTTCGGATAGAAATCGCGTGTGTCGATAGTACTTGGTGTCAAGGCGACATTGGCCATCGCCACGACGCGGCCGCCCTGCGCCACGGCCCGCACGCTCTGGGCGAACGCTTCACCACCAGCAAGGTCGAGAACGACATCGGCGCCGCGCTTGTCCGTTAGCCGCATAACCTGTTCAACGAGGTCTTGGTCGCCTCTCAACACGACATGGTCGGCACCGAGATTACGGACGAACGCCTCCTTGTCCGATGAGCCGACCACGGCAATCACTGCTGCGCCCGCGTGCTTGGCGACCTGGATCGCGGCGCTTCCCACGCCGCTGGCAGCGGCATGGATCAGCACGACATCGCCCTTGCGAACGCGCGCCAGCTCATTGAGGCAATAGCGCGCCGAGAGCCATGTGACCGGAAGCGCCGCCGCGACGTCAAAATCCACGCTCGGCGGAAGGAGAACAACCTTCTTGGCCTCCGCTACGACAAGCTCCGCGTAAAAGCCAGGCACGCCCCACGCCACAACCCGATCACCGATTGCAAAGCCGTCGACGCCCGCGCCAAGCGCCTCAACGAAACCTGCCCCCTCGGTTCCCGGCGTCACCGGCAGAGGCGGCAAGATATGATAGCCGCCTGCCCGAAGCAGCGCGTCCGCACGATTCACCGAGGCCGCCGCGAGGCGAATCAAAATTTGACCGGCGCCTGGACTGGGATCGGGAACCTCGGCCGCTACCAACCGGTCCGGGGGGCCAAATTCCGTAACTTGCACAACGCGCATCGTCCACCTATTTTTGACACCATATGAATAGGTGTCGATATTTACACTAGTTCAATCGGTGTCAAGTGAAATAGAGTGGGGAAATGGAAGCGACGGAATTTAGATTCGTCGGCGGTAGATCGAGCCTCGATCTGATCGCTACACTGGGAAAGCGCCACGTAAAGCCGATTGAACGGCTCGCGGACAGCGCTGCCGCAGAGGCGTGGCTTGAGCTTGCGGGTGTATTGCCGCGCGGATCCGGCGCGAGAGTCAGCATCGTGCAGCTCGGTGCCCTGAGGAAGCTCCGCGAGACGATTTATCGCCTGGTCCGCGCCGCGATGACCGGCACCCGTTTCGAGCCGAGCGATCTGGCGGCACTCAACGCCGCCGCCACGGCTCCCGATCTCATCCCGCAATTGAATGGGCATGGCGCCGAAACCGTGAAATGGAACAGTCGCGATCCGGTCGATGCCGCGACCTCTTCGATTGCGCGCGACGCCGTATTGCTGCTCGCCCGCGTGTCGGCGAAACGGATCAAGGAATGTGAAGGCCCGGATTGCTCGCTTCTGTTTCTGGACGAGTCGCAGTCAAGCCGGCGGCGCTGGTGTTCGATGGACCGATGCGGCAACTTGTCGAAAATTCATACCTATCGCCGCCGCAAGCCGCAGGGCTAGACGGAGTGGCCGCGCCCGACGCTAGCTAGCGCGGGACTAGGTCCGGTCTGAAACGGTGAATCGCCCTGTCATGCGGGCGAAGAGCCACCGCCCGCTACCGTGAACATGTGTCCAATAATGCGCGGAACCAGGTGGGCATGCGCCCGCCAATGTCCGCAACGGGTCGTCGGCAGACATTCCACTTGACGATAAATGTGGGTCGGGACAGTGTCCCGGGGCATGCTCAGGAACCGGACCCTTTGCGACCGACGCCGACGCCGCTTCATCCAAGCGGCGGCTTCCTGGCTGCGCGTCGATCAGCGTCCTCCCGCGTGGTGACTGCCTCATTGTAGGTCCCACTCGTCGGAACGGCCCCGACCCGCGTTTCTGAACCCCCGCAGCCCTCGGCTCCGGGGGTTTTCTTTTGCCCGAACCCCAGAAGGACATCACCATGAGCATTCGCGTCGGCATTGTCGGGATCAGCGGTTTTGGCGGCGGCGAGGCGCTGCGCTTGGTCGCGAGCCACCCGTCTTTCGAGCTGGTCTACGCCGCAGGCGAGAGCAGCGCTGGTAGCCGCTTGGTCGACCGTTTCCCCGGTGTGCCGACCAAGCTCGCCGAACTGGTGATCGAGAAATGGGACCCGGCAACCCTGCCGAAGCTCGACGTGCTGTTCGCGTCGCTGCCGACGGGCGCCTCCGCCGAGGCGCTGTCACGCGTCCCAAAGGATGTGAAGATCGTCGATATCGGCGGCGACCACCGCTATGTCGAGGGGTGGGCTTACGGCTTGGCCGATATCTGGCCGGCTCAGATCGAAGGTCAGACCCGCGTCGCCAATCCCGGCTGCTTCCCCGCAGCGACGCTGACCGCGCTGGCGCCGCTGCTGGCCGACAGGCTGATCGAGCCCGGCAATATCGTGATCGACGTCAAGACGGGCATCTCCGGCGCCGGCCGGGGCGGCGACAGCAAGTTCGGCTACGCCGAGAGCAACGAGAACCTGGTGCCCTACGGCCTGCTCAAGCACACCCACATGCCCGAGATCGCCCGGACGATCGAGCGGCTGAGCGGCGGCAGCGCTGCCGGGCTGGTGTTCACGCCGCATCTGGTGCCGATGACCCGCGGCATCCTCGCCACTATCTACTGCCGCGGCCGCGCCACCACGGATCAGTGCCTGGACGCGGCCCGGCGCTTCTATGCCCGGCGCTCGTTCGTCCGCGTGACCGACAAGCCGCCGCAGACCAAATGGGCGACCGGCTCGAACCTCGCATTCGTCAGCTATGCGGCCGATCCGGAGCGCAACCTGGTGATCGCGATGGGCGTGGTCGACAATCTCGGCAAGGGAGCGGCGGGCCAGGCGGTGCAGAATGCGAACCTGATCTGCGGCCTGCCGGAAACCGCAGGGTTGGACGGCGCACCTGTCTGGCCATGATGAAGGCGGACCTCCGGACAGCTATTCGATCTGCTTCGGAGGTCCGCTCAGGCCAGAGGCGGGCATGGCGTCGGCGTCGCGACTCAAAAACCGTACATCGCGATCATGATCGCAAAGGCGAGAGTGAACAGGACGCCGGCTGCGGTCGGCGCGGTCACGATGAAGGCGGCCAGGATCGGATGGCGGTTCCGCCACGCCAGCGCCGCCGCCGAGACCGCGATTACGAGCAACGCGATGAAATAGACCAATATGCGCCGCGCTTCGGCGTTGAGGTCGAGCCCGTTGCGGACGACGGACGGCAGCATCCCGAGCCATCCCAGCATCCAGCACGCGGCCACGGCGAGGGTCGCGCCGCGCAGGTCGCGCCGCATGACGAGCATGAAGGCGGCCGCGGCGGCCATGAGCTGGAGGGCGCCCGTTGCGGGAACGATCCAGCGCTCGATCCCCGTATAGAGGTTCGGCACCCCGAAGAACGGCAGCAGCAGCGAAGACAGCCCGAAATAGGCCGCAAACGCGGCCGACAGGATGAGAAGCAGCCGAGCCGCCCTGCCGAAGGGCGAGTTGCCGCCGGGCTCGACGTTCACCACCGCCACCTCGCTCGATCACAAGCGCGCGGAACCTCCGGAAGGTTGCGGCTCAAGCGCCCGCCCAACGTGGTCCATCTCCTAGATAATGGCCGACGCACGCACCTGCCAAGCTCCGCCTGCCGACGCTCGGGTTGGATAGTGACGATCTGAGCTATGCTACCGCCCCTGTAAGCGGTTCGACGACTTAACTTACGGCGCTGCGTCGAATCCAGCGCCCACCTGCTCTCAGTCGATGCCAATAAAGACATGCTCCGGCCAGCGATGATCGCTGAGCCATATCTTGATGGCCGTCGTCTTTGACGGCACCTCCTGGCGATGGACGAGCTCTTCGTCGACGGTATCGATGATCAGGGCATGGGCTGGTGTCTCGATCATGCCTGCAAAGGCCTCTGCCCACCCCGGATCGACGTCTTTGGCCGCACCGATATGAAGCTGCGTCGGGCCGTCGATCTCAGGGAACAGCCCGACGATGAGACAGCTGGGCGAGGCAGCCACCAGACTGACCTTGGGTTCGAAGTTCTCCGACGGGACATCGAAATCCCCACCGCCGTGCACGGACACGATCGAGTTGACCGGTCGAATTGCGACAATGCGGTGCATGATGAATACCTGATCAGTCGATCCCGATCATCACCTTTTCCGGCCAACGCGGATGGCTGAACCAGATTCGGACCTGCGTAACAGCTGAGCGAACCGGCTGGTCAAAAACAATCTCGTCGTCGACCGTCTCGACGAGGATACGTAGTCTTGGTGTTTCGAGTTGACCAACGAAACCCGGAGCATAGACGGGGTCGACGTCAGCCGCCGGACCTATCGTCAACTCGGTATCGCCATCCACTTCCGGCATGCAAGCCACCAAGAGGCAGCTCGGCGATGCGGCGACCGGCTCTATCGGCTGATCCGATGGCACGTCAACAGGACGGCCACCCGAGATGATGATCATTGAGTTGATGGGGCAAATCGTTGCTTTCCGGATCATCATCATCGTCTCCACTTCATGCCGGTAATGCGGCCGCCTTGCCTCAAACTGCAGCTCAGGCAGTGCGGAAACAGTCGTTGCGAACCGCCTGGCGTCACTATTGCGTTTGGAAGCTGATGATCACCGATGAAGTTCCCGGCCTTTGTTCCAGGCTGGGTCGTACCACAGGTGTGACAACCATAAGTCGACCCTATTCGGTTTATCTCCTGGACGCGATCGAGGTCCGAAACCGGCTGACAAGCAGATCGCGTCGCAACTCCAGCAGTGCCAGGGCGATCCGCTCGACACCGAGCCGCATGTCGAACAATGCAGTTGCGAAACCCGCTTGCGCCATGGCCTACTCCCTCGCCCGAAGCGCATTATCGGGCCGGCCAGAGCACCGGTGATAAGATCTCCCCGTATCCCCGTGGGCAGGCGCATTCGGCTTCGTCGGCCTTTGCAACCGCCATTGCGCGCCCTATGTCCGCTTTTTCCATCGGAGCAAGACCATGCGGCTCGCGATCCTCTCCGCCCTCGCGCTCAGCCTGCTGGCGACCAATACGGCCCTCGCCCAGCCCCTGACGCCCGAGCGGACGCTCAACGCCACCTCCGACTTCTCCGGCAAGAAGCCGCGCAAGACCGCCAAGGACATCAGCGGCATCGCCTGCCGCCCGCCCGCCGGCGGCGAATATCGCTGCCTCGTGATCAATGACGAGAACAAGGCCGCCCAGTTCGCGACGCTGAAGCAGGGCGCGATCATCCCCGGCCCCAGCCTGCAATTGATTAAGGACAGCGCCCCCGCCGCCGCGAGCGGACGCCAGCCGGCGATCGGCTGCCCCAAGCAGGGCGATTTCGAGGATTTCGACGGCGAGGGTGTCGCCTTTGCCGATCGCACTTTCTACGTCGTCGGCTCGCATGGCTGCTCACGGCGCAGCGGCGAATATCGGCCCTCCTCCTTCCTGCTGGCCCGGATCGCAGCCAGTAACGGTGAGGCCGGCACCTCCGAATTGAGCTGGCGCGTCGCCGATCTGCTCGGCGCGGCCGGCGAGGTCGCCCCCTTTGTCGGCAAGGCGCTCGACGAGACGAGCAACGGGCTCAATATCGAGGGCCTCGCGGTGGTCGGCGACCGGCTCTGGCTCGGCCTGCGCGCGCCAGCACTTGGCGGCCGCGCCTTCCTCGTCGGTGGCAGCGTCGCCGACCTGTTCAAGCCGGGCAGCGAGCCGGCAGCGAGCAAGCCGCAGCTCCTCGCCTTTGCGGCCGGAGCTCAGCGCGGCGTGCGCGATCTCGCCCCGCTCGCCGATGGCCGCCTGCTCGTCCTCGTCGGCCCGGCGCAGGAGCAGGACGTGCCCTATGCGATCCTGCTGCTCGACACAGCCGACCCCGCCGCCGTCCGTGAGCTCGGCCAGTTGCCTCGACGCAAGGACGCCAAGGCGGAGGCGCTCGCCGTGCTGGCACAGGAGCGTGGCGAACTGCGCGTCCTCATCGGCTATGACAGCGTGAAGAATGGCGGCTTCGAGGAATACCGGCTGAAGCTGCCCTGATCGGAAGGTGGCCTTCCCGGCTGGCTCCGGACATGCGATGCGCGTGGCCATGAGCTTCCTTGCGCGCCTCGATTCGACCGTCTCCCGCTATCTCGCCGAGGTCGCAGGCCCGCGCGAACGGCTGGCGCTGCTACGCTGGCAGATCGCCGAGCACCATATCCTCGACCGGCGCGAGACCATGCCGGGCCATGTCACCACCAGCGCCTTCGTGCTCTCGCCCGACCATGCCCAGGTCCTGTTGATCGACCATGTCGTGATCGGCCGCTGGCTCCAGCCCGGCGGCCATTACGAGCCGGCCGCGAGCTTCCACGATTCGGCGCTGCGCGAGGCGGTGGAAGAGACCGGCGTCGCCGCTCCCATCCTGCATCCTTGGCATCGCGGCGGCGATCTGCCCTTCGTCATCGACAGCCACGAGGTTCCGGGCAATCCGCGCCGCAGCGAGCTGCCGCATATCCACCACGACCTGCAATATCTCTTCATCGCCGATCCGGCCCTGCCGCTGATCGCCCAAGAAGAGGAGGTCCACGCCGCTGCGTGGAAGCCCATCGCAGCTCTGGCGGAGATCGCACCGGTAGCGTTCGCGCGGCTGCGCACCGTGGGCGTGCCCGGCTGAGCCGGCAGCGCCTGTTGCATTGCAGCAACAATACGCTGGTATAGCGCGGCGACCGAAGAGTCCATGTTGCGACTCATTTGCATTTGCTTAGGGTGGATGCATCAACAGGATCGCCAGCCATGCTGAAGTCAGCCTTCGTCGCTCTCGCCGCTGCGAGCCTGCTCTCGCCCGCCTTCGCCGCCGACCTGCCCTCACGCAAGGGCGCCCCGGCCGCGCCGCCGGTGCTTTCGGCCTGCAGCGAGAGCGAAGGCATTCCGACCGACGCCTTCGGCTTCACCACCGGCTCGGATGTCGCCGATCCCGGCTCCTTCGGCGCCAGCCTGACCTATAATGGCGGCTTCGGCGTCCGCAACGGCCGCCAGGCCGCGCATGGCCTGCAATTGCAGGGCTCCTACGGGCTCTTCCCCTGCTTCGAGGTCGGCCCCTACCTCCTCGGCGGCTACACCGACGCCACCATCGCCGGCGCCAAGGCCGACAGCCGCAGCGCTGGTGCCGGCGTCGAGATGAAGTACCGCCTGCTCGGCCGCGACCTGCACGGCGTCGGCCTGACGGTCATCGTCGATCCCAGCTTCAACCGCACCGATCCGACCGGCGCCAGCAATTTCACCACCTACAACACCGGCCTGCGCATTTTCGCCGACAAGACGCTCGTCCCTGGCAAGCTCTACGCCGCGCTCAACTTCTCGCATGACCTGACCTGGACGGGGCCGAGCTCCTATCTGCGCTCCTCGACCTTCACGGTCGGCGGCTCGCTCGCCTGGCAAATGCTCGACGGGCTCTATCTCAGCGGCGAAGTGCGCCATCAGCGCCGCCACAACGAGCTCGGCTTCGGCAAGGAAGCCGGCTACGCCACCTTCGCCGGCCCCGGCATCTTCTGGCAGGCGAGCAAGCAGCTCGCCATCTCCGCCGCCTACAACGTCCAGATCGCCGGCAAGGCCAAGGGCGTGCCGGGTGATCTCGACGTCACCAATTTCAGCCAGCACCTGCTGAAGGTGAAGGCGGCCTACAGCTTCTGAAGCTCACGCCTCTTCGAGCGGGCACTCCAGCCGCTCGCCGGCAAGAGCAGCCTCGATCCGGCGTTCGTAAGGGGCGGGATCGAGCCCGCGTTCGGCCAACCAGCCGGCATCGTAATAGGTCCTGAGATAGCGCTCGCCGGAATCGCAGATCAGCGTGACCAGCGAGCCCTGTTCGCCCTTTGCCCGCATCGCATCGGCGAGCCAGCATAAGGCGAAGAAATTGGTCCCGGTCGAGCCGCCGACGCGGCGCCCGAGCCGGCGCGAGAGCACGTTCATCGCCGCGATCGAAGCGGCGTCCGGCACCCGCACCATCCCGTCGATCACGCCGCGGACGAAGGAGGGCTCGACCCGCGGCCGCCCGATGCCTTCGATCAGCGACGGCCGCTCGCAGCGGCAATCGGCATTGGCGGTACGATAACCGTCGAAGAAGGCGGAGTGCTCGACATCGGCGACACAGAGCCTGGTGGCATGGCGCTTGTAGCGCAGATAGCGCCCGAGCGTCGCCGAGGTGCCACCCGTGCCGGCGCTCATCACCATCCAGGCCGGCGCTGGATGGGGCTCCTTGCCCATCTGCTGGAAGATCGATTCGGCGATGTTGTTGTTGCCGCGCCAGTCGGTCGCCCGTTCGGCGAAGGTAAACTGGTCCATGTAGTGGCCGCCGAGCCGGCGGGCGAGCGCCTCGGCCTCAGCATAGAGCGTGCGGCCATCGTCGATGAAATGACAGGTGCCGCCATGATGCTCGATGGCGGCGACCTTCTCGGCCGAGGTCGAGCGCGGCATCACCGCATAGAAGGGCACACCGATCATCCGGGCGAAATAGGCCTCAGACACCGCCGTCGAGCCGGATGAGGCCTCGATCACCGGAGTACCCTGGCGGATATGGCCGTTGCACAGCGCATAGAGGAAGAGCGAGCGCGCCAGCCGGTGCTTCAGGCTTCCGGTCGGATGGGTCGATTCATCCTTGAGATAGATGTCGATGCCCGCAAGCGCCGGGCAGTCGAGCTTGAAGAGATGAGTGTCGGCCGAGCGGTGCTGGTCGGCTTCGAGCGCAGCGATGGCGCGGTCGGTCCAGTCACGGGAACAGGGTGTCCGGACTGCAGGAGAAAGCTCGGCATCCATCGCGAAGACCTGTGCGCAGGGGCGGATACGCCATTATGCGCAAGCTCGCCTTCGGTGCCAGCATCGGGCTCGTCCTTGTAGCCGCGAGCCATCCAATCTTACTCCGGCACCGGCTGGCCGACCGTCGCGCTCGCTTCGGATTCCGCCTCGGCCGGCCGTTGTCGCGAGCCGTCGGCATCGATCCGGCTGATCGTCTCGACGACATCGGCCGCAAGCTTCTCCAGCAGCTCGCGCTCGCGCGGATCGAGGCTGCGCGCTTCCGCATCGAGGATGCAGAGCGCTCCCAGCACATGGCCGTCCGACGAACGCAGCGGCGCCCCGGCATAGAAGCGCAAGCCCCAGGTCTTGGCGACAGGATTGTCGGTGAAGCGGGCATCGCGCTCGGTATCGGCGACCACCAGCGTCTCACCGCTGGCCACGACATGGTCGCAGATCGCCGCCCGACGTGGCAGGATCGGCCGCCCGGCCGCGTCCCGGCCGAAGCCCGACAGGTCCTTGCTACCGCCGATGACGATCTCCTGCTCGGCATCGATCGCCGAGATCATCGCCACATCGACGTCGAAGGCATCGGCCGCACGCTTAGCGATCGCGTCAAGATCGTCACGCAGCGCCTCGTCGAGGAAACCGGTGCCGTGGAGCGCCGCCACGCGCTCGGCATCGTCGGCCGGCATCTCTGCCACAGCCGGTTCGCTCGCCGTCTCGGGCAACAGGCGCTGGACCCGGCCGATCGTCTCCTGGATCGAGGCTGCGATCTCGTCGGCACCGATCTCCTTGCTCGCTTCGCCCGCCAGCCTCTCGGGCGGCACCGTCCAGAGAACCACGATGATCGTCAGCTCCGGCCAGCGCTGCCGCAGGCGCCGGCAGAACTGCCGGGCGGCGTTGTCGGGCTCGCCGCTGAAATAGTTGAGACAGACGATCGGCACCCCATCTAGATCGAGCCTGGCGACCGAACCCGTCGTGACATGGGCGATCCTGCGCACCTGCGCGGGGACGCCTTCGAGGTCGAGCGCATGGGCCAGCATCTGCGCGGCGATCCCGTCGATCTCCCATTTGCCGCCGATGCAGACCACCTTTGGGGGCAAGCCCTCTGCAGCCGCGACCGGGTGCTCCTCGCGCAACTCCTCCAGCAGCGCCTCCATTCCCTCCGCGATGCGCAATCGATGCGCCGCAGTCGCCTGCCGACCATAATCGTCGCTGGCGAGGCGCAGCACCGCGACGCCGACGGTGTCATAGAAGGGCACCACGGAGAGCGTCTCGATCTCGCTTTCGGCGATCTCGATGGCTTCGTCGACATCGCCGGCGAGCAAGCGCTGGTAGATGCGTTCGGTCGGACTGAGCACCGGCACCGAGCCGAGCAGCGTGTCGAGGAACTGCAATTGCGGCAGCGTCTTGCCGAGGACCAGCAGGCAGACCGTCAGCGGCGTCGACAGGATCAGGCCGACGGGCCCCCAGAGCGCGGTCCAGAAGGTCGCGGCGGCGATCAGCGAGATCGCCGAGAGCCCGGTGCTGGTGCCGTAGAGCATGGGCTCGATGATGTTGTTGCTGATGAGCTCGAGCCCCGCGATCAGCACCAGCGTCCACAGCACCATGTGCCAGCCGGGATCGACCGCGAAGGCCAGCGCCAGCGGGAAGACGGCGGAGATCAACGCGCCGACATAAGGCACGAAGCGCAGTACCGCCGCGACGACCCCCCAGAGCAAAGCGCCCGGCACGCCGATCAACCACAGGCCGAGCGCCAACGGGATGGCGAAGGTGGTGTTCACCACGAGCTGCATCAGAAGGTAGCGGCTGATCCGCCTGCCGGCATCCTCGATCGCATCGGTCGAGCGGTGCAGGTTGCCGCCGAGGATGCGCAGCAGCCGGTCACGCAGGTCGGTCCGGTCGAGCAGCGCCAGCACCACGAAGACGAGAATGATGCCGGCCGTCGCCAGCGGTTCGAGCGCCCGCCCGAGCCAGACCAGCGCCACCTGCAATTGCGTGCCCGGCGCCGGCACGATCTCGACGCGCTGCGCCCCGGCGCCCTGCACCGACTCCACTTCCTTCTGGAGGGACGCGATCGCGTTCAGCGCACCATCGAGCATCCCCGGCGCCCTGAACTGCGCTTTGAGATCGTTGAGCTTGTTATGGATCGTCGATTGATAGCTCGGCAGTTGCTCGCCGAGCGAACGCAGCTGCGTGCCGAGCACGAGGAAGAGCCCGGCCAGCAGCACCAGCACCACCGTCATCACCGCCGCGATCGCGACCAGCTTCGGCAGGCCGCGCCGCCGCAGCCACATCACGGGGGGATTGAGCGCGAAACCGATCAGGAAGGCGAAGGCGAGCGGGATCAGGATGTCCTGGCCGTAATAGAGCGCCGCGATGATCACTGCCGCCGAGACGAGCGTCGCCGCCACCTTGACGATGTCGGCGCCGCCCAGATCGCCCGCGCCGATGCCGCCCGCCTCCGGCTGGACCGCTCTTCGGCTCGGAGCCGGTGTCGTTGCCATGCGCGAAGCCCCCCGGCCCCCTATTGGGTCGCCTTAAGAACGTGAGACGGACCACCCGGTTCCGCCTGCGCCCCAAGCCGCATTGCGAACTGCAAGCCGTAGACGCTAAGACGAAACGGTCTTCAACCATTGGTGTCAGCGATGGCGCGGGAAGAAACCGGAAACGGCGTTTCGGACAAGGCGGGGATGATCTGCCGGGCACTGCGCCGCGCGATCATCGAGCGCGCGCTCGAACCCGGCGCGACCTTGCCGGAGGATGCGCTCGGCGAACGCTTCGGCGTCAGCCGCACCCTCGCGCGCCATGCCCTTGCCCAGCTCGCCGCCGAAGGGCTGGTCGAACTACGCCGCAACCGCACTGCCGTCGTGGCAACGCCGAGCTGGCAGGAGGCGCGCGACACCTTCGACATCCGCATCGAGCTGGAGCGCCTCGTCGTGCGCCAGCTCGCCGGCCGGCTGAGCAAGGCGCAGCTTGCGACCCTGCGCGCCCATGTCGATGCCGAGGACGCGGCGCGTGGCGGCCCCGACGCGGTCTCGATCCGGCTCGCGACCGAGTTCCATATCCTGCTCGCTGAGATGACGGAGAGCCCGATCCTCGTCCGCTATGTCAGCGAGCTCGCCTATCGCTGCTGCCTGATCCTGTCGCTCTACAGCCGGCCGCATTCCTCGGAATGCGGCATCAACGAGCACCGCCTGCTGATCGACGCGCTCGCAAGCGGCGACGCCGGAAAAGTCACGAGCCTGATGCACCACCATCTCGATTCGGTAGCGGAACGCGCATTGGTGGCAGAGGCCAAGCCACGCGGGCGCGACATCATGGCGATCCTCGCGCCCTATGCGGAGGCGCCGGCTCCGGCTGCGAAGGCGGCGCGAAAGCGACCGCTCAAAGCGGCCGAATAAATCCCGTCCTGCAGGCTGCGGGCGAATTGACGCTGCCGCATTTCCGCCCTACTCGTGAACGCGACGGTTCCCTCACGGGATCAAAAGGGAACGCAGTGCGGATGGCTTGGCCATCTCATGCTGCGGCTGCCCCCGCAACTGTAAGCGGCGAGCCTTTCGCCATACGCCACTGGGACCTCGGCCCTGGGAAGGCGGCGAAGGGCAGCGACCCGCGAGCCAGGAGACCTGCCGTCAGCCGTGGTCACACGCGAACACATCGGCCGGGGTGCGCTGATGGGTGGTAGAACTGCGCGCACCCGGTTTCGGGAGCGGGTGGGGACATCTCGTTCGCGGTGACGTGCCACTGACGTTACCGCCGAGGTTTCCCGTGTTCCGTTTGCCAAAGCCCGCCAAGAGCGGGCGTTCGCCCCTTGCCTTCTCCCTGCTTGCCGCTTCAACGATGCTGATATCGCCCTCTGCACTGGCGCAGTCGGGCGAGAAGCCGATCGCGCTCGACGAGATCGTCATCAGCCCGACCGGCGTGCCGACCCCGGCCAGGGAGATCGCCAGCTCCGTCACCGTCGTCACCGCCCAGGAGATCGAGCGCCAGCAGCGCCGCACCCTGCCGCAGGCCCTTGCCGCCGTCCCAGGCCTCAACCTCGTCCAGACCAACGGGCCGGGCGGCCTCACCTCGGTCTTCATGCGCGGCACCAACTCCAACCACGTCAAGGTGCTGATCGACGGGATCGAGGTGAACGACCCCTCGACGCCGAACCGCTCCTTCGATTTCGGCCAGATGCTGACTACCGACATCGAACGCATCGAGGTGCTGCGCGGCCCGCAGAGCGGCCTCTATGGCGCCAATGCGCTCGGCGGTGTCATCTCGATCACCAGCAAGCGCGGCGAAGGTCCGCCCAAGGTGACGGGCTCGGTCGAAGCCGGCTCGCACGGCACCTTCAACCAGAGCCTCGGCGTCAGCGGTGGCAATGACCGCTTCGACTACGCTTTCGGCATCAGCCATTTCCGCGCGGAGGCCACGCCGGTGACGCCGCCGGAGCTCGTGCCCGCCGGACGGCGGCGCAATCCCAATTCCTATGACAATTGGAGCTATTCCGCCCGCCTCGGCGCCCGCCTGACCGACACGCTGAGCGTCAACTGGGTCGGCCGCTATATCGACGGGCAGTTGCTGTTCACCAATGATTCCGGCTTCCCAAGCCTGCCGGATGCCTTCCGCTCCAGTCAGAACTACCGTCAGGCTTTCACCCGCGGCGAGATCGTCTGGGATCCGCTCGACGGGCGCTTCGTCAACCGCTTCGGCGTCTCCTACAGCAACCAGGATCGCTCCAACCGCCGGCCGAACGCCGCAGGCATCCTCGGTTTGCCCAGCGAGAACCTCGGCGAGCGCATCAAATACGACTGGCGCGGCGACCTGAAGCTCACCCAGAGCCAGACCCTGGTGATGGGCCTGCAATATGAGAACGAGCGCTTCGACACACCCAACAAGACCGTCTCGAACGGCAACAGGGGCGCCTTCGTCGAATTGCAGTCGAACTGGACCGACCGCTTCTTCACCGTCGCCAATATCCGCTATGACAGCGACGACAAGTTCGGCCGCCACACCACCTATCGCATCGCACCGGTCTTCATCGTGCCAGGCACCGACACCAAGCTGAAGGCGAGCTACGGCACCGGCTTCAAGGCGCCGACGCTGAGCGAGCGCTTCAGCGATTCCCGCCCGGCCTTCAACTTCTACGGCAACCCGGCCCTCAAGCCGGAGGAAAGCCGCGGCTGGGATGTCGGCTTCGAGCAGCCGCTGCTGAACGGGCGGGTCAACTTCGGCGCGACGTACTTCCACAACGACATCGACAACCTGATCCTGACCAACGCCGCGCGCACCTCCTATACGAATATCGGCCGCGCCACGACCAAGGGCGTCGAGGCCTTCGCGGCGCTCGAGCTGACGCCGCAGTTCAAGGTCCGGGCCGACTACACCTTCACCCTCGCCAAGGACGAGACCGCGCATCAGGAGCTGCTGCGCCGGCCACGCCACAAGGCCAGCATCACCGCGAGCTGGATGCCGATCGAGAAGCTGACGCTGTCGGCGACGCTGATTTATGTCGGCGAGCGCATGGACGGGAACCGCGACTTCTCGATCTCGCGGATGCGCGCGCCGGGCGCCGCCATCGTCAATCTCGCCGCCGACTATAAGATCGACGAGAAGCTCACCGTGTTCGGCCGCGTCGATAACCTGTTCGACAAGCGCTACGAGAACCCTGTCGGCTTCCTGGTGCCGGGCCTCAGCGCCTTCGGCGGGATCAGGGTGAGCCTGTGAGGCAACTGGCTGCCCTCGCGCTCGGCCTCTGGCTGGCGGCGTTCGGCGGCCCCGCCCATGCGGACGATGCGCCGGGCAAGCCGCAGCGCATCGTCTCGCTCAACATGTGCACCGACGAGCTGGTGCTGCGGCTGGCGTCACCGAAGCACATCGCCTCGGTGACCTGGCTGTCGCAGGATCCGCGCAACGCCAACATGGCTGCGCGCGCCCTGACGATCCCGGCCAATCACGGGTTGGTCGAGGAGGTGCTGGCGCAAAAGCCCGACCTCGTCGTCGCCGGCGCCTATACGACGCGCTCGACCGTCGCGCTGCTGAAGCGCGTCGGGGTGCCGGTCCGCGAGTTCGGCGTGCCGGGCGACCTCGCCGAGATGCGCGCGCAGATCCGCGATATGGCCAAGCTGCTCGGCGAGCGGCAGAACGGCGAGGTCCTGATCGCGGAGATCGACAAGCGCCTCGCCGCGCTGGCGGATCGTCCTCGCCCCGCGCATCCGCGCGCGATCGTCCTGCGCCCGAACGGCTTCACCACCGGGCGCGGCTCGCTCGTCGACGAGATCCTGACGGCGGCGGGGCTGATCAACCTCGCCGCCGAGCTCGGCATCGACAATTACGGCCAGATCGCGCTCGAGACCGTCGCGCTCGGAAAGGCCGACATCCTGATCCTCAACACCACGCCGGACGGCCCACCCTCGCTGGCCCACGAGATCCTGCATCACCCTGTCCTCGCCCGGCTCGGCGACCGGCTGAAGCTCGTCGCTTTGCCCTCGAAGCTCTGGACCTGCGCCGGCCCGGCGGTGATCGACGCGATCGAATTGCTGCTCGACGCGGCCGCGCCGATATCAGCCGGGAAAAGCCCATGAGCGCTGCGATCATTCCATCTTCCGCATTCGAACGAATGTCCTATTGGCGGCTCGTCGCTCTGCTCGCGGCCGCGACGCTCGTCATGGCGGTGCTGTCGCTCGCAGTCGGCTATGCCCGGCTCGACCTCTTCGCCGCGCTCAGTGACTGGCTTGCCGGCCGGCAGAGCCTGCCTGCGCTTGTGCTTGTCGAATTGCGCCTGCCGCGCGCCATCCTCGGCGCGCTCGTCGGCTTCAGCCTAGGCCTGGCCGGCGCCGCGATGCAGGGCCTGCTACGCAATCCGCTGGCCGAGCCCGGTATCGTCGGCATCTCCAGCGCTGCCGCCTTCGGCGCCGTCACCGTGTTCTATTCCGGTTTTGCCGGCGCTTTCGCACTCGCTTTGCCGCTCGGCGGCATCGCCGGAGCGCTACTCGCCGTCCTGCTGCTCTTCGCGCTCAATGGCCGCGGCGCCGGCACGATGACGCTGATCCTCGCCGGCGTCGCGATCAACAGCTTTGCCGGGGCGATGACCTCGCTGGCGCTCAACCTCGCGCCCAATCCTTATGCCGCGCTGGAGATCGTGTTCTGGCTGATGGGCTCGCTCGCCGACCGCAGCCTGATCCATGTCTGGCTTGTGCTGCCGCTGATGCTGATCGGCTGGGCCCTGCTGCTCTCCAGCGCGCCGGCGCTCGACGGGCTCACGCTCGGCGAGGACACGGCGCGCAGCCTCGGCTTCGACCTGAGCTGGCTGCGGGTGCGATTGATCGGTGGGGCCGCGCTTGCCGTCGGCAGCGCCGTCGCGGTCACCGGAGCGATCGGCTTCGTCGGGCTCGTCATGCCGCACCTGCTGCGCCCGCTGGTCGGCCACAAGCCGGGACGGCTGCTGCTGGTCAGCGGCTTCGGCGGCGCGATCCTGCTGCTCGCCGCCGACACGGCGCTGCGGCTGATGCCGATCCGGCCCGAGCTCAAGCTCGGTGTCGTCACCGCCTTGATTGGCGCGCCCTTCCTGTTCAGCCTGATCCAGCGCCTGCGGCGGGAGGCGTGATGCGTATCGAAGCGAACGGCATCGCGATCGCCTTCGACGGCAAGCCGATCCTCACCGGGATCGACCTTGCCCTGCGGCCCGGCGAGCTCGTCGGCCTGATCGGCGCCAATGGAGCCGGCAAGACCACCTTGCTGCGCATCCTCGCCGACCTGCTGCCCCCGGCCGCGGGCACGGTCCTCTATGACGGCAAGCCGGCAGGGACGCTGGGACGCCGCACACTGGCGCAACGCCTCGCCTTCCTCGCCCAGGGCGGCAGCGTGCAATGGCAGATGCGCGCCGAAGCGGTGGTCGCGCTCGGCCGCCTGCCACATCGGCGCCCCTTCGCCGACCTGACCGAGACCGATCGCACCGCGATCAGCAATGCTTTCGCCGCGACCGATGCCAGCGCTTTCCGCGAACGCAGCCTGGGTAGCCTCTCGGGCGGCGAACGCATGCGGGTGCTGCTGGCGCGGGCGCTGGCGGTCGAAGCGGAGATGCTGCTCGCCGACGAACCCCTGGTCGGGCTCGACCCGCGCCATCAGCTCGAGGCGATGGCGCTGTTCAGGCGCATCGCCGCTGCCGGCACCGGCGTGGTCGTCGTGCTGCACGATCTCGCGCTGGCCGGACGCTTCTGCGACCGGCTGGTCCTGCTCGAGGGCGGCCGCATCCTCGCCGACGGCTCGCCAGCCGCGGTGCTCGACGACGGCAACCTCGCCCGCGCCTTCGGCATCGCGGTCGCGCGCGGCAGCCGCGATGGCGAACAATTCGTCCTGCCCTGGCAGGCTCTGACTAACGAGGAAGCCAGCCGATGACGGCAGACGACGTGACCAGCCTGATCCATCAGGAACTCGCCACCGAGACGACGCAGTGGAATCTCGGCACATTCGGCGCAATCGCCGAATTCCTGCGCGATCCCGGCGAGCCGGTCGAACTCGGCGACAGGCCGGACCGGCTCTTGGCCGTCACGAATCGCGGCGGCATCGGCTTCGACGACCTCTCAAAGGTCAGGCTCTTCGCCTCCGAGACCGCGGTCGGCCAGGGCTGGAGCCATCGCATCGCGCTCTGCCTGCCGGAAGCGGCCTGCGCGATGAACCGGCGCACGGCCCTGACCGAGCTCGGTCCCGACGAGGCGGCGCTGCGACTCCAGGACCGCGGCGGCATCCTCTTCGACATGGGCCTCGGCACCTTGCAGGTCGACATCTGCATCCGCACTGGCGACCCCGAGCTGATCGCCGCCTTGCGCACCGTCGCCGGCCGGAGCCTGTTCGAGGCCGGTAATCCGGCGATGGGGGCGATCATCGCGAAGGGACCGCATCGCGTCTTCATCGCGCGCGCCGGACGCTGCGAGGTCTACCAGCCGATCCCGCCGGCCGACGGCAAGAGCCCGGAAGGGCCGCACACCCATGTCCTGCCGCAATTGCTGCGCAACGGCCGCACCCATGCGGCGACCGAACCGTTGCCCGAGGGATGGGTGCCTTTCGCCCATCTCGTCCCGGCCCACCCGCTGAAGGACGCGATGGCCCGGCCGCGGCCCTGGGACGGCGCGGCACACGAGCACTTCCAGACACTCCTTGCCGCCACCGGCGACCCCGAACTCACGGCGCTGAAGCAGCAGGCTCTGGCGGCGATCCACTCCGGCTCCGACCCCGCGAGTTTCCGCGAGCCGGCGAACAAATTCGCCCGCCACACCTTGCGTGTCACACTGCGGCAGTTGCGGGCCGGCCCGCCGCTGCCCGGCCTGTCGCGCTGGCTCGAAACCTTCGACCGGCAGGAGCCGGCGAGCGAAGACGGCGCCGATGCCTATGGCCATGCCTAGCCGGCAAGGCCGTCCGCTCATCTGGTCGATCGTCTTTCGAATCTGTCAAAGCTAGAAGGAAAGGACCTCGTTCGGACAGGTGTCGGATATGACGTTGCGACTGAGCCGTTTCACCACGCTGATCGTCTGCATTCTTGTCGCGCTCATCACGGTCCCACTGGCCTTCCGTTACAGCTGGTTCTGGCTGCCCGGCCTGCTGGCGATGGCGTTGGCCTTGCTCGGCCTCTGGGACCTCGCCCAGACCGAGCATGCGATCCGACGCAACTACCCGGTGATCGGCCATATCCGCTGGTTCGCCGAGCTGGTCCGGCCCGAACTGCGCCAATACCTGTTCGAGGCGGACGAGGAAGCAGCACCGTTCTCGCGCTCGCAGCGCTCGCTGGTCTATCGCCGCGCCAAGAACCTCGCCGGCGATCACCCGTTCGGCACGTTGCTCGACGTCTATCGCGAGGGCTACGAGTTCATTGGTCATTCGACCCGGCCGGCGCCGGTCTCCGACCCCGAGAGCTTCCGCATCACCATCGGCAACGACCAGTGCCGCCAGCCCTATTCGGCTTCCGTCTTCAACATCTCGGCAATGAGCTTCGGCTCGCTCTCGGCCAATGCGATCAGGGCGCTCAACACCGGCGCGCGCCTCGGCCGCTTCAGTCATGACACCGGCGAGGGCAGCATCAGCCCCTATCACCGCGAGGGCGGCGGCGACATCATCTGGGAGCTCGGCAGCGGCTATTTCGGCTGCCGCGACGACAAGGGTCGCTTCGATCCCGAGCGCTTCGCCCGGCAGGCGACCGAGCCACAGGTCAAGATGATCGAGATCAAGCTGAGCCAGGGCGCCAAACCCGGCCATGGCGGCATCCTGCCGGCGCCGAAGGTGACGCCCGAAATCGCGGCGACCCGCGGCGTGCCGGTCGGGCAGGATTGCATCTCGCCGCCGAGCCACAGCGCCTTCTCGACGCCGTTGAAGATGATGGCCTTCATCGCGCAGTTGCGCGAGCTCTCGGGCGGCAAGCCCGTCGGCTTCAAGCTCTGCCTCGGCCACCCCTGGGAGTTCATGGGCATGGTCAAGGCGATGCTGGAGAGCGGCGTCGTGCCCGATTTCATCGTCGTCGACGGTGCCGAGGGCGGCACCGGCGCCGCCCCGGTCGAGTTCAGCGACCATATCGGCCTGCCTATGCGCGAAGGCCTGCTCTTCGTCCACAATGTGCTGGTCGGCGCCGGGCTGCGCGACAAGGTCAAGATCGGCGTCGCCGGACGCATCGTCAGCGCCTTCGACATCGCCAGCGTGCTCGCCATCGGGGCCGACTGGGCCAATGCCGCCCGCGGCTTCATGTTCGCGCTCGGCTGCGTCCAGTCGCTGTCCTGCAACACCAATCGCTGCCCGACCGGCGTCGCGACGCAGGATGCCGTCCGCCAGCGGGCGCTGGTGGTGCCGGACAAGGCGCAGCGCGTCCATCGCTTCCACGCTAACACGCTGCACGCGCTCGCCGACATGCTGGCGGCGGCCGGCCTGACCCATCCCGAAGAGCTCGGCCCGCACCATCTCGTGCGCCGCGTCAGCGCCACCGAGATCCGCCTGTTCTCCGATCTGCACGTCTTCCTGCAGCCGGGCGAATTGCTGACCGGGCTCTGCGAGCACGCCTTCTATCGCCGCAACTGGGACCTCGCGCGCACCGACAGCTTCGACAGATTGTCGTGAGCGCATTCACGCCAGGGCAATGATGAAAACCGGGCACGCAACGCAGGCGCGTAACAAGACCGTAGCGTTTTCGGAGGAATGTGCCCAGTATCGACGCAGGATATGGATAGCTCGCTCCGTGCCTTCTGATTGGACGGAGCGAACAATGGCTAAGGGGTCAACGAATGTCTGAGCGGTCTCGGATGGCGCATGCGCAGCGCTCCACGGCCTTGCGCCTTTCCTCCCCGACGCTCGCGGTGTTCCTCATCTTCGGCCTCGGCGCGGGCGCCCTCGCCCAGCAGCCGGCGCCCACCGCCGTTCCCGTCGGCACCGTGATCGCCGAGAAGCGCGCCATCACCCAGACCGCCGATTTCGTCGGGCGGATCGAGGCGGTGAACCGTGTCGACATCCGTGCCCGCGTCACCGGCTATCTCGAAGAGGTCCTGTTCAAGGACGGCGCGACCGTCGCCGCGGGGGCTCCGCTCTTCCGCATCGAGCGCAGTCCGTTCGAGGCGGCAGTCGAGCAGGCGCAAGGCGCACTTGAGAAGGCCCAGGGCGCCCTCCAGAACGCCACGGTGCAGCGCCAGCGTGCCGAGGACCTGCTGAAGACCAATGCCGGCTCGGTCGCCATCCGCGACCAGCGTGTCGCCGAGGAGAAGGGCGCGCAGGGCGACGAGACCACGGCCGCCGCCAATCTGAAGACCGCCCAGATCAATCTCGGCTACACCGAGATCAAGGCGCCGATCGCCGGCCGCATCGGCCGCACCAAGGTGACCAAGGGCAATGTCGTCAGCCCCGACAGCGGTGTGCTGGCCCAGATCGTCAGCGACGACCCGATGTATGTCACCTTCCCGGTCAGCCAGCGCGAATTCCTGGCGCTGAAGACGAACCGCCTGCCGGCGGACGGCCAGGCCCCGCTTGTCAGCCTGAAGTTCTCGGACGGCTCGACCTACGACCAGAAGGGCCGCGTCGACTTCGTCGATGTCTCCGTCGAGCGTTCAACCGACACCGTGCTGGTCCGCGCCACTCTGCCTAATCCGGCGGGCAAGCTCCTCGACGGCACGCTCGTTCGCGTCGGCGTCCAGGCGCCTCAAAGCGAGGAGAAGGTGCTGGTCCCGCAATCGGCGCTGATCGCCGACCAGCAGGGCTCCTATGTCTTCGCCGTCGAGGACGGCAAGGCGGTGGTGAAGCGGGTCAAGGTCGGGGCCGAGGCCGGCTCCTATGTCGCGATCGACCAGGGCCTTTCCGGCAACGAGCAGATCGTCATCCAGGGCCTGCAGAACCTCCGGCCCGGCGTGCCGGTGCTGGCCTCGCCCGTGACCCTGACGACCGGCCGGAGCTGACCTCATGCTGAGCTCCGTCTTCGTCGACCGGCCCCGGCTGGCGATCGTCATCGCGCTCGTCACCACGATCGCGGGCCTGATCTCCCTCTTCGCGATTCCCGTCGCGCAATATCCCGACATCGTGCCGCCGCAGATCTCGGTACGGGCGTCCTATCCCGGCGCTTCGGCCGCCGTGGTCGAGCAGACCGTCGCCCAGCCGATCGAGGCCCAGATCGTCGGCACCGACAAGATGCTCTATATGAAGAGCGTCAGCGGCAATGACGGCAGCTACTCGCTGCAGGTCTCCTTCGAGCTCGGCACCAATCCCGACATCAACAACGTCAACGTCAACAACCGCGTCCAGCTCGCTCTGTCGAAGCTGCCGCAGGAGGTCCAGCGCAGCGGCGTCGTCGTCAAGAAGCAGTCCTCGGCCCTGCTTGGCGTCATCGCCGTCTATGCGCCGAAGGGCAATTACGACACGCTCTTCGTCTCGAACTACGTGACCATCAACCTGCTCGATGCGATCAAGTCCACGGCCGGCGTCGGCGACGCCTCGCTCTTCGGCGCGCAGGACTACGCCATCCGCGCCTGGGTCCGCACCGACGCCCTGACCGGCCTCAACATCACCACCGGCGACATCATCGCCGCCATCCAGGGCCAGAACGCGCAGGCCGCGGTCGGCCGCATCGGCGCCCGCCCGATCTCCGACGACCAGCAGCTCCAGCTCAATATCCAGACCAAGGGCCGCCTGACCTCGCCGGAGGAGTTCGGCAAGATCGTGCTGCGCACCAATGCCGACGGCTCGGTCCTGCGGCTCTCCGACGTGGCGCGCCTCGAGCTCGGCGCCGCCAATCTCGACCGTGACACCCGCCTGAACGGCGGCCCGGCCGTGCTGATCGGTGTCTACCAGGCGCCCGGCGCCAACGCCCTCACAGCCCTCGAATCCGTCAAGAAGACGATCGGCGATCTCGAGAAGTCCTTCCCCGACGGCCTCGCCTGGAAGGTCACCTACGACCCGACCGCCTTCGTCACCGCCACGATCCACGAGGTCCAGAAGACGCTGATCGAGGCCTTTGTCCTCGTCGTGCTCGTCGTCTACATCTTCCTCGGCAATCTCAGGGCGACGCTGATCCCGACCATCGCCGTGCCGGTGAGCCTGGTCGGCGCCTTCATCGTGCTCAACGCCATCGGCTATTCCGCCAACACCGTCTCGCTGCTCGCGGTGGTCCTCGCCATCGGCATCGTCGTCGACGACGCGATCGTCGTCATCGAGAACGTCGAGCGCGTGATGGAGGAGCATCCGGAGCTCTCGCCGGCCGAGGCGACCAAGCGCGCCATGGGCGAGATCGTCGCCCCGATCATCGCGATCACGCTGGTTCTGCTCTCGGTCTTCGTGCCGGTCGCCTTCATTCCCGGCATCTCCGGCGAGCTCTTCCGCCAGTTCGCCGTCACCGTCGCGGTCGCGATGGTGCTCTCGGCGATCAACGCGCTGACCCTGTCGCCGGCGCTCTGCGCCATCCTGCTGAGGCCGCATCACGGACCGCGGCGCGGGCCGATCGGCCATATCATGCGCGGCATCGACTGGACGCGCGACCGTTACGGCAACGGCGTGGCGCGTCTCGTGCGCATCTCGGCCATCAGCCTTGCCCTGACCGCGGCCTTCGGTGCCGGCATCTACGCCATGAGCCGGGTCACGCCGACCGGCTTCCTGCCGGAGGACGACCAGGGCGCCTTCTTCGTCGTTGCGCAATTGCCCGACGGCGCCTCGATCGGCCGCACATCGACGCTCGCCGCCGAGGTCGAGGGCATCCTCAAGACCGAGAAGGCGATCGCCGATTATTCCACGGTCATCGGCCTCAACTTCATCGACAATTATTCCCAGCCCAATGCCGGCTTCTTCGTCGTGACCCTGAAGCCGTTCGACCAGCGCACCAGCCCGGAGGATTCGGCCTCGGCCGTCATCGCCCGGCTCGCCCAGAAGTTCCGCAGCGTGCGCGACGGCAATGTCGTCCCGGTCGCGCCTCCGCCGATCATCGGCCTCGGCAGCGGCGGCGGCTTCAGCTACGTGCTGATGGACATGGGCTCCTCCGACGCCAAGGCGCTCGGCCAGGCGCTGCGCGGCCTGACGGTGGCCGCCAATCAGGACCCGCAATTGCGGCGGGTGTTCTCGACCTTCTCGGATTCGGCGCCGTCGATCTATCTCGACATCGACCGCGACAAGGTCCAGATCCTCGGCGTCGCCCTGAGCGACGTCTTCCAGGCCCTCCAGGCCTCGCTCGGCGGCTACTACGTCAACGACATGAACCTCTTCGGCCGCACCTGGCAGGTCCAGGTCCAGGCCGAAGGCACCGACCGCGCCTCGGTCAACGACATCTACCGCATCAATGTCCGCAGCAAATCCGGTGACATGGTGCCGCTGCGCTCCTTCGTCGAGGCCAAGGTCGTGGTCGGCCCGCAGGCGCTGATCCGCTACAACAACCGCCTGGCGGTGACGCTGCAGGGCTCGCCCGCCCCTGGCGTCTCCTCCGGCCAGGCGCTGAAGGCGATGGAGGCGGTCGCAGCCAAGACCCTGTCGCCGGGCTATCGCGGCGAATGGACCGACGTCTCCTTCCAGGAGAAGCGGGCCGAGGGGCAGACGGGGATCATCCTCGCCTTCGCGCTGCTCTTCGCCTATCTCTTCCTGGTCGCGCTCTACGAGAGCTGGACGATCCCTGTGCCGGTGCTGCTCTCGGTCGCAGTCGGCGTCCTCGGCGCCTTCATCGCGATCGTCCTGGCGAAATTGACGCTCGATCTCTACGCCCAGATCGGCATCGTCGTGCTGATCGGTCTCGCCGCCAAGAACGGCATCCTCATCGTCGAGTTCGCCAAGGAGCTGCGCGAGAAGGGCCACCCGCTGCTGCACGCGGCGACCGAAGGCGCGCGCCTGCGCTTCCGTCCGGTGATGATGACCTCCTTCGCCTTCATCCTCGGCCTGCTGCCGCTAGTGATCGCGGAAGGGCCGTCGAAACTCGCCCGGCGCGATGTCGGCACGCCCGTCTTCGGCGGCATGCTCGCGGCATCCTTCATCGGCATCTTCGTGATCCCGGCGCTCTATGTGATCTTCCAAGGGCTGCGCGAGCGCCTGCGGCCATCGACGCGCCCGAAGGAGGAGCAGGCCTGAGCCGGCCCGGGCGCCGACGGGCCGTCACGCCGGCCCGTCGATGACGATGCAATCCTGTCCCGCGGCCGCCATGGCCTTCAGCTGAGCCAGCGCGATCGGAAGCAGTTCGGGACGAGCGCCGAAGCGGAACCGGACGAGACGCGGCAGCTGCAGCAGCCGCGCGCCTTCCTCGCTCAGCACGAGCTCGACACGGTCGAGACGCGCCGCCAGCCGGATCACCTCGCGGCCGTCGCAGGCCAGATCCTGGTCGGTGCGTTCGAGGTAGAGCAGGCCTTCGACCCGCGGCGGCTGGCGGCCGCCGCGCTGCCGGCCACATGCGACATGCAGGATATCAAACGGATCGCCCGCCGACGCGAAGCCCAACGAGAGCACGAGGAGGTCGCCGTCCTCGGTGAAGACCTCCTCGATCTCGAAGCCGTCCACTCCGTTCTCCAAATCGGCGGGTCTCCCGTGCTGTCGCTCGATATGGGGCACTCTGGTGCGGGACCGGTCCCGCAGCGTGAACCGCATCATCGCAAATCCCGCATTGCCGAAGCAGCGGGGATCGGCTATCCAGCCTCCACGGAAAGCGCCCGTAGCTCAGCTGGATAGAGCGTTGCCCTCCGAAGCTGGGTTTCGTCGCCTAACGACTCCAATTTCTTCCTTTGAAATCAACGACTAACTGAGCGCCGAACCTGGTTTGCGCTCATGGTCGCGACTCAAGGCACAACAGGGTCACATCCTGCACGCACAATAGCGCGGCGACGGTGTTGGCGCCGCCGCGCTATCTCAACTTCTGATATGGCCGAACGTGTCAGGCTCGGCCGGCGCCCTGCTCCTGCTGTCGCTGCTTCTTCTTCCGCCAGGGCGCATCCTTCTCCCAGTCACCAGCCATGATGCAGCCATGGGGCAGCACCTCGTCGACGACCTCCGCCAGGCCGTAGTGCTCGATCTGCCGACGCACCGAGGCCGCGCTCTTGTAGGCGCTCGGCAACTCCGAGATATCGGTGACGCCGGAGAAGAAGCGTGCATCGATACCCTTGGTCTCCTCCGCGAATATCTCCGTGTCGGTGCGTCCCGCCAGCCGCCTCTTGTGCTGGGTGCGTGAGAAGTTCCGCCCAGCGCCATGCGGCGAGAAGCCGAGACCGCTAGCCGCATCCTTGCCGCGCACGATCAGCACCGGCTCCGCCATGTTCAGCGGAATCAGCGTGAGATCGGTCGCGTCTTCAGCCCAGCCGTCGAAGGCAGGGGTCGCCCCCTTGCCGTGGTAGAACAGCCCGTCCGAACGCCGGAAGACGAAGTTGTGTTCGTTCCAGAAGCGGTCAGCGGCGCGCGCCGACAGCCGCTCGGCCGCCATGTCGTGGATGACGAGATGGTTCTGCTTCGTCCATTCGCGAATGGCCTGCAGCGCGTCCCAGTATTCGTCGCCTTCGCGCGTATCAGCCGGAATCCAGGCGTTCTGTGGCGCCGTCTCGGGCGAGAGCAGCCGGCGGAAACTCTCCGCCGCCCGCATGCCCTTGCTGTAGAGCCGGGCGCCGGGGCCACGCGAGCCGTGATGCGTCACCAGCGCCGTCTCGCCGCTCGACTTCAGTGTCCCGACATAGGCGAAGTGGTTGCCGTCGCCCTGCGTGCCGAAATGCTCGATCGCGGCGCTGGTGATGTCGCTCAGCAGCGGGTTCGCCGCAAAGCGCGCCATCACCTCAGCCGGCGGCCGGATCTGCTGGCCGCGCGGACGCCCGCCCGGACCGAAATGCGTGACGGCCTGGACCGTATCCAGCAGCGTCGCAGGCGCGACGCCGGGAAACACCGAGATCGCCATCGAGCAGCAGATGTCGGCCGAATGCATGCCGGGATGGATGCCTTCGGAGACTGCGACGCCGCCGACCGGAATCGTGCCGACGGGGCCGGCTGGGCAGGCATCGGGCATCACCGCACCGGCGCGGATCACCGGGGTGCGCATCAACTCGGTCATGCTGAGCACCACGGACTCGACGTTCGCCGCCTCCTCCGGCGTCTCCGCTTCGATGTTCAGATGAAACGGCACAGTCCCTGCCGCGTAGAGCGGCGTCGCCGGAGGCGGCTCGAAGCTGCGTGCAACCGCGATCGCCTCCTCGAAGGAGCCGCCCTTTTCCAGCAATGCGTTTCCGGCCGCGAGCGCGCGGCCGAACCACTTGCCCTGCTTCACGCCGGCATCGATCAGATCCTGCCCACTCAGAACGTCAGTCATCATCTCTCTCTTTCCGCCTGCCTCCGCCGTGCGGCGGCATGCACTCCAGTAGTCATCTCAGCTTTCGATCGGATCAGCTGACGAGGGTCACGAGACAATTTCCGCCACCTCGCCGGAGCGAGGGAAGGATTGGAACCTTCACGCCTTTCGGCACCTGCCGGAGCAGGCCGCGTCTACCTGTAGTCCCGTCTGCATTCAGCCGTTCCGAAGCGGTCATGGCGACCAGGATTTGCGAGACAATTCCGCAAGCCCGAAGGCGAGCGGGGCGGATTCGAACCACCAATACCGATGTAGTCCCGCAGGCATTCGCCATGTCGTTCGGTCCCGGCGACGAGGGGCGGCAAGATGCTTTTACTGAGCTACCGAACCTTCCGGTGAAGATCGGGGACGATTTGAACGTCCGACCCGCCGCGGCCCTTGCCGCGGTTGCTCTCCCTGTAGTCCTGCCTGCATTCGCCGGGTGTTGTCTGGTCTTCGTCTCCAATCTCGTTCGAGGTCATGACGACAAGTGGTGATGAAACATCGTCCGTCTTGCGACGGACACCTGCTCTTCCGCTGAGCTACGGGCCCTCAGATGGCGGACCCGGCGGGGATCGAACCCGCGACCTGGAGGGTTACAGCCTGTAGTTCCATCGGCATTCGTCATGCCCAATTGTTACCTTCTTCTCGATCCGGTTTTTCGTCATGACGACAAGGGAAGACGAGACGCACGCTCTACCACTGAGCTACGGGCCCGCAGATGATGGACCCGACGGGGATCGAACCCGCGACCATGTAGTCCCATCGGCATTCGTCATGCCTCGTTCGAAATCCTTCCCGAAACCCCGGCGGCCGGATTGCCGCCGGGGGCCTATAGCGTGATGGCCTCGATCTGCTCGACCCAATGGTCGGCGCCGGTCTCGGCCTTGGCCATCGTGGCGATCACCTCGAAGACCTGGTCGGAGAAGCCGCCGACATTCAGGATGTCGCTTCGGCTCTTCGCCTGCGTCGTGGCGTAGAGCTGGATGTCGATGCAGACGAGCTTCGCCTGCGGGTTCGTCATCTTCACCTTGTTCCACGCCTGCATCGTCGCGGTGCCCTGATGTGCATGCGCGGAGGCATCCACCCAGGACTGGTTGTCCGAGACGAAGACGACGAAATCGACTTTCGCCTTCTCCTGCGCCAGCCGCTCCAGCGGAGCGGAACAGTTCGTCCCGCCGCCGCCGATCGCCGCCAGCCTGGCCGCGTTGGTCATCACCGCATCGCGCGGGTTGAGGTCTATCTCGACCACATCCTGCTCGAACGGCAGCACCCTCGCCATGCGGTTGGCTCGCAGAAACGCCGCCGCCACCAGGGCCGCGACATCGATGCAGCGCACCTTGCTCGAAGCGCCCTGACGGTGCCCCGTCACGGGCGAGCTCATCGAGCCCGACACGTCCGGGCAGACCACGACACGGCCGTCGATCTCGGGAACGTTGGCGAGCGCGATCTCCATCGCGTCCTGCAACGCCTCCTTCACGACCTTGGGCACCGCCGCGTCAGCCATGGTGAAGGCCACCATCAGCTGATACGGGAACACCCTAGCGCGCCGGATCTCCTCCGGATCGCGCAGCCGCCTCGCCAGCTGCTCGGCGAACCCCTCGACCTCGAACACGCCGTTGCGGGCGAAGCTGTTGAGGTTCTGGCGCAGCATCTGCCAGCTGGCCGTCCCAGCGATCTGGACCCAGTGCTCCCTAGTCAGGGGCAATGCGGTCAGCATCTGGAACGGCACCGCTGGCACCGGCAGCGACGGGTCGCGCTTGAACGCCTCGAAGGCTTTGACCAGCTCGGGCAGCGCCAGCACGTCGTGCGGCTTGCCGATCAGGTAGCCATAGAGCGCCGCACGCGCTGCCGATGCCGGCTTCGGGTGCATCATCTTGATCACATCGGCCAAAGACGGCTCGTTACCGACCGCGGCGCGCATGATCTCGACATCACTCGCCTGCTCGAACCAGGCCCGGACGAAGCGCTTAGGCCGCGTCCCGAGCGATTTACGCCCAGTCGCGCCGGACCGCATGACCTGCACGAAGTTGCGCAGCATCTTGCCGTTCCGGACGATGCGCGGGAATGCGCGGCCGAACTCGTCGCCATGCAGGCAGGACAGCACTGCGAGCAGCAGCGCCGGCATGTCCTTCATGTAGCCCTTCTCGAAGGCGAACACCGCGGTCTTCGCCAGGAACTCCGGCTCGACCTGCCAGGCCAGCTCCAGCACTTCGGTCAGCTGCTCCCGCGCCCCGGCATAGAAGGTCGCGTTGAACGTTCCCGTCGCCGCCAGCTGCGCCAGGACCTGCCGAGGCGACAGGCCGTAAGCCAGCGCCCCTTCATGGTTCCTGGCGTCGGTGTGCGGGAGCAGCTGCCCTGCCATCGTCGCAAACACGGATTTGTTTGCCATCGTCTTCATCCTTCGTTTTCACGAGCCGATCACTTCAGGCTTCGTGCCAACTCTGGATCGGAGGCGATGAATTTACGGCTGAGAGCCAATCAAACCATTGAAAACAATGATGATAAAAATTTTCATACTGCACACACATTGCAGTTGGCGAGGGCACTGTCGCCAGAATAATTTATCTCATAAGATAAAATTGTAGAGCATGAGATAAGGTCAAAAATCGTGCGCCGCCGCGTCGCCATCAGCATTCTGGGAACCACCCTCGACGCCGGCCGGGGCGAACGCTGGAAGCGCTGGCGCCCGACGATCGGGCTCTGCCAGCAGCAGAGGCTCTTCATCGATCGCCTCGAACTGCTCCACGGCGCCAATTCGGCCGGGCTGGCGCGCGAGATCATCGCCGACATCGAGAAGGTATCGCCGGCGACGGAGGTCCGGCAGCATTTGATCGAGATGGCCGACCCCTGGGATTTCAGCGAGGTCTATACCGGTCTGCGCGATTTCGCCCGCGCCTACGCCTTCGATCCCGATCGTGAAGATTACCTAGTCAACATCACCACCGGCACCCATGTCGCGCAGATCTGCTGGTTCCTCTTGACCGAGGCCCACTACATCCCGGGCCGGCTGATCCAGCTCTCGCCGCCGCGCGGGCGCCCGGAGACCAGTGACTATGCCGGCAATCATTCGATCATCGATCTCGACCTCTCGCGCTATGACGCCATCGCGACGCGGTTCGCGGCCGAGCATGAGGAAGCGACCTCCTTCCTGAAGTCTGGCATCGCGACTCGCAGCGCCGCCTTCAACGCGATGATCGACCAGATCGAAAAGGTCGCGATCCGCTCGCGCGCGCCGGTGCTGCTTACGGGGCCGACCGGAGCCGGCAAGTCGCAACTCGCGCGGCGCATCTACGAGTTGAAAAAGGCGCAGCATCAGGTCCCGGGCGAGTTCGTCGAGGTCAATTGCGCGACGCTACGGGGCGACCAGGCGATGTCGACCCTGTTCGGCCATGTGAAGGGCGCCTTCACCGGCGCCCAGAGCGACCGGCCGGGGCTGATGAAGGCTGCCGACAAGGGCGTGCTCTTCCTCGACGAGATCGGCGAGCTCGGGCTCGACGAACAGGCGATGTGCCTGCGCGCCATCGAGGAGAAGCGCTTCCTGCCGATGGGCTCCGACCGCGACCGGACCTCGGACTTCCAGCTTATCGCCGGCACCAACAAGGATCTTTCCCTGTGCGTGCGCGAAGGCACCTTTCGCGAGGACCTGTTCGCGCGGCTCAATCTCTGGACCTTCCGCCTGCCGGCTTTGCGCGACCGCAAGGAGGATATCGAGCCCAATCTGGATTTTGAGCTGCGCCGCTTTGCCGAACGCGAGCGGCAGAACGTGACGTTCAACAAGGAGGCGCGCGAGCTCTATCTCAAATTCGCCGTCGCGCCTGACGCCGCGTGGCACGCCAATTTCCGCGACCTCTCGGCGTCGATCACGAGGATGGCGACGCTGGCCCCGCAAGGGCGCATCAACGAGGCGACCGCACGCGATGAGATCGACCGGTTGTCTGCGCATTGGCGCGCGGGCCAGACGAACACTCTAGACCACGAGACGCGACTGGCCGATATCCTCGGCAGCGCGCGGGTGGAGGAGATTGACCTGTTCGACCGCGCCCAGCTGGCGGCGGTCATCGCAGTCTGCAGCGAGAGCCGCACGCTCAGCGCCGCGGGGCGCAAACTGTTCTCGGTCTCGCGCACGACCAAGGCGAGCGGCAACGACGCCGACAGGCTGCGCAAATACCTGGCACGCTTCGGACTGAAGTTCGAGGATGTGTCCGGTGTGATCTGAGCCCCTTTTCTCCTCCGAGCTGAGGGAGAGTCCTGGGTTTGATTTCTGGGCTCAGGCGGCCTGTTTTTCCAACGCGGATTTGATTGCGAACTCGGCGGGCGTGATGTTGCCGAGGGCCGAGTGGGGTCGGTGCCGGTTGTAGTCCTCCTTCCATGCGGTGGTGGCGCTGCGGGCCTCGGCGAGCGTCGAGAACAGCGTGTCATTGAGACACTCGTCCCGGAAGCGCCCGTTGAAACTCTCGACGAAGGCGTTCTGCGTCGGCTTGCCGGGGGCGATGTAGTGCCACGCGACGCCGGTCTCCTGGCACCAGCGCAGGATTGCCAATGAGGTGAGCTCGGTGCCGTTGTCGGACACGATCGTCTCCGGCCGGCCGCGCAGGCGAATGACGCCATCCAGTTCCCGAGCCACGCGCAGGCCCGAGAGCGAGGTGTCGGCGACGAGCGCGAGGCACTCGCGCGTATGGTCGTCGACGATGGCGAGCGCCCTGAAGCGGCGACCGTCTCTGATCGTGTCGGAGAGGAAATCGAGGCTCCAGCGCGCATTGGCCCGATCCGGCACGAGCATGGGCCTGCGCGTGCCCAATGCCCGTTTGCGGCCGCCGCGCCGGCGCACCTGCAACTTCTCCTCACGATAGAGCCGCCGCAGCTTCTTCTGGTTCATCACGATGCCCTGACGGTCCAGCATGATGTGGATCCTGCGGTCGCCGAACCGCCGGCGCTCTCCTGCCGCGGTCCTCATCGCCTCGCGCAACAGGGCATCGTCCGGCCCGGTGCTCGTGTAGCGCACCGTCGAGCGGTCGATCGTCAAGGCCAGGCACGCCTGACGCTGGCTCACCGCATGCACCGTGCAGGCATGAGCCACCGCCTTCCGCTTCGCATCGGGCGTCACCATTTTTTGCGGCGACATCCTTCAGGATCGCGTTGTCGAGCATCTGTTCGGCCAGCAGCTTCTTGAGGCGGGCGTTCTCATCCTCGAGGGTCTTCAGCCGGCGCGCATCCGACAC